>CAKZLG010000266.1 GCA_937125035.1 uncultured Maribacter sp. | reverse complement strand
CGTTGCTTTTCATCGGAACCAATTGCCGCAAGGTCTGTATCCCTCTGAAAGCGCCCTCTGAGGTATTGGCATTGAGAATGACGGAATCTTGGTTGATGTAGAGCTGATAGGCTTCCGGTGCACTGTTTTGCAAACTATCGGCCTGGTTGATGTAGATGACCCTTTCTATGGTGTTATTGCCGGTGGTGTTCACGGGTATGTCCAAAGCGATCTTTTCCTTTAGTTTTTCTGCCAAGTAGCGGGCCACTTCCTCAAAACCTGAAGCTTCCGCCGCCGTGTAAATGGCGGTGAACTGGTCTAGGGCGAAAGCGGAATTTGTGGAGGTGACCTTCATGGGCTTTGGCATTAGCGGTGCCGAGGAGAGGTCTGTTGTGGGCATGGGGATTCGCTTTTTTTCCTCTTTTTGGCAGCCTAAGGCCATTAAGAGTAAGGTGCCTATAACCAATGATTTCGTTACGTGTGATGTTTTCATGGTCTTTTTTGTTTAGGGGTTTACAAATTCTTTCATGGCCGTATACCAAATGTCATACCCCTTAGGATTCATGTGCAGGCCGTCCGCTATAAAGATATCCTGTTTGAGTTTCCTGCCATTCAGCATGGGGGTCCAAACATCCACAAAATATAGGAGGGCATCCTTTTTGGCCAAACGGTTGAATTTCCGGTTCAAACGTCTGTACTTGCCCCTTAACTTCCAGCGTCTCAAGCTGGGTTTGGCGGCAATGAGGTAGATTTTGGTCCGGGCGTCTACGGAGCGTATCCGTTGGATGATGTTCTTTAGGGTGGCCATAATTTCCCTAGCCCTTTTTTTGGCCGCTATATCATTATCGCCCTCATAAATAAAGACTTTTCCAGGTTGGTACCGAAGCACAAGTTCATCCAGAAAATAATCTAGGTCCGATGCTTGGGAACCCCCAAACCCCGTATTGATTATCTGTTGGTCGGCGAAACGTGTACTAAGGTCTTTCCACATCCTTATGCTGGAACTTCCAGTAAATACGATGGTCTCCCTATTGGCATCCCAAAGCTCCGCATATTGGTCGCTAAGGGCGTTGACCTCTTCTGTAAAAGGATTAACGGCCTGAGCTCCGCACCATAGCGGTGCCATGGTCATGAATAGGATGGGAATGAGGAGAGGACATAAAGATTTTTGGGCCATGATTTTTTTATTTTGAGTCCATTGAATGCTTAGGTATTGAGGTCAATCTGTCTTTGCAGGGACCAAACCTTGGGTCACCATCCAACCATATACATGGGCAAGCCATTCATCAGAGGCCAGATCTTGTTTCTTCATCCCAAAGCCATGACCACCCTTAGCATACATGTGCATCCCCACGGAATGGTTGGCCTCCAACCAATCCAAATACAGTTCGGCACTTGGTTTGGCCAGGCCCAAAGGGTCGTCTGAGGCACAGACCACCATCATGGGCGGGGCATCTTTGGGAACTATGTAGTTGGGAATGACCGTCATCCATGGGTAAACGGGTACAATAAAATCGGGCCTGTTTTCTTGGGTGTAGTTGAAGGTGACCCCCATGGTTACCGCACCGCCCGCTGAAAAGCCCATAAAGCCAATTTTGTCCTTGGCCACGCCATACATTGCTGCGTTGTCCCTTATTTGTGCAATGGCCGTGAGACCATCGGCAATGGAGAGCGGCAATACTGGTGCCACCCGTTCCCCTATGCGCTGCGGGTTGGTGTTGCCCTCATCGGCAATTTCCTTAACGCCATCCTCGCCCGTAGGGACCAATCTATACTTGAGTACGAAAGCGGTAATGCCCTTATCGTTGAGCCAACGGGCCACCTCCGTTCCCTCACTGCTAATGCTCAGCGCATAGAGCCCGCCTCCCGGGGCAATGATCACGCCGGTACCATTGGGGCGGTCTGGTCTAAAGACCTGCATGGTGGGCGTGGACACATTGGTCACCACATCATTCTGCCATATTTGTGAAAAGTAGCTTTTTTCTCCGCCCTGCCATACTACGGTAGTGCTTTTCTTGTGCGGGAGTTCAATAATTTCCTGTGCCGTGGCGGCGAGTCCTCCAAATGTTATTAATCCCAAGACAATACAAGTTTTAGTGTTCATCGTATCCGTTTAATTTGATATTTGCATTTTTGCTGATCTCATCCCTCCTTACAAGGGCATGCCACTGTAAATGGGTTTTTTGCGTTTTGAACAGAACGTTACCAATATTCAAAATTGATTTAGTTGCCTATGAGCATAAAGACCATGGCCGCCAAAATGGCCCCTAATAAAGGACCTACAATGGGGACCCATGCATAGGACCAGTTACTTTTTCCTTTGTGCTTAATCGGAAGAAGGGCGTGCATGATCCTTGGCCCCAGATCCCGTGCTGGGTTTATGGCATATCCCGTGGGGCCGCCCAAGCCGAAACCAATGCCCATGACCAAGAGTGCCACGGGCAGGGCATCCAATGACCCCAATGAGATGGTTTCCTGTCCTACCACTCCGCCCGCAATGTAAAATACGCCGAGCACCAGTGCAAAGGTGCCTATGGCCTCGGAAACCATGTTCCAAAAAGGACTTTTTATGGCCGCCGAGGTGGAAAAGGTATGGAATATGGCACTGGGGTCTTCTGTGGCGCCGTACTGCTTATAATAGGTTAACCATACCAAAAGATTGCCCATCATGGCCCCCAAGACCTGGGCCAAGATATACCCCGGCACCAAGGGCCAATCAAATTTACCGGCCGTGGCCAGGCCCACGGTCACTGCCGGATTAAGGTGCGCCCCGCTGTTGTCAGCAGAAAGGAAGACCCCAATAAAAACCGCTATGCCCCAGGCCAATGAGATGCCTACCCATCCAGAATCAGCTCCCTTGGTATGCTTTAAAAGTATGTTGGCCACGACACCATTGCCGATCAGCAAAAGCATGGCGGTGCCCATAAATTCAAAAATGTATGCAGACATGGTTGGTTTGTTTAAGAGGATTAAGATAAAAAAAAGAAAGCTATTTACTCCTAAAATCCCTCCTTCTTTGGGCAGGTTTTCCTGAAGACGCTGTTCCCATGCCTGTTTGGGGGGTATTATCATTATTTAGGACATAAAAATGGGCATCCAATAACCGCTGTTGCTTTCAAGGGATTGTGCCCTCTTTTGAAATTAACTTTTTTGTTCTGATGGGCTTCTGTACCTTTAACCCAATTTATGGCCTTACTATGAAAAAACGAGCTCAACGCATTGTTCTTGCCGCATTCTACCTTACCCTTACAGCTTGCTCCTCTGATGACGAAGGTGCCGTCATAGCGGATGCATCGGCATTCATCGGAACATGGAACTTAACGGAAGTCAACATTAACATAGCCCAAGACCCTGATCAAGACGGAACGGCCTCTACCAACTTAGTGGATGAGCTGGACTGTTTAACAGGGGTGCTTTCCATAAATGAAAACGGTACTTGGACGGGTACGGTGACCACACTGACCATTTCCCCGGTAACGGGCGATTTCTATGCCATACAGTGTTCTGGATCCAGTGCGCTGGGTGGCAACTGGACGTTCGTTGGCGATGAACTGGACCTGCAAAGCCTGGCCATTGGTACCCTCTCCCTACAATCTGGCGATTTGGTGGAAGAATTGGGGGAGGACCTTCCCGGCATTCAGCGTAAAGTCTTTGTAAGACAATAGCGTAAAGTCTTTGTAAGACAATAAGGATTCATACTCATACTCCAAACTGCCGCCAGTGGTGGTCCAAGTGCTTTGAAATAAGAGTATTCCATTCTTTTTGGGTCAATGGTCCAAAAGAGGGGGATTCCTTTTGGTTAAAATGGGCTTCTCCCAAGGCTTGGGTCTTTTTTAGGTGATCAATGCGTCTTTTCTTTTCCTTATGAAAATCACGCTCATCGGTACTAATGAATACCGGTGCTGTTCGTGCATTTTTTTTTAGGGTTTTGGCCCCACGACCCTATTTTTGGCAAAGCGCTTTAGTATGAATTTCTGAAGACCCTTGGGCTTTGGGTAATGGTCCGTATACACCATCTCATAGGCTACATTGCAGTGGGCCAACATTTGTGAAACACTCATTTTCCCCATAGGGGTTGGGAATCTGGGGTCAGCGCCATAATGCGCTCCACGGTCTCTTTTGTTCTTGCTCGTTTAAAAGGTTTTTCCAGGACATACGACTACAGCGTACTGGGTTAGCGAATGCCATTCACGGCCATTTCTAAAGTGTATATGGCGTCCATGGCCGTTATGAACAGGATGTTTTGGTCAGGACCGCCAAAGGTAACGTTCGCCGTCCATTTTTCAGGCACCGCTATATGGTGTATCTGCTGGCCAGAGGCATCAAAAACAGTAACCCCGTTTCCGGTGAGGTAGACGTTGCCTTGATTGTCCAAGGTCATGCCATCAGACCCTAATTCACAGAACAGGACCCTGTCTGTCAAATCACCATTGGGCTGAATGTTGTATTTGTAGGTTTTTTTATCACCGATATCCGCTACATAGAGCACGGTGCCCGCTGTATTTCCTATAATGCCGTTGGGCATCACGAAGTCATTGTCCGCAATGGTGACATTCCCATTTTGATCACGGTAATAAACCCTTCTTTCGTTGATTTCGGGCTTTTCGTAGTCCCACCAAGGTCTTTTGTAGAAGGGATCGGTAAAGTACATGCTGCCGTTGGGATGCACCCAAACATCATTGGGGCCGCCCAGTTTCTTTCCCTGAAAATTGTCCAGCAGTACGGTTACGTTTTTTTCGCCATCAATACGCCAAAGTTCATTTTTTTCGTCGGCACAGGAGATGAGGTCACCGTTTTGGTCAAAATACAGACCGTTGGAACGGCCACTGGGGGACATCCAATCCGTTACAGAATTATCTTCTGCGGTCCATTTGATGATGCGGTCATTGGGCTGGTCCGTGAAATAGACGTCACCATTTTCAGCAACGGCTGGGCCTTCGGTGAATTCAAAGCCCTCTGCGGCCAGGGTCAATTCTGCGCCTTCGGCCACAATGTCCGGATTTTGGGCAGAACAGGAAAGCATCAAAAAAACAGTCGTCAAATATGGAATTATGGTTTTCATGGGTTTTTATTTTATAGGTTGTTGAGGTATTTCATGTTGTGTGCCATACTATCCAAAGGATTGTCAGTGTACTCTTCTTGCTCTATAAAAATGTGCTGTGCACCTGCGGTCTCTTTGTGGGTCAGCATTTCCTTTATGTCCAGTCCGCCCCTACCAAATTCCGTGCTTTCCTTTTTGATAAGGTCCATGTCCTTTAGGTGCCACAACGGAAATCTTCCCGGATATTTTTTAAAGTAGTCCAAAGGGTCTAGGCCGGCCACGATGACCCAGCCCAGATCCAACTCCATATGCACTAGTTCAGCATCGGTGTGGTCCATGAGAACATCGTAGAGCACTGTTCCTTGGTGGTTTTCAAATTCATATTCGTGGTTGTGGTAGCCAAATTTCAAGCCCATGGCCTTGCATGCCTCACCGGCGGAATTAAAGGCATCGGCCACGCGCTTATAGTTGTCCACGGTCTGGCCTTGGCTGGGCAAAGAGGAACAGATCAAGTAGGGCTGGCCCGCTTGGGCGGCCTCTGCCATGGTCTGTTCAAATTGATCATCAAGGTGCACGTGTCCACTGATCAAGGTCATCCCCAAATCGCCACAGGCTTTTTGCATGGCTTGTGGAGATAGCCCATAATAATGGCCCTTGGCACTCCGGGCCGACTCAATTTCCGTAATGCCCAAGGCGGCTATTTGCTCTAGGGTGCCGAGGGCATCATGGGCCATGGCATCCCTGAAAGTATACAATTGAACCCCGTAGGCCTGTGTACGGGTGGTGGCAAACCCAAAGCTGGGCATTAGCAGGGCCGTGGCTGACCCAAGGGTTCCTTGCCTTATAAAATTCCTTCTCTTCATGGATTAGGTGGTTTGGTCGTTTATCTTGGTGAATGGGATGTTTGGAAAGGGCCTACTGTTTTTTGGGGCCATTGCTTTTGGAACAGCAATCTGCCCTTTGTTTTCTCTTACCATAACCTCAGCCCCAATTTACTAAATAATACAATAGCACGGCGCTTCGGGTTTTGTACTTTTGCAAAAACATTTTTTCCATGGACCGAAGAAAAGAACAACTGCGCGCCTTTGATCGTTTACTGACCATCATGGACGAATTGCGGGAGCAGTGCCCTTGGGATAAAAAGCAGACCATGCAGACTTTGCGCCATCTTACCATTGAGGAAACCTATGAATTGGGCGATGCCATTTTGAACAATGACCTGGATGAGGTGAAGAAGGAGTTGGGGGATGTCCTGTTGCACATTGTTTTTTATGCTAAAATCGCTTCGGAGACAAAGGATTTTGACATGGCCGATGTCTGTAACGGAATATGCGAAAAATTGATCAACAGGCACCCGCATATTTATGGGGATGTTACCGTAGAAAATGAGGCGGATGTAAAACGAAATTGGGAAAACCTAAAACTGAAGGAGGGCAAGAAAAGCGTGTTGCAAGGGGTGCCCAAGGGCCTTCCGGCATTGGTCAAGGCCAATAGGATACAAGATAAGGTAGCTGGGGTGGGCTTTGACTGGGAGCGGCCGGAACAGGTGTTTCACAAGCTGCAGGAAGAATTGGAGGAGTTTTCCCAAGAGGTGCAAGAGGGCGATAAGGACGCCATGGAATCTGAATTTGGTGATGTGATGTTCTCCATGGTCAATTATGCCCGTTTTTTGGATATTGACCCTGAAAATGCCTTAGAGCGCACCAATAAGAAATTCATAGGACGTTTTCAATACCTTGAACAGCGTGCCAAGGAAATGGGCAAGGCCCTTCAAGACATGACCTTGGCGGAAATGGATGTGTTCTGGAACGAGGCAAAAACCAGGGAACAATAATACTGGGCACAAATAGGTCCATCTTAAAAAGAACGCAACGTGCTCCAAAACTACACCAAAGAGTTTACCTATAACATACGTTTGTCCGTACCTGTGATCATGGGCCTTTTGGGCCATACCCTTGTACAGTTGGCAGACAATATCATGGTTGGGCAGTTGGGCAGCGCGGAGCTTGCAGCGGTATCCTTGGGCAATAGTTTTGTGTTCATCGCCATGTCCTTGGGCATTGGCTTTTCCACGGCCATAACCCCCTTAGTGGCAGAGGCGGATGGAGCGGGCAATGCGGCAGACGGTAAAAGTGCCCTTAAGCATGGGTTGGTCCTGTGCACGCTTTTGAGCGTGAGCCTTTTTGGCATTATTTTACTTTCCAAACCTTTAATGTCGCTAATGCAACAGCCTCCAGAAGTAGTGGAGCTGGCGCTGCCCTATTTGGATTTAGTGGCATTTTCCCTCATTCCCCTGGTCATTTTCCAAGCGTTCAAGCAATTCTCAGAAGGGCTTTCCCAGACCAAATATCCCATGTATGCCACCATCACCGCCAATGTGGTCAACATCACCTTGAATTATTTACTCATCTTTGGGTCCTTGGGTTTTCCAAAAATGGGGGTGGTGGGTGCCGCCGTGGGAACCTTGGTGGCCCGGATGCTCATGGTAGTGCATATTTGGTACTTGTTGAGGGGCAGGGAAAAATTTGCGGGGTATGTCACCGGATTCAATTTTGCCCAATTGGAAAAGAAAGTAATGCGAAAGATCATAAACCTCGGCTTTCCGTCTGCCCTACAAATGTTCTTTGAAGTGGCCATTTTCACAGCGGCCATTTGGTTAAGCGGGGTGTTGGGCAAGAATGCGCAGGCCGCCAACCAAATTGCGCTGAACTTAAGTAGCATGACCTTTATGTTCGGTATGGGGCTCGGCGTGGCGGCCATGATCCGGGTGGGCAACCAAAAGGGTCTTCAGAACTTCAAAGAACTGCGCCGCATAGCCCAATCCATTTTTTTGCTCACCCTTTTGTTGGAAATTGTTTTTGCCCTTTTGTTTCTATGGGGCAGGGAGTGGTTTCCCACGCTTTATCTGAATATAGATGATGTGGCCAATAAGGCAGACAATACCGAGGTCATTTTCTTGGCGGCACAGTTGATGCTGGTAGCTGCCTTTTTTCAGATTTCAGACGGTATCCAAGTGGTAGTCTTGGGTGCGCTCCGTGGTCTGCAAGACGTAAAGATACCTACGTTCATGACCTTTGTGGCCTACTGGCTCATAGGCTTCCCCATCAGCTATTACTTGGGCCTGCACACGCAGTTGGCCAGCACGGGCATTTGGGTGGGCTTGTTGGCGGGTCTCACGGCGTCTGCGATTATGTTGTATCTTCGGTTCAATTATTTGACCAAAAAACTGATCCGAGCCCACGGGCCGGCGCATTGATTTAAACTACGATATACGAACCTTATTGAATTATCTAGAATGGAGTTTCCAAAATTTTTGCTAGGGGACAATACAGATTATCCAACGGCCATTTTTGTGGTGCACACTGAATATCCCAGGTTCATCATCAACCTGGAAGATGATGAAGTGGAATGGATGGAGGATTTTACCAAAGAGGATGAAAAGGAACTAGAGACCGAAGCTGAGGTCTTGATCGCTGCGGCCAATTCCTTTTACGACCGTGAGATTTCCCGATACGAAGAATAGGCAGCGTTTTGGAAGAGATTGTGCAACTGGACAAAGAAGTGTTTCTATACCTCAATGGGCTGGGCTCCCCCGAGTGGGATGTTCTTTGGCAGTTCATTTCCCATAAGCTGACTTGGGTATCGTTATATCTTTTCCTTTTGGTGCTCTGCCTATGGAAGCTCGGGGCAAAGAAGACCTTGCTCGCTGTGGTCATGGTGGCGCTGTTGATCACGGTGTCCGACCAGATGAGCAACCTCTTCAAAACCGGTATTGGCCGCCTAAGACCTTGTCATGATGCAGACCTTATGGATGGCATGCGCCTTGCGAAGAGCCGTTGCGGGGGTCGGTTTGGATTCTTTTCCGCCCATGCCAGCAACTCCTTTGCCTTGGCCCTTTTCTTTGGAACACTGTTACGGCCTTATTTTAGGGCATTGTTGGGTTTTCTGGTGATTTGGGCCGCTGTGGTAGCCTATAGTCGCATCTATCTGGGGGTTCATTTTCCGTTGGATATTCTCATGGGGGCGCTTATGGGTAGCCTCTTGGGGTGGTTGTTTTCAAAGTTAACTATCTTTGCACGGCGCAAATTTCACCTATGATATCCTCGCTAAGGTTTTGGTTTTTGTTGGGACTCATTGTCCTGGTCTACTTGGCGGGCATGTTCGTAACCCTTTTTGAAAATGATTCGGCACAGTTTGCCGTAATGGCGATGCGCATGGTACAGGAGCAGAATTTCCTTAACCTCTTCAAGGGTGCAGAGGAGTATCTGGACAAACCCCATATGCACTACTGGCTGGCGGCGCTCTCCTTCAAAATTTTTGGGATCCATGATTGGGCGTACCGTATTCCAGGTATTTTGGCCACCCTTTTGGCGGCCTACAGCGCCTACGGGTTGGGCAAATTGCTATACAATGTGCAGACAGGTAGGTTGGCGGCCCTCATTTTCATGACGGCACAGACCATTGTTCTGGGTGCCATAGATGTACGTACGGACGCCGTGCTTACCGGTTTTGCCATTTTTTCCATCTGGCAATTGGCCAGTTACGTGAAAACAGGTTCCGTTAAAGCCATTGTACTGGGTGCCTTTGGGGCGGGCATGGCTTTTTCCACCAAAGGGCAGATTGCCCTGGTGGTCATTGGCTTCTCCCTACTTTGCCATATAGGTTATATTAGAAAATGGAAGGTCTTTTTTAGCTGGAAAGTACTCGTGGCCCTTCTCGTGTTTCTACTTACCATTACGCCCATGTTATATGCCTATTACCACCAATTTGACCTACATCCGGAAAAGATTATTAGGGGCAGGACAGACCGGAGCGGTATCTTTTTCATTTTTTGGGAACAGAGTTTTGAGCGCATGAGCGGGGAGGGGATAGGCAAGAACAGTAGTGATTATTTTTTCTTTTTCCACACGTTTCTCTGGGTATTCCTACCTTGGACGGTACTGGGTATATTGGCCATTAGGAAAAGAATCATGGCCTTTGTACGGTTGCGATTTCAATACCGGCCCAATCATGAATTCCTGACCCTGGGGGGCATTGCCCTTATTTTCGTAACAATCAGTTTTGCGCAGTTCAAACTGCCGCACTACCTCAATGTCACCATCCCCCTCTTTGCAGTGCTTACCGCCTCTTTTTTAAACCAGGTACAGGCCTATGGCGATACGGCCAGGATAAAGCTTTTTTTGGGCATTCAATATGTGGTTTTAGGTCTCTTTTTCGTGGTATGCTGCTTGCTCTGTTTTTTTGTTTTTGATGTGGAAGAGGTTTGGCTCTTTGCCCTCTTGGGCATTCTTTTGCTGAGCATTGTCTATTTGGTCATTAAACAGGGGACTCCTTTTGCCAAGCTCATTTCCCTGACCGTTTTTGCCTCCCTGCTTCTGAATGTGGTACTCAATCTCCATTTTTATCCTCAACTGCTCAACTATCAGGCAGGGTCCTCCATGGCCAAAGTGGTGGAGCGCGAGAACATACCCGTAGACAAAATTTACAAGATCGGCGAGGGCCATACCTGGGCGCTGGATTTTTATAATCAACATCCGGTGAAAAGCACCACCTTGGCGAGTGCCTTGGGCAAAAAGGATGTCTGGCTCTATCTCTCAGAACAGCAAATGGAAACCCTGCGCGATACGGGAACGGATTGGAACAGGCAATATGCCGTAAATCAATTTAGGATTACAAGACTTTCGGCCAAGTTCCTCAACCCACAGACGCGGTATAAGGTTTTGAACAAGACGTACTTGGTACATTTGTATTGATGGACTTATGGGGTGGTCTTGTGATTGTCAATTGTGGTATCATTCAACTGGATTTTCTTGAAATGATAGAGGATTCCTGTCAAAGAGACCAGCGCCGTAATGAGAAAAAAGGTGACGCTGATGGCAATGGATCGGGTTTCCTCCAATCCCAGCAACTCAGCCCCATAATAGAAAGTGACCTCCCTACTGCCTATCCCCCCAAGGGTAAGGGGCAATACTGACACGATGGAGGATGCCAAAAATACCAAGAGATAGGAACCGTGATCGGTGGCTATGGACAAGGCCATCAAGATAAAATAGACGCTGGCCAATTGCGCCAATTGCACACCCAAGGAATAACCGAGCGATTTCCAAAAAACAACCATGGTATAGCTAAAGAACCTACGCGCCAACACCCAGAAAACGCCAACAGCAAGGGGCACTAAAAGAAGGGCCGGCCCATCATATCCCCGTAAGGCGGAAAGCTGAAGGCCATAGAGAAGCAGGCACGCCAGTAGGAACAACGCCAAAAGTCCATTCAAACGGTCCAGTACCAAAACGGACACTACTTTTTTCAAGGGCCTATCAAAGGCCTTGGTGATGCGATATCCCTTATAGGCATCCCCACCAATGCCACCCGGTAAAAATAAGTTGTAGAACATGCCCAAGGCGTACAGTTTCAGATTGGCCACATGTGCTAACCGTATGCCCAAGGTGCTGAGATAAAGGTTCAAACGAAAGGCGGCCAGGATTTTGGACCCAATGAACAGGAGAAGGGCCAAGAATAGATAGCCCGGTCTACTGCTCCCTAGTACGGATTTGATTTCCGCTAGGTTGATTTTTGTGTACACAAAATAGAGCAGAACGGCACTGAGGACCAGCTTTAGGACGGTGGTCCCTGTCTTACGTATATTGGCCCCCAATGTTCACTTTTTTAATGCGGTACGGCCGCTTTTTTTGAGATTCGTAGTACGTTCGGATCAACAGTTCCATGACGATCCCAATGGTGAACAATTGTATGCCCGCCAAAATGAACATCATACCGAACATGAGAAGAGGCCGGGTGCCAATGTCCTCACCAAAGCCCCACTTAACAATGAGCAGGTAGAGGTTGATCACCAGCCCTAATAGGATGAGCAAAAAACCAAAAATACCAAAGAGGTGTATGGGCCGTTGAAAATATTTGCGGATAAAGAGGAGGAGCATCATATCTGCCACTACCTTAAAAACCCGTTCCAGACCGTATTTGGAGGTACCGGCATGCCTGGCATGGTGCTTTACGGGCACTTGCTTGATCTGTGCTCCTTCCAGATAGGCCAAAAGGGTGATGAAACGGTGCATCTCGCCATAGAGGTTGAGGTCTTTGGCAATGTCCCGCGTAAACACTTTTAGGGCGCAACCGTTGTCCTTTATATTGAGCTTGGTGACCCTTCTCACCAAAAAATTCGCAATTTTGGAAGGGATTTTTTTCACTAGGGAATCTTTTCGTTTCTGGCGGATGCCCGTGATAAGGTCATATTCTCCCTCTACGGCAAAGGACAGCATTTCAGGGATGTCACTCGGGTCGTTTTGCAGATCGCCGTCCATGGTAATAATGTATTCCCCCTCTGCATAATCTATCCCTGCGGCCAAGGCCAGACTCTGACCGTAGTTCTTTTTCAATTCTATAAGGTGCACCTTCCCATCTTTCATGTCCTTCACCACTTTTTTGGTGGCATCCCTTGAGAAGTCATCCACGTAGATGATCTGGTAGGCATAGCCCTCTAGGCTCTCATGTATTTTTTGGGTGAGTAGTACTACGTTATCCTCCTCGTTAAACAAGGGAACAACAACGGAGAGCAGGGCAGGGGTAACGGGTGCCATGAAGTTGATTTTGGTTTCGGGGCAAAGTTATGTTTTTTATTCCGATGATGCCCACTTGGGACATTATGGGGCAGTGGTCTGGTAATAAAGGTGAAGCAGTTCCTCTGCGGCCAAAAAAGACGATTTTTTTCCTTGCATCACTTGCTCCTCAAACTGTGGAAGCATTTTCCTTATGGTTTCATGTTGAAAAAAATGCGCTGTTACGTACTGCTCCATGTACTGGTACAGCCATTTTTTTTGCTGTCGCTGTCTGTTCTGGGTTTTGTATCCCGTTGCTAGGGCTTTTTCCATATAAAGGCTAATACATTCCCAGACCTCCCCAATGCCCGTATTGTCAAGTGCGGAGCAGCTCATGACCTGGGGCACCCATCCGTTTTCCTTAGGGGCAAATAAGGCCACGGCCCTTGAAAACTCGCCCACGGCCTGTATGGTTTTTTTAACATTGCTGCCATCTGCTTTGTTAATGACTATGGCATGGGCCATTTCCATAATGCCCCTTTTTATGCCCTGCAGTTCATCTCCGGCACCTGCTATTTTCAGCAGCACGAAGAAGTCAACCATATCATGGACCGCGGTCTCGCTTTGGCCCACCCCAACGGTTTCCACAATGATGGTGTCATAACCTGCCGCCTCCAAGAGTACAATGCTCTCTCGGGTTTTCCGGGTGACCCCGCCCAAGGCGTTCCCTGAAGGGGAGGGCCTTATGAAAGCATTGGGATCCATGACCAGTTCCTGCATCCGGGTCTTGTCTCCCAAAATACTTCCTTTGCTACTGCTGCTGGTAGGGTCTACCGTGAGCACGGCCAATTTTTTGCCCATTCCGGTGAGCAACTTCCCAAAACGTTCAATGAAGGTGCTTTTTCCCACCCCGGGTATGCCGGTTATGCCAATGCGTAAGGTGTCCCGGTCTGGGTCCATGCATTGCTGTAGAATGGCCTGTGCCATTTCCTCATGTTCTTTCTTGGTGCTTTCCACTAGGGTAATGGCCCTACTCAAAGCCGAAATATCACCGTCCCGTAGGCCCTTTACTAGTGGGGCTATTTCTTGGGCTGGACTGTGGGTACCCTTTTGGGTTTGTGCAGCCATGGCCTTATTCGTTCGGGGAAATGGAAATGGGGACATTGATCTTGGTAGTGTCCCAGGCCATGCTCAAATAAAACTGTTCCTCTTGGCCAAATGTAATACTGAACTGGTCTACTGGCTGGTCCAACCGCGTAGTTGGGACCTGTACCGTAACGAGGTCTTTTGCAGGATCTCTTGTGGTGTCCTTACCACCGCTGATCAGGGTAACGCCCCAATCCGGTACTTCCGTATTGAAGATAACCTGCCAGGAATCCTTGTTGGGAACAGTCCACAGGGAATAGGTGCCCGGAGGTAGTTCCTTGTCAATGACCTGTACGGTTTTGCTGGTGGTAAAGGTGGTGGGCTCATTGGCACCGGTGCGCCATACCTCGCCATAGGGCACCAACGCTCCAAAAATCTCCCTGTCCTTTTTGAAGGGCGCGGAATAGGTAACGGTAAGCTCAGCTCCTTTGAACGTATAAGAGGCTACTTTCTCAGGGCTTATTTTTTTGGTCTTTTCCCGGAGATAGGGCATTCCAAAAAAATAGAAGAGACCAAAGAGCACCACTAGGACAAGGGCCGTTATTTTTATATATTTCATGGTATGCGGCTTTAAGGATATACCTCTCTAAGGTACTAAATCAAATTTAAAAATGGTAATGTGGTTGTACCGATCTCCTGGGCGCAGAACGGCACTGGGAAAATCTTTTTGATTGGGGGCATCAGGATAGTTCTGAGTTTCAAAACAAATGCCGGGAAAATCCAACGGGGTATATACCACAACAGCGGGTTGGTTGGTGTACACCTTCATATTGAGCCCTGTCTTCCTTGAGGAGATTTCGGCCACCTTTTCACTTCCAATATCCTTCACAAAAGGGGTGTTCATACGGCGGATACCGATTTCCTTGGGCAGTAAAAAATTATTTTCGCTCTTCCGAACGGGGACCAGGTTTCCGGTGGGCAGAAGCTTATCATCCGTTTCCAGATAGTACGGACAATTCAGCTCCAGTTCGTAATCATCTATATAGGGGCTCCCATCCAACTTAAAGTAAGAATGATTGGTTAGGTTCACCACAGTACTGCGGTCTGTTACGGCCTCGTGGATAATTTGCAGGGCATTGCCCACCAACGTATAGGTAACGTTCACCAAGAGATTGCCAGGATACCCTTCCTCCAAATGGCGGCTCTTGTAGGAGAATTTTACCGCAGGCCATTCGCCCTGTACCACTTCCTCAATGTTCCAGAACTTTTGGTGAAAACCCTCTTTGCCCCCATGTAGATGAACCCCATCCTCTTGAAACAAAAAAAATTTTTCCCGATCCAGCTCAAAACCGCCCTGGGATATACGGCCCGCGAACCTACCTATGCAAGCACCCAGGCAATTGTCATCCAGCCTATATCTACTGGGGTGGTTATACCCCACCACCACATTGGTATAGGTACCATCCCTGCCCTTAACAAGCACCTTTTGGATGGTGGCTCCGTAGTTAAGGGCAATGAGGGTAATATGCTCGTTGGATAGGGTGACCTGCTTCACTGTACAAGGTTAAAAACAGCTGCTAAAATAAAGCTTTTTGGAACATTCCATTTTTCTATCAGCATTTAGATAACAATACGACCGAAACAACCGATCAAATCGTGCTTCATACTGTTGTGGCTGAGAAATGACAGGCAGACGACAGGGATGCGGAACTGCAGCGTGTAGTGAGGTTGTTATGCTCAAAGGTACCCTTTGTCATTACAGCCACATTTACTTATTTTATAGCTTGGGCTCCCAACCATTTTCGTACTCCCGTTTCCAGGATTTCATCGCATTTTTATTATTGAGTACTTTGCCGGTAAGGGGGTCCACCCAAAGGGTATCACCTGTATCTTGGGCCATGTTCCCCAAATGGCAGAGCATGGTGGAAATGCTTCCATCCCTGATATCGGCATGTAGGGCTTTGTCCTCACGTATGGCCGCAAAGAAATTGCCAATATGGTTCACATCCAAAATACCTTCACCACGGGTGCCCGTGGTCTCACTTTCAGCGCCTTCCTTTTCTTCTTTGAGCATGTTACCCTGCAGGTCGTAAAGTTGGTAGAAATTCCGATCTAACATAATGCTTCCCTTACTTCCATAAATAGTGATGCCCCTACCCGGGCGTTCAGGCTTCATCTGCCCGCGGCTATGGCCTGTCCAAGTTATGAACTTATCATTGTCAAAGGTATAGGTCACTTGTTGGTTGTCCACGAATTCCCAATCGTCGTCATAGGTGTATTTTCCGCCAAATGAAGTCACTGAATTGGGAAGGTCCACGCCCAAGGCCCAACGGCAGATATCTATCTCATGGGTGCCGTTGTTGTGTATTTCCCCCGTGCCCCACGTGCGGAACCAGTGCCAGTTGTAGGGGTGCACATTGTCCCGATAGGATTCTCTTGGGGCAGGCCCCTGCCAAAGCTCCCAATCCAGGGTTTGTGGTACATCAATGATATTTCCGGTTCCAATACTGCCACGGTTGTTGGAGTAATAGGCCTCTCCCTTATATACATCACCAATAATACCTTCCCTTATTTCCTTAATCGCCTGTATGGAGGTTCTGGCTGAGCGTTGCTGGTTGCCCATCTGTACTTTTTTGCCATATTTTTTTTGTGCGGCCACCAAAAGTTCATTTTCATGCGGGTTGTGGCTGCAGGGCTTTTCCACATATACGTGCTTGCCAGCCTGTAGGGCCAGAATGGCCATGGGGGCATGCCAATGTTCCGGGGTGGCTATGAACACGGCATCCACTTCTTTGTCCTCCAATATTTTCCGAAAGTCTTTTTCCACCTTGGGCACGTACCCAATATTTTTTTGGCACCAGGTATTGTGTTCGGCTATAATGGTGTCGTCCACATCACAATTGTAAAGGATGGTGGCATTGCTGTCCTTATGAATGGCCATCACATGGGCCTTTGCCCTACTGCGGACCCCTATGATTGCACAGTTGATATGATCATTGGCCCCCAAAATACGGCCGTATGAGAAACTGGGGAGCACGGAAGCTCCCAAAGTGATGGCAGCGCTTCCCGTAGTTGTTTTTTTGATGAAATTACGTCTTGTGGTCATGGTCGTTACTTTTCTATGGGTTTGATCTTGATGTTCTTGAAGGACACGCGGTCCCCGTGGTCTTGGAGTAGGATATGTCCGGTATCCGCCTCTCCAAAATTGGGCCATACCACGTACTTGCTCTCGGAGACCAATTTGCGATACTCCGGGCTCTTGCGCTCGTATTCCAATACCTTCATGCCGTTGAGCCAATGCTCCACATGGTTATCTTTGGATATGATATGGGCGGTGTTCCATTGCCCAGGTCCGTTCATGGGCTTTTTAGGGTCTGCCTGAATCAGGTCATAGAGTGATGCCACGGTCCTACTGCCCTCATGGTTGCCCAGTTTGGCGTCCGGGTGCACATCATCATCTAAAATCTGATATTCCAGACCAATGGACGAACCCTCACCTTTGTTAAGGTCAGGATCCACATAGTATTTGATGCCGCTATTGGCCCCTTCTGTGATCATGAAGTCAGCTTTCAGCTCAAAATCACCATATTTTTCAGTGGTGACGATGTCCCCGCCCGCCTCGGATTCCCCTCCGCCAGAGGACAGGACCGTCAGTGTACCGTCTTGTATTTCCCAGCCCATTTCGGGAAATTCATCTAACTTGGCGCCCCGCCATCCGTTGGTGGTTTTTCCGTCCCAGAGCATTTTCCAGCCGTTTTTGGCCTCGTCAACGCCAAGACCATTTACGGTGACTTTTGGCGCCAAGGGCATTTCTTTGGTGTATTTGCCTAGGCTATCCGTTAAGATGTTGATGTTTTTCCAAATGATCTCCGTGCCTTCGGTGGCATCGTCCCCTATACTGTGCACCTGCAGGGCAATGAATCCGCTACCTGTCTTGTCATCTACCAGATGCGCAGCGGGCACCCCGTTAATCCAGGTTTTCAACGTATCGCCCAAGGCTTCTATTCGGTAGTGGTTCCAATCGTTCTGTTTAAAGGCCTGTTGGGCGGCTGGGTTCTCTTCAAGGTTATAGAGCCATCCCCTTCTAGCCTCATCGTAGATGCCGGCACTCCAAGCCCGGTCAGAGGGATCAATTTCTATTTGGTAGCCATGTACCCGACCGTCACGGTAGTGGGGCAGGCTGTTGCTCCTGATCTGTATGCCGGAATTCATTGAGGAGTCTACCTTGTAGTCCAGCTCCAAGATAAAGTCCCCGTACATTTTTTCCGTGGTCATAAAGGAATTTGGGGTGTTATGCACGGTGGTACCCACAATGGCATTGTCCCTTACGGCGTAGTTTGCCTCGCCACCCAATTGGGTCCATCCGTTAAGGGTCTCCCCATCAAAAAGCGGGGTCCATGGAGTGGCGTCTTTAGGTTCTTGTTGACAACTCCAAATAAGGGCCACTAAAAGAATTGGCAAGTATCTGGCTGCTAAGGTGTTCTTCATTGTTAAAAATTTTAGACGTGGGTTAAACAAAAAAGGCGTCCCATTATGGACGCCTCAAGATACTAAATTTGTCATTGACCTAATGGGATTCCTCCTTCAAATAGTCTTGAAAGTTTTGTTTGAAACGATTCAATCTGGGTATGGAAACATTTCTAATATAGGAGTTGTTTGGGTTTTTGCGCTCATAATCCTGGTGGTACTCTTCCGCCTTATAAAAGATGTCCAAGGGTTTGACCTCTGTGGTAATGGGTTCCCCTTCGTAGACATTTTGATCTTTCAATGCTTGCATATACCCTTCTATGATCTGTTTTTCCTTTTCGGTCTGATAAAAAGCGATCGATCGGTATTGGGTTCCCCGATCCGGTCCCTGCCGGTTCAAGGTGGTTGGATCGTGCGATCCAAAGAACACCTGCACCAAGGCGGTAAAAGAGATGGTCTTGGGGTCATAATAGACCTCTACGGCCTCTGCATGGGTGGTCTGGCCGTAACTCACCATTTCATAGGTTGGGTTTTCTTCCTCGCCTCCTGCGTAACCGGAAACGACTTCCTTTACTCCCTTGACACTCTCAAAAATGGCCTCTACGCACCAAAAGCAACCGCTGGCAAAATAGGCCTTTTCATATTGCGACAATTGTTCAGGAGCCAACGTGGTTTTAGGTGTAGCTTCCACAGCCTCCACAACGGCTTGATCCTTGTTTTTTTTCTGGGTATTGGACTGGCAGCTCGTTGTGAGCAATAGGGTGAGGGCATATAGCCCTAGGGGTATGGGTCGCATATTTATTTTCTTTATCATAGTCGGTCAGCAATTTACAAAGTCCGTACGGGAGTTTTGGTAAAAAAATGTTAAGTGATGTAAAGTTGCCTTACTTTTAAGCCATGGATTTTTGGAAGCAATTTATTTCCGGACGGCCCAAGGATCGTTTGCCCTTTTTGGATAAGGACATTTTCCCATCTGAATATGTACCTGTAGATCTCTCCGTGAACAACGTTGAAATACAAGGGAAGGCGATGGGGAATGCAAGCATTTGCCAGTCTTATTTGGATACGGTCCTTGCTGCGGAAAAAGGGAAGGTGGCGTTTGGGGGCTACTTGGAAGAACGAAATCTATATGCATCCCATGCCAATTTCAACCTGCCCGAAGCACAACGGCGTACAGTGCACCTGGGGGTGGATTTTTGGTGTACCGCAGGCACAAAGGTCTTGGCTCCCCTTGCTGGTAGGGTACATAGCTATCAGAACAATGATGCTTTGGGTGATTACGGGCCTACCATTATTCTGGAGCACCAATGGGGCCAACATACGTTTCATACGCTTTACGGGCACTTGTCCCTAGATTCCATATCCGGATTGGAGGTGGGAGGGTATTTTGATGCCGGCGATGTCCTGGCCCGTTTGGGAACGCCGGAAATCAACGTGGGCTATGCGCCCCACCTTCATTTTCAGGTAATTCTGGACATGCAGGGTCTTTTGGGCGATTATCCCGGGGTGGCCGCCAAAAAAGACCTCCATTTTTATGCAAAGAACTGTCCAGACCCCAGGACCTTGTTGAATTTTTAGTTGGTGGGGCCGATGAACGGGCCATTCCATCGGTAAGGTGATTTTTGGCCCTTGGTCGTTTATCGAGCAAAACGGACACATAAACAGAGGGCGTGTCGCTTATCGAGTAAGGGGTGTTTTTGAACGAATCACCACCCCCTGAAATAGGCTTGCCAGAGTTATACTAATGTAACAAACGCAAGTCATGAAAACAACAGTCGCCATCCTCTTCACTCTCTTCATCACAACGTTCGCACAGGCTCAGGAGAACACCAACAAGGGGAACCTTAAAACGGTTGGGACCATCGTTGTTACTAAAACGGAAAAGGATCTTAATTCAGCACGAAAAATAGAGGTGGCTAGGCTGTACCGACTTAAAAACGCTCGGGTAAAAAAGGAACTTTCTTTTTCCACCAAAAGGAACCGGGCCAAAATGGCATAATGTACTAGTCCCTTGCACGTTGTTGAATAATCAAGAGGTCTTAACAATAAGCGGGATGCTTTACACCGGTTAAGCCGGGAGGTAGCTACCTGCACATTGGAAAGTTGATTGTAGGAAAAGCAAAAAAATATCGGTGAAGCGATGGTATTTATCGATTAAATACAAAAATAACGTAGGAATATACCTACTTTACTCTTTTTTTATCTGCAAAAAAGCGCTGTTGGTCGATGAAATAAAACCATTCATCGAAAGGCATATCCTAAAAATCCAATTTGGCAGTTGTATAGAGACCAAATCAACGATTGCTATGCGGACTATTTTTGTTTTATTTTTTATGATTGTAATGGGGGCTTCCTCATGGGCCAAACCCACATTGCCTGCAAAGGCCACGGCACACGTTTCTATTTTGGAACTCCCACTGCAAAAAACTATTCGGGTAGCGGTACCGGGCAACCCTGAGGTAGCCCTTTTGTATCATCAGAAAAACGCGCGCATTAAAAAGGCCTTGACCTTCAAAGTGAAACGAAGGCTCCCAAAGTGGGCGTAAAAGGACTTTGCCCTTGGGTCAATCTTTGACCACCATGGGTTTCAACACCTGCCAGACATTACGGGCCACGATTTTTTGGCCCTCCTCATTGGGGTGAATGCCATCCTGCAGGTTTAGATCTGGATCCCCTGCCACTCCCTCCAAGAGGAAGGGAATGAGGGAAACATTGTTCTCTTTGGCAAGATCAGGGTACATGGCCCTGAATTCAGAGGTATAATCAGCACCCATGTTCGGGGGAATCTGCATGCCCGCCAAGACGATCTGGGTAGTTTTGTCCTTGGCCCTTACTTTATCTATCATGGCTTGTAGGTTGTCTTTGGTCTTTGAAAGGGGTATCCCCCTAAGACCGTCATTGGCACCCAGTTCCAACACAAAAATAGCCACTTCTTGGTTGAGCACCCAGTCCAATCTGTTCAGACCGCCAGAGGTGGTCTCTCCGCTCACGCCGGAGTTGATGACCTTGTAGTTGAGGTCCAGACTATCCAATCTGTTCTGAATGAGATTGGGGAAGCCTTCTTCCGTATCCAGGCCATAGGCAGCAGTAAGGCTATTGCCAAAAAAGAGAATGCTACGGGTGGCTTTCTCTGAAACCGTGTCTTTTTGGGTGCCCGTCGTTTGGGGGGCTTCATCCTTCTTCTTCTGCTGAGTAGCTTCACCACAACCCGTAAGAAGGGCCATTAGTAAAAAATAACGAAACTTTAATAGTCTAGGCATGGGCTTGGGTTCACGTAATCAAAATCATTTGCTTATTTTGCTGGTTTTGACAATTGGGTTTCATGACAAAGATATTAAACGTACGGCAGCTTTCGAAGACCTATACGAGCGGCGCCAAAAAATTACGCATTTTAGATAATATCACTTTTTCCATTGAAGCGGGAGAAACCTTTTCCATAGTGGGCCCCTCGGGCAGTGGAAAGACCACGCTTTTGGGCCTTTGCGCAGGGTTGGACCGCGTAGACGAAGGAAGCATTGCGCTCTGCGGTGAGTCCTTGGATGCCCTGAATGAGGATGAAAGGGCATTATTGCGGAACAAAAAGGTAGGTTTCATATTTCAGGATTTTCAATTGCTACCCACCCTAACGGCCTTGGAAAACGTAAGCGTGCCTTTGGAACTTCAGGGCGTAAAGAATGCCCAGCACAAGGGTATGGAACTTTTGCAAAAGGTGGGGCTATCTGACCGGCATGACCATTATCCCTCCCAACTTTCTGGTGGGGAACAACAACGGGTGGCCTTGGCGAGGGCCTTTTCCAATGCTCCGCAAATCTTGTTTGCGGACGAGCCCACGGGTAACCTGGACGAAGAGACCGGTAAAAAGGTCATTAAACTCTTATTTGACCTAAACAAGGAGATGGGCACTACCCTGGTCATCGTTACCCATGATCTGGACTTGGCTGGGATGACCCAAAATATGCTGAGGTTGAAGGGAGGTAAAATCGCGGTTGCGGAAACAATACTGTCATCGTGAACACCGTTACCAACAAAACCAAAACGCCAAAGGCTTGGCTGTTCAAAATGGCCTGGAGGGATGGCAAGGCCAGTATAAAACGATTGCTCTTGTTCATGGCTTCTATTATTTTGGGCATAGCCGCGGTGGTCTCCATACAATCCTTCAGTAACAATCTACAAGAAAATATAGGCTTACAGTCCAAGGCGCTGATGGGGGCGGATTTTTTGATTGACAGCAACGAGCCCGCCAATGAAAGGGTAATGCAGCTCATGGACTCCCTGGGCGGAGCGGGGGCCAAGGAGGTCAAGTTCGCATCCATGGCGGCCTTTCCTCGTAACGGGGGCACCAAATTGGTGCAGGTGCGCGGGGTGGAAGGCCCATTTCCCTTTTATGGGGAATTGGAGACGGAGCCACCGGCCGCAGCCTCAGGGTACCAAGAACAGGGAGGTGCTTTGGTGGATGCCACGGTCATGGTGCAGTTTGAGCTTGTGGTGGGCGATAGTGTAAAATTGGGCAATAACACCTTTCCTATTTTAGGAGCGCTCCTTACGGCGCCCGGGAGCACGGGCATAAGTACCTCTGTGGCACCACCCGTGGTAGTGCCCTTTCGTTTTATGGAGCCCAGCGGATTATTGCAAAAAGGGAGCCGGTTGGAATACAACTATTATTTTAAAGACCCAGTGGCGGATCTAGAGCAGTTGGATGAAACGGTAGATCCCCTTTTGGATGCGGAAAATGCGGATTTGGACACCCATACGTCCACCAGTGACCGTTTGGGCAGACGCTACGACAACGTGGGCCGTTTTTTGAACTTGGTCGCTTTTATAGCCCTACTATTGGGCTGCGTGGGCATTGCCAGTTCCGTGCATATTTATATTAAGGAAAAATTGCGTTCCGTTGCCATTCTAAAATGCTTGGGTGCCACCAGAAGGCAGACTTTTTTGATATTTCTTATACAAATTGCGGGCATGGGCCTTGGCGGGGGTATTTTGGGAACCCTTATAGGGCTTCTGTTACAGCGGTTTTTTCCATTGGTGCTCCAAGAATTCCTGCCTTTTGCGGTCACTGTGAGCCTGTCGTACCAAGCCATTGCCATGGGCTTACTGCTGGGGGTGACCATGGCGGTTCTTTTCGCCCTGTCCCCTTTGGTGAACACTTGGTTTGTGTCGCCCCTACAAGTACTTAGGGTACAGGAGACGACCAACAAAAAAACGGGGCCGGTGCAGGGGGCCATTTTGTTGGGCATTGCCGTGTTCGTCTATCTTTTTGCTTTTTGGTTGTTGGGTAATGTGAAATATGCTACCGGTTTTGTGGTGGGCATCGTTATAACTTTTGCCCTTCTGAGTGGAGCGGCCACCGTATTCATGAAGGCCATAAAACACTACTTTCCGGTTAGCTGGAGCTTTACGGCGCGCCAAAGTCTACGGAACCTTTACCGGCCAAACAACCAGACTTTGGTGCTGGTACTCTCAATTGGCATTGGGGCGTTTCTGATCAGTACCCTTTATTTCACAAAAGATTTTCTGCTGGCCAAGACCTCCTTGGACACAGGAAAACAGAGCGCTAATATGATCATGTATGATGTACAGACCGACCAGAAAAAAGCGTTGGCCCAAACCATTGTCCCCAAGGGCTTGCCCGTTTTGGACAATATCCCCATCGTTACCATGCGTCTTGAGAAGATCAAGGACCGTAACGTAAACGATATTCGTTTGGATAGTACGTCCTCCATTAGCCGCTGGATCTTGAGCCATGAATTTAGGGTGACCTACAGGGATTCCTTAATAGCTTCTGAAACCCTCGCCCAAGGACAATTGGCCACAGCGGTTCCAGAAAATGGCCCCGTACCCATATCCTTATCGGACAATGTGGCAAAAGATGCACAGGTAACCGTGGGGGACACCCTATTGTTCAACGTACAGGGCATGCTCATGGAAACCGTTGTGGGCAGTATCCGAACGGTGGATTGGGGCCGGGTACAGCTCAACTTTTCCGTATTGTTCCCCACGGGAGTCTTGGAAAATGCACCACAGTTCCATGTCCTTTCCACCCATGTGCCCAACAAGACAGTTTCTGCGGGGGTGCAACGCGAGGTGGTCCGGAAATTTCCGAACGTCTCCATTCTGGATTTGAGACAGGTGCTGGCCCTGATTGAAGGCATCTTGGACAAAATTTCTTGGGTCATAAGTTTTATGGCCTTCTTCAGTATCCTTACGGGCATCATTGTTCTCATTGGTTCCATACGCAACAGCAAACATCAAAGGGTCAGGGAAAGTGTCCTATTGCGAACCTTGGGCGCCACCAGTAAGCAGATTTTGAAAATCACGGCACTTGAATATTTGTATGTTGGGGTACTGGGAAGCAGTATGGGTATTTTACTTTCGTTGATTGGTAGCCAGCTTTTGGCCTATTTTATCTTTGAAACCCCCTTTGTTCCCTCTTGGGTGCCTTTTGGAATTGTGGGGCCGGGCATTGCCCTCTTGGTTTTGTTCATTGGTATGACCAACAGTAGCGGTGTGTTAAAAAGTCCCCCATTGCAAGTACTTCGCAAAGCAATCAAGTAAGGGTTTTATTTCCTTAAGGCGGTTTTTTCACGTTTTATTAGGGCCAAACCCATCGATGAACCCCTTCTTTTATCGTTTACCTGTGTACGTGGTCCCAAACCCTCATCGGTGTTTTTTTACCGGTCATCGGAAGTTTTTTCATTGACCGAAAAAGAGTGCCTTTCAGCGACATAGCCGCCATTTAGGCCCAATGACGAGGTTATCTTTAGGTAACCCAAGTCGTTGATATGAAAGCTGTTTTAACCTTAGTGAT
>CAKZLG010000265.1 GCA_937125035.1 uncultured Maribacter sp. | reverse complement strand
GGAGAGGGAAACCAAGTTATGGTTTGCCGGTATGATCATTATAACGGCCAATGCCGGCGGGGCGTGGTCCCCAATTGGTGATGTGACCACGACCATGCTGTGGATAGCCAATAAGGTAAGTGCAATGCAGTTGGTGATCCATGTACTTTTGCCCTCTCTCATCTGCATGCTGGTACCGGTATTGATCGCAGGGAGGTTCAAGGTCTTCAAAGGTCCCATTGACGGTGATTTGGATAGTGAAGTGTCAAAAAGCAAGTATGGCGCCACCATGTTGTACCTCGGCTTGGGGGCCATTTTATTTGTTCCGATATTCAAGACCGTAACCCATTTGCCGCCGTATGTGGGCATGATGCTGTCTCTGGCAGTGGTGGCCACCTTTGCAGAGGTATATTCCAATAAAAAATTCAGTATTTCAACGGTAGATGGGGGTGAACATGCTTCGGCAGGTCATCACAGTCCTGTGCACCACTCCTTGTCTAAAATAGAACTGCCCAGCATTCTTTTCTTCTTGGGTATTCTATTGGCCGTGGCGGCCATGGAATCCTTGGGCATTCTATTCAATGCGGCAGGGGCTCTAAATGAGGCCATTCCCAACACGGATATCGTGGTCATGTTATTTGGAGTAGGGTCTGCCGTAATAGACAATGTACCTTTGGTTGCCGCCAGTATGGGCATGTTCAGTGAACCCATGGATAGTCCGCTATGGCATTTCATCGCCTATTCCGCTGGTACCGGTGGTAGCATGTTGGTCATAGGATCGGCCGCTGGGGTAGTGGCCATGGGCATGGAGAAAATAGACTTTTTCTGGTACCTCAAAAAAATAGCATGGTTGGCTTTCGTAGGTTTTGTAGCAGGGGCCATCACTTTTATTTTATTGCGAGATTTTGTCCTGCACGGATAATTTAACCTTCAAAATACCGTTATTAAGGCACATTTGATAATCAAAGAACACTATGTTGCTATTTCAAGATTTGGCCACTGATCCCGCCACAGGGGAGGTGCTTTCAGAGGAAAAGACCCTTTCCGTAATGGATTTGATCTTTAATGGGGGTACCGGAAGTATTGTCATCATTACCGTACTCTTTGTGATGCTGGGTGTGGCCCTCTACATTTATTTTGAGCGTCTTTTAGCGGTAAATGCGGCCTCTAAGATCGATAAGAATTTCATGAACCAGATCAGGGACCATGTGACAACGGGTAAATTGGAAGCCGCCAAAATTTTGTGTGCGCAGACAGATTCTCCCGTGGCAAGGCTCACCGAAAAGGGCATTTCAAGAATAGGAAAGCCCCTAGACGATATTAACACGGCCATTGAGAATGCTGGCACCTTAGAGGTGTATAAATTGGAAAAGAACGTAAGTGTACTCGCCACGGTGGCGGGCGCGGCGCCAATGATCGGTTTCTTGGGCACGGTGATTGGTATGATATTGGCTTTTCATGAGATGGCAAGCAGTGGTGGGCAGGCTGAAATGGGCTCGTTGGCCTCAGGCATCTATACGGCCATGACCACTACCGTGGCGGGCCTCATTGTGGGCATCATTGCGTATATGGGTTACAACCACTTGGTCAACCGTACCGATAAAGTGGTACATAAAATGGAGGCCAATGCCGTGGAGTTCTTGGACCTGTTGAACGAACCCCTTTAATCCTTCGCTATGAAATTGAAAGGTAGAAACAAAGTCAGTCCGGATTTCAGTATGTCATCCATGACGGACATTGTATTTTTGTTGCTCATCTTTTTCATGTTGACGGCAAATTCGCCCAATGCTCTGGATCTGCTATTGCCGAAAGCGAAAGGAAAATCGACCAATACACAAAATGTTTCTGTGAGCATAGACAAGAACCTACAATATTTTGTGAACAATCAGAGAATCAACGGAGAATACATTGAAATTGAATTAAAAAAAGCACTAGAGGGTCAGGATAAGCCTACCATCATCCTAAGGGCAGAGGAAAGTGTGGCCATTAAAGAAGCGGTCAACGTCATGGACATTGCCAATAGGAACAATTATAAGGTGATTCTGGCCGTGCGGCCCAACTAATGGCATTTTTAGATACGAGACACAAGAAAAAATCCTTTACACTTACCACCTTCCTGTTAAGTGCCCTCCTTCTGGTGCTCTTTTATATAGGGCTTACCTATATGGACCCGCCCATTGAAAACGGTATTACCATAAATTTTGGAACCACTGAATTTGGCAGCGGCAATGTACAGCCACGGGAACCTGTTAAATCAGAACCTTTACCGGAGCCCGTGCAGGAACCTTCCCAGCAAGAGGAAGCCGTAGAAGCGGTAGAGGAGGAAGTGGTAGTTGAAAAACCGGTTGCCAAGGAGGAGCCCAAAGAGAAGTTACTTACCCAAGATAATGAGGAGTCCGTTCGTATACGGCAGGCGCAGGAGCGCAAGCGCAAGGAGGCGTTGGCAGAGCAACGGGCCCAAGAGGAAGCTGCGCGAAAGGCAGAAGCTGAGCGGCAGGCCAAGGAACAGACCCAAAGGGAGCAGGAGGCCAAAAAGCGAAAATTGGATGAGCTCATGGGTGGACTCAACAAATCAAATGGCCAGACCGCCGGCAGTGAAGGTGATGACGCCCTAAGTGGCGACAAAGGCAGCCCACAAGGAGACCCCTATGCCACCAGTTATTATGGCAGTCCTGGATCGGGCAGTGGCACGGGGGGCTATGGACTCAACGGACGCTCATTGGTGAACCAAGGCAAAGTACCCCAAGAGTGCAACGAATCGGGTAGGGTGGTCGTAGAAATTGTGGTGGACAGAAATGGGAATGTGGTCAGTGCCACCCCAGGGGTGCGCGGCACCACCAATAATAATCCCTGTCTTCTTGAGCCGGCCAGAAAGACAGCCTTCATGCACAAATGGAACTTGGATGCCAATGCACCCAGCCAGCAGACAGGTTTTGTGGTAGTGAACTTTAAACTAGGAGAGTGACCTACCAGCAGACCTTGGATTGGATGTTCGCCCAACTTCCAATGTACCAGCAGCGGGGGAAGTCGGCTTACACGAACAAACTGGACGGTATCCTCGCTTTTACCGAGCATTTGGGCAATCCCCATAGAAAATTCAAGAGCATTCATGTAGCTGGCACCAACGGTAAGGGGTCTAGCAGCCATATGTTGGCCTCCATCTTACAAGAGGCCGGTCATAAAGTAGGGCTCTACACTTCGCCGCACTTAAAAGATTTTAGGGAACGCATCC
>CAKZLG010000264.1 GCA_937125035.1 uncultured Maribacter sp. | reverse complement strand
TTCAAGTACAAAATGAAAACGACCTTACCATTTAAGCATGGGAATCATCGTAAATTTGGATGTTGTTTTAGCGGAACGGAACATGAAGGGCAAGGAACTTGCAGAGGCCATTGGCATCACCGAGGCCAACCTGAGCATCTTAAAATCAGGTAAGGCCAAGGCCGTGCGCTTTTCTACCTTGGCGGCCATTTGTGCGGTCCTGGACTGCCAGCCTGGGGATATTTTGGCCTACGAGCCATAAAAAAAGGCCGCACTTCCGTGCAGCCTTTTTTATACTTTGTAGTATTGGATAAGCAACTAATCCGCCAGAACGATCACTTTATTGTCCTTGAGCTCCAGCGTACCGCTGGTAATGGCCAAAGTGGTCTTGCCCGATGCATCTTTGGAAAATTTGGATTGATGCTCCTTGGCTACCGTAATACTTCCTTCTACTTTTACCATGCCCTTTTGCAATAGGGACACTATGGGCTCGTGGTCCCTTAACATTTGAAACTCCCCATTGATGCCCGGTACGGTGACCGAGGTCACCTCACCTGCAAATAAAGTGGCTTCGGGCGATACTATTTCTAAATACATACTTTAAAGTTCTTTGTTGCTCCTTGCCCGTTGATCGTCCATGATATCCAGACCCATCAACTTACAACCAACAGCTATTTACGCCTCCGCCAACATTTTCTCGCCGGCCTCTATGGCCTCTTCTATGGTACCTTTAAGGTTAAAGGCAGATTCTGGTAGGTGGTCCAATTCCCCATCCATGATCATGTTAAAGCCTTTTATGGTTTCCTTGATATCCACCAAGACCCCAGGGATTCCTGTAAACTGTTCCGCTACATGGAAAGGCTGGGATAGGAAACGCTGTACGCGTCTTGCCCTACCTACGGCCAACTTATCTTCTTCAGACAGTTCCTCCATTCCCAAGATGGCAATGATATCCTGTAGTTCCTTATAGCGCTGTAACAACTCCTTTACCCGTTGGGCACAGGCGTAGTGCTCCTTGCCCAAAATGTCTGCCGTTAGGATCCTGGAGGTTGAATCCAAGGGATCCACTGCAGGATAGATGCCCAGCTCAGCGATCTTTCTGGAAAGCACCGTAGTGGCATCCAAGTGAGCAAACGTGGTAGCGGGTGCTGGATCCGTTAAATCATCCGCAGGTACGTAGACCGCCTGTACTGAAGTAATGGATCCTCTTTTGGTGGAGGTAATACGTTCCTGCATGGCACCCATCTCCGTGGCCAACGTGGGTTGGTACCCTACCGCAGAGGGCATACGGCCCAATAGTGCGGATACCTCAGAACCCGCTTGGGTAAAACGGAAGATGTTGTCCACAAAGAAGAGAACATCCTTCCCTTGGCCTTCACCGGCACCATCCCGGAAATACTCCGCTATGGTCAGCCCAGAAAGGGCCACCCTGGCACGTGCTCCGGGAGGTTCGTTCATCTGTCCAAAAACAAAAGTGGCCTTGGATTCCTTCATGGCCTTTTTATCCACTTTGGTCAGATCCCAACCGCCTTCTTCCATGGAATGCAGAAAGTCATCACCATATTTTATAATACCGGATTCCAACATCTCACGCAATAGGTCGTTCCCTTCCCTGGTACGTTCCCCTACCCCGGCAAATACCGAAAGGCCTCCATGGCCCTTGGCTATATTATTGATCAATTCTTGTATCAGTACGGTCTTACCAACACCGGCTCCACCAAACAGACCGATCTTGCCCCCTTTTGCATAGGGCTCAATGAGGTCAATGACCTTGATACCGGTGAACAGTACTTCGGTAGATGTGGAGAGGTCCTCAAATTTTGGGGCTTCGCGGTGTATGGGCAACCCATCTTTCCCCGCTTTGGGAAGGTCTCCCAAACCGTCAATGGCATCCCCAATGACATTGAATAAGCGTCCGTAGACATCATCCCCAATGGGCATTTGTATGGCCGCCCCCGTAGCAAGGGCCTCGGTACCGCGGCTCAGCCCATCCGTAGAATCCATGGAAATGGTGCGCACCGTATTTTCACCCACGTGGGATTGTACTTCCAGCACCAATTTGGACTTATCCTTATTTTCAATTTCCAGGGAATCATAGATCTTTGGAAGTTCTGCACCGGATTCAAATTCTACATCTACCACTGGGCCAATGATTTGCGAAACCCTACCTGTAACTTTTGACATTACCTCTACTGTTTATGTATTTTGTTAAAATATCCTAAAAATGACACCCATTTTCAGGCTGCAAAGATACTTCTTTCCATTTTAATGAAAAATAATTTTTAACCTTTTTGGCAAAAACAAAAAAGGTGCTTAAAAGCACCTTTTTTCTATCTACTCGTTTCTTGTTAAGGTAAATTAGCTGGAAAATTGGTGGGATAATTGCCTACATTGACCAAATTGCCAGAGGCCTCAAAATTGGAACCATACGTGGCATCAATGGCCTTCATGAATTCATTCGCCAAAAGTGCATAGCCCCGTGCAGTGGGGTGTATGCCATCTAACGAAAAGGCACTGCCCGTAACCAAATTGGCCGTTAAGGTATAGGTGCCACTGGTAATGCCCCCGTTGGCCAATTGGGCCAAAAGGGCATTGGCGTCCACTAAGGCCAGCCCCGCAGCACTGGCCGTATTGGCTATTATGGCATTGAAGGCTGTAGTGGCGGTGGCAATTTCTTCCTGCTCACTGGGCAACAACACCCATTTGTCCGCCAAGGGAAGGGTTATGCCCTCTACTGAAAATTGACCTGCCAACTCCTGGGAGAGCCCTTGCGCCATCAACGCCCCAACTGCTTGGGTATTGACGGTTCCAATAATGGCAGAACTTGGCAGTACAAACAGATCATCTGCCGTGGCTTCCCTTACTTGTCCGTAGGTAGTACCCAATAGATTGGCCACCAGAGGTGCCGCTTGCGCAGGCAGCCCAAAGGATTGTACAAAGGCCGGAAAAGTGGGGCTGGCATTCAACACCCCGGCTATTTGGGCAGAGAGGTCCGTTAAGGTTTCATCTTTGATGATGACCTCGCTGGCCGCTGTACTGGAAAATTCTATAGACCGCTCGGGGACACCCAAAAAGGCGAACACTTGATTCAATTGTCCGAAGATGCCATTCAACGTTGGGATCAACGGCCCAAATGACTCATTGGTGGGATCCAAGGGATTGTGAGGTACCGTGGTAAAGTGGGGTATGTTGGTTACATTGGGTATGTTGGCCACCACGCCTTGCGCTCCACCAGCTGTCAAGGTCTGCACCAAAGCGCCATAACTACCATCAAATCCTACGCCCGGCGCCCCATTGACGGGGGTAATGGGGTTGGTGCCATCGCCACCAGTGGTGGCGTAACCCAAAACATCATTGTTCCCGATCCAGAGGGAGAAGAAAGTGGGCGCCTGCCCTACCGCTAATTCCAAGACACTGATGTTGGGCGTGCTGCCCGTCATGCGCACAAAATAGGGATTGGCGGCACCTATGGCGAGGTTACCCAAATTACCATACCCGGGCGCCAGTAAATGAAAGCTCTTTGCACCTGGCACCCCAAGGTTGTTGAATGGCCCTGCAGGGTTGTTCAAAACAATATCCGTTCCTACGGTCACAGGACCTACCACACTCTCCAAAGGTACTGGCCCAGCTCCCCCAAACACCAATCTAGGGCCTTGTATCCGGTCTCCACCAGCGGCCAATCCGCCAATGTTATCACTTGTAAGAGGTTGTACAAAATCTCCCCCGCCCGCCGTGGCCATTTTTTGGGCCAATACGTTGGGAATTGAGAATTGTTGGCCCGCTTGGAACAGGGCGCCATCCGTAAACCCTGCGGTCAAGGAATTGCCCAAGGCCACATAATTGGAGAAATCGGCTGAGCCTGCGGTAAGTTCCGGCAGGGCCTCTGGCTCCATAATGGGGTTTAGATCAACATTCTCTGGATCATTACAGTGGGTAAAGAGGACCAATGTCGCCGCGAGAAAAATATATTGTAAACGTTTCATCTTATTGCTAGTTTTTCAATTAATTGTTGATGGTCCAAGAAAAATAGTACATGGAACCAATAAAACCTGTGCCAAAAGCCGTGAAATACTCATCGCCCAAAAGATTGTTGCCCCCAATCTTGAAAGTGGATTTTATGCTGGGCACACTGTAGTTGATCTGGGCATCCACCACATGAAACTCGGGGATTACACCGTTGCCAAAGGTGGCTTCCCAATAATAATCATCACTAAAGCGATAATTCAGATTGAACCCAAAGTTCTTAAACAAGTCCGTATTGCCAAAAGAGGCCTTGAACTGGTGTTCTGGCGTATTGAACCCTACCTGAAAATCAGGATTGGCCACACGGTCAAAATCCAGCCGCGTAAAAGTATAACTACCGCTTAGATCAAAATCTCCCAATACCTTGGTCGTAAGCCCCAAAGAAGCGCCATAGGAATTAATGTCCACATCTGAGTTGGTATAGGCTTGGAAGACCTGAAAATCATCGTTGGCAACGGCCGCCAAGGACAATGAATTATCACCAACAGTGCCATAATACGGCGCCACCACGTTTTCCGGTGCCAGAAAGTTGCTATAGCTATTGTAGTAAGTGCTGAAATCGATGATCAATTTATCCACTTTGCCGCGGTAACCCACTTCAAAGGAAGTCACCTGTTCTGGTTGCACTACATCTGGATTGGCAATTTGAATATCGGCCACATTACCACTCTGTTGAAAACGCTGCAAAGAATTCGCAGAGAAGGAATTTTCATAGGCCGCTCTTCCCGTAAGTACCACACTGGCTGGCTGGCCCAATAACTGTCCGCCCCCACTTACGTCAAAGGTACGTTGGTAACGGTCAAGATTGTCTGGCGCAGCCCCTACCAAAATGGCTCGCCCCGCATCAAGACCTATGAACAGGTCTTGGGTGGTGGGGTTTCTAAAACCGGTCTGGGCAGACGCCCTGATATTATGGTTTCTATTAATGGTGTATCCGGCAGATAATCTGGGTGAAAAGAACCCGTCAAAAAATTCATTCTTATCATACCGGATGGATCCCGTAAGTTTTAGGCTCTGTTCCCCAACCATCTGTATGTTCTTTTGTATTTGTGTGTACAGTCCGAATTCGGAATAATTGATGGGTCCGTCAGCATCGGTATAGATCGTACCAAAGGAATTTAGGGCGAACTGTCTGAAAGAACCACCCACCTGAACTTCCGCCCAATCCCATAAGTGACCAAAATTGTAATTGGCATCGGCATGATAGTATTTTGAGGCATCCCTGAACTGCGACCCTTGGGACAGGTCTGGATCTCTTATCACCCGGTCAAACGCTGCCTGAAACTCAGGCGTTCCCGGTAAAAACCGTCCAGTTTCCGCCTGCGCACGAGCGGCTGCGTGTGCCTGCTGCTCCGTGGCCCCGGCTAAGGTGGCTTGCACAAAAGTTCCTGCATATTCACCAAACCAGGTGTTGTCATCTTTCCATGCCCTATTGATGTTGATTCCAGTAAAGACCATGTCATACGAGTCCCCGGCCCTATCACCCACCATATACCCTCTCAAGAAGAAGTTATCGTTGCGGACCTCCAATTTGTGCTGTTCTTGGAAAAAATTGGCAATGTTGTAGCGATTCGTCCCCTGATAAATGGTGTTACCCGTACCTACTTTACCTACATAGGAAAATTCCAGATTATTCCCCTCAATGGGCCTGTAATACAAGCCCCAATCTGACTTGATGCTACGGGCAGTGTAATTGGTAAGGTCGCTTTCATTATAGCCTGTTCGACTTACTTCCACGGAGGGCACCAATGCATTGGCCCCAGCAGGCAAGACGCCCAGCCCCTCCAAGGTGACCGCAACGTCCTTAATGTCCGTGGAGACCTCATCCCCATAGACATTGATACCGTCATAATTTAGTGCATCCCTTGTTCTGCCGGGAACAAATTTATCCACCTCGCTCACCGCAGCCCAATCGGTACCGTCCAAATAGCCAAAATTCCATTTTACGGCAAACTTATCGCTGAATTTGTGAGCTGCACGTATCCCAATATCCGTGTAGGGGTTGGTGCCCGCAGCCTCTTGGGAGGTAACACCCTGTTTTACGGAGGCGCTGATACCTTGGTAATCAAACGGACTTTTACTGCGCATGAACAGGATACCGTTGAAGGCGTTGGCCCCATAAAGGGCAGATGCCGCCCCAGGCAGGATTTCCACGCTGAGCACATCGGTCTCCACCATGCCCACCAAATTCCCTATGGGAAAGTTCAAGGCCGGCGTCGAGTTATCCATCCCATCTACCAATTGCATGAAACGTGTATTGGCAAAGGTGGCAAAACCTCTGGTATTCACAGATTTAAAGGTTAAACTGTTGGTGTTCACATCTACGCCCTTTAAATTCTCCAGACCGCTGTAAAAATCCGCGGAGGCAGTATTCTTAATGGTCTCAATGCCCATGCGCTCTACCGTTACGGGAGATTCAAAGATGCGCTCCGGAGTCCGAGACGCTGAAAGGACCACCTCGTCCAAAAACGTCTGTGCTTCATTCAAGACCACGGTCACGTTTTGGCCACTGGCCGTAATCTCCTCTAAAGCATCTGTGTACCCAAGGCTCGTTACCCTAATCTGAAAAGGAGGCATTTCGGATGTTTGTAGGCTGAAATTCCCATCAAAATCCGTAACTGTTCCAATAGCCTTACCCACAATAACGATATTCGCCCCGGGGACAGGCTGGTTGTTCTCATCAACAACATTTCCATTGATCGTGGTCTGGGCAGAACCTATCGTACCCACCAGCATCAATGCCATACAAAGTATTGTTCTCATTCCTAAATGTGAGTTAAATTAGTTTGGGGATGAAGATACAGATAATTTTAAATGGAAAATAGGAAAACAAAAAAAATTATGCATGCATAGTATTATTTTGATAATATAACCATAGTCATACTGTTGATATGGCAATAAAAAAGGCGGCCCCAGTTACGGGGCCGCCTTTTTCAGATCTTTAAGACGATGGTTATTCCACCGTGACGGATTTGGCCAAATTACGTGGCTGGTCCACGTTACAGCCCCGCATTACGGCAATATGGTAAGATAGTAGTTGCAAAGGTATTGTGGTCAACAAGGGGGTAAAGCTCTCAATGGTTTCTGGGACCTCGATCACATGATCGGCCAAGGCGGTTACCTGCTCATCACCCTCCGTGACAATCGCAATGATCTTGCCCTTCCTGGACTTGATCTCCTGTATGTTGCTCACCACCTTCTCATAATGTCCTTTCTTGGTGGCAATGACGAATACTGGCATATGCTCATCGATCAAGGCAATGGGTCCATGCTTCATTTCCGCAGCAGGATAGCCCTCTGCATGGATGTAGCTGATTTCCTTTAATTTCAAGGCACCTTCCAAAGCCACGGGAAAGTTATAGCCCCGCCCCAAATAAAGGCAGTTGGTGGCATCTTTGTAGACCTCTGAAATGATCTCTATCAATGGGTTGGACTCCAAGGCCCTTTCCACTTTACTGGGTATGGTCTCCAATTCTGTAAGGTACCCATGAAATTGTGCCTCGGAAAATGTCCCTTTTTCCTTGGCCAATTTAAGCGCCAAGAGGGTAAGTACGGTTATTTGGGTGGTAAAGGCCTTGGTGGAGGCCACGCCAATTTCCGGCCCGGCATGGGTATAGGCACCGGCATGGGTTTCCCGTGCTATGGAAGAGCCCACCACATTACAGACCCCAAAAACAAAAGCTCCATTTTCTTTGGCCAATTTAATGGCGGCCAAAGTATCTGCGGTCTCACCGGATTGTGAGATGGCGATCAAGACATCCTTATCCGTAATCACAGGATTACGGTATCTGAACTCAGAGGCG
>CAKZLG010000263.1 GCA_937125035.1 uncultured Maribacter sp. | reverse complement strand
AAAAGTGGTACGTGGCGCCTATATGGAAAAGGAGCACGAACGTGCCCTGGACATGGGTTACCCAACCCCCATTTGTGCTTCCAAAGCGGCCACTGATCATACTTTTGATACCTCCGTGGCGTACATGGTGGATCATTTAGACGATATCTCCCTCTTTTCCGGCACCCACAATGAGGAGAGTTGTCACAAACTCATGGAGCTCATGCAAGCCAAAGGCTTGGCCAAGGACCATCCCGGTATCTGGTTTGGACAATTGTACGGGATGAGCGATCATATCTCCTTCAACCTAGCGGCGAACGGGTATAATGTGGCCAAATATTTACCGTTTGGACCTGTGCGTGATGTGATGCCCTATCTCATACGCCGTGCTGAAGAAAATACCTCCGTTGCCGGCCAGACCAGTAGGGAACTCTCCTTGTTGAAAAAAGAACGACAACGCAGAAAAATGTAATGCCACAGGAGTTAGTCGGTATACGTAATCTTTTCCAAGGTGGCGGTATCCCTGCAATTTCGCACTTGCATTAGGGCTGGTCTTTTTTGTAGGCTGCCCTCTACAATATAGGTCTTACAGGGCTTGCTTTTGGTATCGCTTGCACTGAAATCCACATCGCCCTCGGTCAAGAATACTTTCACATCCAAGGTGTCCAGCATTTGGCCCTCCAACATTTGTTGGATTTCCGGAGCGTAAACAAAGGCCTTGGATCGGATATCCTTTAGGGTCCTGCAGTTGGGAAAGTAACAGAAGGAGACCCCCGTTTCCTCAGATTTTTTTTTGAAGAAAAAGGTAAGAAAGACGATACCTATGGAGAGACCCACCAAAAAATAGCCCAAACGCTTTATAAATGCCATACCCTTAAAAAAAGTTCAGGCAAAATTAGGACATTGAAAGCGCCCTTTAAAACTTACGGAGGTATTTCTAGAAAATTAAAAAATTGATATCGCTGTATTGCAGGTCAAACCACTCGCCGACAGATTTGTTGGTGAGAATACCATGGTACATATAGAGTCCGTTGCGAAGGCCCTTATCAAACCGCAGCGCATTTTCCAGACCGCCATCCTCGCCAATTTTGAGCAGATAGGGCGTAAAGATATTGCTGATGGAGACCGAGGCCGTTTTAGGATATCTGGAAGGGATGTTGGGCACCCCGTAGTGGATTACCCCGTATTTCTCTATAGTGGGCCTATTGTGATCGGTGATTTCACTGGTCTCAAAACAGCCTCCCGTATCTATACTGACGTCTATGATCACAGCGCCCTTTTTCATGTGTTCCACCATGGTCCGCGAGACCACCACGGGAGAACGGTCCTTGCCACGGGTGGCTCCAATGGCCACATCGCAACGCTTTAAGGCCTTTAACAGGTTTTTGGGTTGTATGGTAGAGGTATAAACCGTCTGTTTTAGGTGGGTCTGAATGTTACGCAGCTTGGTAATGGAATTATCAAACACCTTAATATTGGCCCCAAGACCAATGGCGGAACGTGCCGCAAACTCCCCTACGGTACCTGCGCCTATGATGACCACCTCCACAGGGGGCACTCCACTTATATTTCCGAACATGAGTCCATTTCCCTTGTGGTTCACGGCCATAAGCTCCGCCGCAATGAGCACGGAGGAAATTCCTGCAATCTCGCTCAGGGAGCGCACTGCGGGGTATTTTCCATCCTCATCGCGTATGTACTCAAAAGCAATGGCCGTAATGCGTTTTTTGGCCAAGGCCTCAAAATAAGCCTTGTCCTGCGTCTTGATCTGTAGTGCTGAAATAACGGTGGTCTGCGGATTGATCATGCCTATTTCAGAAAGGGTAGGGGGCTCTACCTTGAGCAATAGCGGACAGGAAAAAACTTTTTTGGTGTCATTGGTGATTTCCGCACCCGCCGTGGTGTAATCCATGTCCGAAAAGTTGGACCCTTTCCCCGCGCCCGATTCAATAAGGACCCGATGGCCGTTGGCCGTCAGCGCATTAACAGCATCTGGGGTAAGGCAGATGCGTTTTTCCTGATATTGGTTTTCCTTGGGAAGTCCAAGGAACAGTTCGCCTTTTTGTTTTAAAATTTCCAAGGTTTCCTCTTGGGGCAACAATTGTTGTGAACTAAAAGGTGTGGAAGGTTGTTTCATATACCAAGGCGGCACATATACTATATGCTTAACCCAAATGTACAATTTTTACATGAAAATCTAGAAATATGGTATTTGGGCCTATCCTATAAGCAAACCTTGCCTATTCTTTTGGCAAAGTACGTTGCCTGGCCCATGTAGTTTATCTGAAAAGGCGTCCGGAAAAGCTTTCTTACCCGTAGTAATCTACTTAGAATTTGAGATGCAACCAATTCTCGAGGCGGTGCTGCCAATGCCGAAGCATATTCTCAATGTTGCCGGTAGACAGTTTTTGATCTATTTTTTCAGAGAGGGATTTGGGTTCTTGAAAATCATTAGAGGATGATGGTGTTTCTTTTGCTTCACCCGCATCTGTCTTCAATTCTGGTTTGGATTTCAGCTCTTGCAATTCGGCCTCCATGGCATCAAGGTCTATGCCGTGTACGTATTTGTCATATAATTT
>CAKZLG010000262.1 GCA_937125035.1 uncultured Maribacter sp. | reverse complement strand
AGTTAAAGCTACCTTTGGCGTACAACTGCATTGCAATAATGCCGTCATCGCAACCAGAAACCGACCTTAAATCCGTAGGATACCCCGTGCCCTCCAGGACGTCACGTCTAAATGAAAGTCCGTGCGCCCTCACCGAAGTGATTCTGTTGAAAAAACCAGCGGACATCTTCGCTTTAAAATACCAGCGCTTCAGGAAGTTTCTAAGTTTAACGGACCATGGAAGTTGAAAATCTTTTGCGTAATTTCTGGATATGGTATGGCATAGCACCAGATTTTTATTTTCAAAAAACGGAAGAGCCATGCGATCTACATAGTGTTCGCCATAAATGGAGTCGGGATCCATGGTGCAAACAATGTCCCCTTTGGCCTGCTCCAACCCCTTTTGCCTGGCATAGGTGATACCTTGTCGCCCTTCCTTCACTACCTTTGCCCCTACCCCTTTTAGTATGGAAAGGGAGGCCTGGTCTGCGTTGTTATCCACAAAAATGACCTCGTATGGGATTATGGTGCTCATCTCCGATAATGAGATGATATGGGCCATCAAGGTTTCCTTGGCTCTATATATGGGCACTACCAGAGACACCATTGGATCTTTAACCTCTGCCAACAAACTGAAGTATTGCCGTAGTTTTTGTCTCTTTTCTTCTTCTATTTGTCCAAGGCCAAGATTATGATATGGCCGGTAGTCCGTTATTTTCATAGATTGAAAATTTTATTGTTTTTGGTATTCCCTAAGCAAGGGCTATGGCCAGGAAAGCCGTGCGCACAAGAGGCTAGCTAAGCCCATGGCTCCTGCACTGTTCCCTTACACATTCTCCTTCTGAAAAACAGCTTTGAAGGTGCGCAGCACGATCCACATGTCATATAAAAAAGCGCGACTGCTATTGGCGTACTCCACATACTTTACATCCAATTGCTTGCGCTCCTCTGGCGACATCTTTGCGGTACGCCCACGGGCCTCCACTTGCCAAAGCCCCGTGATTCCCGCTGGTCCGTTGAAGCGTTCCGTCCACTCATCCGTGGTGAGCATTTCCGCCTCATAGAGCGGCAGGGGCCGGTTGCCCACAATGCTCATGTCCCCTTTGAGCACGTTGATCAATTGCGGAAGCTCATCGATGCTCAGTTTTCTAATGATCTTGCCCACTTTCGTGATACGGGGATCATTGTCAAACTTTATAAATGCACTGTTGTTCTCTTTTCTTTTTTTATGGTTATGGGCCACCTCATCCACTTCCGTATCATCACCAATGAGCATGACTCCGTTTTCCGTTCCATTTTCATCTAAAACAATGGATTCCCCCTCTGTATCCGCTTCATCCCCCACGTATTGATTAAGGTGCTGGAATTCCTTTAAACGCTTGTCCGCATCCGGGTACATGGATCGCAGCTTTAAAAAATTAAAGATCCTATACCCTGTGCCCACCCGCTTGGAAATGTAATATACCTTGCCCTTGCTCTCCAACCGTATGGCCAAAATGACCAAAAGGAGGAAGGGTGCCGCCAACAGAAGCACTCCACCGGCCAGTGCAATATCAAAGCTGCGCTTCCAAAACCCAATTTTATACTTCTTGGCCACATGGTTGCCCGTTGTTATTTCTTGATGCAGAAGATTGCTTTTAAGCGACTTTAAGAAGGTTACCCGCTCCAATATCTGCTCTATCCCCACGGGGTAGGCGAAAAAATCATCAAAACCATGTTCTATGGCCAAAAGCTTTTCCTTCTTGCCCAAAGCTTGCCCTAATAACAAAAAGGGTATTTTCTGTTCAACATCAAAGGTTTTGGTCACATAGTCCTTCAGGGCCACGATACCTTCTTCGTACAGGCCAAAATCACACAAAATGGCATCCAGACCAACAGGGGCAATGCTCCACTGGTCATCCTTAAAGCTACTTTTGGCGTGCAACCATTTAATGGCCTTTTCGGTAGAATCCACCATGTGGATGGAGACGCCCTCCCTTTTCTCAAGGATCTCTCCCATCAATACCTCATAACTCCCTACGTATAGCAGGGAGGTGCTCTTCTCTGTAGCGATCTCCATTATTGTTGTATTAGCAGTTTGTCTACCCGTATCAATAGTTCCTCTGGATTAAAAGGCTTTACCATATAATCCTGGGCCCCCAAACGAAGGCATTTGATACGGTCTGCACTGCTTTCCCTACAGCTGAGCACTATTATGGGAATATCAGCAAAAAGACCTGTGCCCTTTACTTTTTCTATGAATTCAAACCCGTCCATTTCGGGCATTTCCAAATCGGTTATGATTAGGTCCGGTAAATTTCCCTTTTGTAACCATGTCAAGGCCTCAAGGCCGTTTACAGCGGTTGTTACTTTATAGGATTGCCCTAAAAATTGGGCCACCAAACTACTCAGGGATTGTTTGTCATCTACTACTAAAATTTCCATACTTGCATATTTGTAGGTTTATGTAATAACGAAATGTAGGTTTTTTATTACTTTATAAAGACATGGATGTTGTGAAGTGGCCCCAGGTTGTTGTCACTCTGCCCAATACCGTTGAGAGTATTTTCTTACCTGTAAGGAGGAATGGGGTGCCCCGTGAAATGCTGCCCTAGGCGACATGTGTGCGGGATTCTTTTATAAAAGCCGGTATCGCTACCGGCTTTTGGCAAGATTCGGGGAAACTACACAGCCCTAAAAGGGCAAAAAAATTTATGGGGTATTGAAGGTACTTAAGATGATACCTTTGTTGGAGAGGCTCACGTTACAGATTTGATAAACCCTCTTGGGGCCTGATACCTCTAAATAGCCTATGGCCGCTGGCCTTGTTTTGCTCTTTTCCATTACAGTCAGTCTTTGGTGTGGGTCCAAAATTACACTGCTGTTTCGTTCTTTGACCGGCCGATCGGCCGATCCATGGCCTTCCTGTAGTTAAATGGCACAAAGGTGTAGATTAATGGATTCTGGAGATACCGCCATGCTACCCCTCAACAATGCCCATTTTCTTGAGAAGGAAAGAGGCATTCATGTTTTGGCAAACACCTGCCTTCATGCGATAATCAAAATGAAGCTCCCCCTGCACGATTTCGGCATCAAAATAATGGTTCTTTACCTGCGGGTGCGTTTCTGACACTTCGCATAGGGTAAGGTCATGGGTGGCAATGATACCGGTGGATCGCGATCGTACCAAACGCTCCAGGAACTGTTTGGAGCCCTTGGCCTTATCCACACTATTGGTGCCCTTTAAGATCTCGTCCAGAATAACAAAGTACCTGTCGCTCTCCATTTCATCCACCACAAATTTGAGTCGCTTTAGTTCTGCAAAGAAGTACGAGGCCTCATCAGTCAGTGAATCTGAGGTGCGCATACTGGTCACTAACTTTATAGGACTGTATTCAAAGGTTTCGGCACAAACGGGTAGACCTGTATTGGCCATAACGATCTGCAGGGCCACCGTGCGCAAAAAAGTGCTCTTCCCAGCCATATTGGCCCCGGTAATGATGAAAAACTCCTCAGAACCGATCACATAGTCATTGACCACGCACTTTTCAGGGTCCAGCAAGGGATGGCCTGCGGCGCTTGCCTTAATGGCATTGTTGTTCTTCAATAAGGGATAGGTGTAATGGGGGTGGTTGTGGGCAAAGTTCCCCAAACTGATATAAGCGTCAAAAAAAGCAATGGTCTGGAACCACCCCTCCACTTTTTTATCGTGCTTTTGTATCCATGCCTCCAACTTTGCAGTGGTGACCAAACTGTGCAAAAAGAGTCCGTTGCCAAATACCAGATAAAATATATTGCCGTTCCTATCCAAGTCTGCCAAAAGGCCCGCAAATTCCCGTAACACCTTGGACGTGGGCCTTCCCTCACTGGTCAAGTCCTCCTTTTTACCCTTTAGGAGCTCACTTTCAAATTCAGCTTGCTCGATCAGCGCCACCAATTCTTGGTATTGCTGAAATGTGGAAAGAATTCCCCCGGTAATGGCCACCAATCTTGAGATTTTCCGTGTGAAACCGCCTACGATCAGTAAGCCTATCAAGACCCAATACAACAGAAATGCTTCTGGCAGCCATTGCATAAAGTAGGAAACCAATACCAATGCTGTACCTACCGAGAACAGCCATGGCAAATAGCGCAGCCTTTTGGGCATGAAGGCCTTATAGCCTTGCAGCCATTTTACGATTTGGGGCGCGTCTTTTTCCGGAGAAGCCAAACTGGCCACGGCCAGAAATTCCTGCCGCCATACAAAGTGCTTGCCCAATTCGCGTACGGCCTCCTGCCTATGGGCAATGGCTTCAATATCATTCGCTTTTAGCAATTGCGCCAAAAGGGCGCCTCCCTCCGGCAGTGCCGTTCTGTTGATGTACTGGAAGAGCGAACCCTGGCCAAAAAGGTCAATGTCCCCGCTATAAAAGTGCCCTGCATCATGGTACGCACCACCAGTGGGCAAATGATCGTACCTACGATCCAAAACTTCCAATTCCTTTTTGTTGAGGTTGACCAATGCTTGCGCTTTCTTTTTCTTGAACTGTAGGTCCGTATGTCTGGAAACCATGACCAAAAAGAGCCCCAAACCCACCAAACAAGAGGCCACCACTATCCGGGTCTTATCCCACAAAGCATAGCACAAGATCACCATCACAAGAAAAAGGGCCAGCCGCAACATGCTGGAGAGATACAACTGTTGCCTTAGGCGACCCAAGTGTGCTTCATGCAGCCGTACTTGTTCTTGGTAATGGCGATGTAAATCTGTGGACATGTTACAAATAAATTTGAAAGGAACGGTACCGTTTCCATTTTACTTCACGGCATGGCCGCCAAGGCCGCTTGTGATTTTTTACTGAGTTTCGCTACCACCAAAGCGTACGAATGGTCTATGAGGTTTTGCACCAAATGGGGTGGCACAGCTTGTAGATGAACGGTGTTCCAATGTACCTTGCTCATATGGTAACCCGCAACAATATGGCCCGCATATCGCTCCCGGAGCTCCACGCCCCGATCGGGATCGCACTTTAGGTTAATCTGTGGGGGCAGGCGCTCAAGGGCCATAAGGGCGAACATCTTGTCCATGACCTTAAAGACCAAGGTATCCCCATCAAAAGGAAAGCCCTCTGTGGCCCCTTTCTTTTGCAAACAGTATGCCCTGGTCTCTTCAATATGCATGGGTCAATACGTGGTTATGGTTAATTCACCCCTTTGGAATCGTACACGATCACCCTCTCCCAAAGACCACTGCTTTCCTCAATGAACAGTTTATGTGGGTCTTCATCCTGGTATTTTTGTTGGTCCTCTGCAGAGGCAAAAGTTACGATTAGGGAATAGGTAAAGGAACCGTCCACCACATCTCTGCTCGCTTTGGGTGGAATACCTATGAATTTGGTCTTGGCATAAGCGGAGTGGTCCAAGAACTTTTGCAGGGAGGCCTCAAAAGCGGACCTGTCCGCTTGGCTGTCCGGGTTATTCAACCAAAAATAAACCGTGTGCGCAAAGTGGCCGTCAAAATCTCTCATGTCTTGTTGTTTTTGGGCAAAGCCCGTTAAGGTAAAGGTTAAAAAAGCTAAGGTTATAAGTGTTCTCTTCATGGGTATCTATAATTGATTGTCGTTGCAAATAATTGTTCTTTGGTACATAAAATAGGTATTCTTCCTTCTTTTTCAGGGTCATTGTTGTTCCGTGGGCTTTTTTTTTTAACGGGGCATGGTGTCCATCACCTCAAGGCTGTAACTTTTTGAGTTGTCCTTCTGGGATTTCCAGTGCGGTATAGTCCAGTTGCCAGCCTATGGTCTCTACTATTTTTTCTATGAGCAGCACTGCTTGCCAAGCCTCGGTACGCGCGGTTTCCATTAGACCGCTTTCAGGGATTTTGTCCAGGATATGCTGTTTTGCCTCCTGGTTCAAAGTAGTGAGGTCATTGGGGGTAAAGGTATTGAACATTCCGTTCTGTATGTCATAAAAATCGAGCTCCGGCACCACGGACAATACTTCGGGCTGCGGAAAGTTGGTCAGTATTATTTTCCGTTTCCGTTCATCCGTGTGCATCTTCAATTTTTGCAGGTCATAGCCTATCTGTGCTTTTGCCTTGATCACGATCAATGCCTTTTTCTTGCTGATGACCAAACTCAAAAAGCGTTCCCGGGTATTTTCATATTTATAGATTTCCGCAAAATCGCCCTCCACGGAAATAAGCTTGCACACACTCCGTATTTTTTCGAGCAATACGGTGGACTGGTGAGAAGTGCGCTCCTTTCGCTGCTTTTTACCAAAAAAGGAAAACAGCCAGTACATGATGATTCCTCCCAATATCAATCCTAAGAAAACCTCTAGCATATCATCCATTTTTACGTCCTATTTCCCCAAATGGGTATACTTGAACCCCTTATTACATTTTGTTCCGTAGCCAAAGATACGATCCATGGCGGCATGGGCAAAAAGAATGACCCCCAACAATGGCACGGCCGGCAGGGCCAGATAAATGCCCAAAAAATAAAGCAAGATGCCCATGATGAATTGGGCCGATTCCTCCAAGCGCAACAGCTGTTTCATGGCGTCTTCATTTTATAAAGAACCGGTCTAGACGGACTCGCATCATTTTCAAATGGGGCCATTTGCAAATTTAAGAGATATTCCCCATCTGGGATGGACTCGGGCACATACACCAGTTCCGTAATGGTGGCATGGTAACGGACATCGCCCCCCATCTGCCAAAACGCCTTATGGGCCAACAACTGCCCCTTATCCTGTTCCCTATCTACCGAAGGCAGGTCCACCAACAGATGGTCTATTCCCCTGGAAACCATAAAGCTTGCGGCATCGGCCTGCAGGTAGGGCGGATTGGTATGGGAATACTGTTTTCCCAACTTTTCCGGGCCATTGGGCAGGGTCCGGATGACCAAAGCGCTATAAGACCTACCATCCAACGCCTGTTCTACCTGTGCTTTGGCAATGACAAGGTCTTCCCCATAAGGTGCAGGGGTTATGGTGATGAGTACGGCATCGTAAAAAAATTGTTTCAGGTGGTGGTTCACGGAATGGAAAGCCTTGGTAATATGCCCCAAGCACTCCGTATGGGTACCATGGGCATGCGGATTGAACCACACATCGTTAAAGTTGGTGGAAGCCCCTAGCGACACCTTTCCTGTATAGTCGCCCACGGTATGTGGCGCTATCTTTGGATGTTCCACATACCAAGCGTTGACGTTGGAGACATCTCCCCTTAACGGAATCGAGATATCCAAGGGTTTGGAGAGGTCCACTTGCACCATCCTGCGTTCTAAAGCTATTGTTGTGATCAAACGAAGCTGATTTTAGGGATTTTCCTTGCGTGCAATTTACTATTTTAAATTGAGCATGAATAGATCGGCGGCCATCCCATCTGTCAAGAACAATCCCTTTTTGGTGGCCTTAAGGATGTCCCCATCCCAGTACAAGAGGTGTTCTTCCACAAACTTTTGGGCCTGTAGCTGCAGATAGTCGGTATAGGTCGACCCAAAATCCGATGTGATCTTTTGCAGGGATACGCCCCAGATGGTGCGCAGCCCGGTCATGACATATTCGTTGTACCGGTCCGTAACGGAAAGTACCTCCACCTCCATGGGCAGTTGCCCCTTGGCCATGGCCTTTATGTACTTTGGATTATTGTTGATGTTCCAACCCCGGCGGATACCGTCGTAGGAATGGGCGGAAGGACCAATGCCCACATATTTCTTCTGTTGCCAATAGGCCGTATTGTTCTTGGAAAAATACCCCGGTTTGCCAAAATTGGAGATTTCATAGGCCACATACCCTTGCTGTTGCAATAAAGTGTTCAAGAGGTTGAAATGCTCCTGGGCCACCGTATCATCCACTGGTGGCACCACCCCTTTCTCCACAAACTTGGCCAGTGCCGTTCTCGGCTCTACCGTAAGGGCATAGCTGGAAATATGGGGCACCTGGTACGAAAGGGCCGTCTCAATGTTCTCTTGCCAGCGGCCATTGTCCATGCCGGGTATGCCATAGATCAGATCTATGGAAATATTATCAAAATGGGCCACGGCCATGGCCAAGCTTTCCTTGGCCTCTTGGGCGGAATGGGCCCTGTTCATGAGCTTTAGATCAACCTCAAAAAAAGATTGCACACCGATGCTCAAACGGTTCACCGGACTTTGGGCGAGTTCCTTTATTTTTTGGGGCGATAGGTCGTCCGGATTGGCCTCCAGCGTAATCTCTGGGAGGTCTGCCACCGCATAATTTTCGAAGACCGCTTGGAGAATGGCCTCCAGCTCCCCCATTTCCAAGACCGAAGGCGTGCCGCCCCCAAAATAAATGGTCTGCACCGGCTCGCCCTCCAACTCCTGGCGGCGAAGACGAAGCTCTTGGCAAAGGGCCTGTACCATTTCCGCTTTCTTGGCCATGGTGGTGCTAAAGTGAAAATCACAATAATGGCAGGCCTGCTTGCAAAAGGGGATGTGGATGTACAAGCCCCCCCCGCCCC
>CAKZLG010000261.1 GCA_937125035.1 uncultured Maribacter sp. | reverse complement strand
GTGTTATCCCATTTTAAAAATACCCATTGTGGGCTTTAAAAGACATCCTTTACCTCCTAAAACTACAAAAATCATGGGAGGCCATACCAAATACCATCATATTTTCACTACGCGGTAAAGCACGCGTTCTCTGAGAAGCATGCTGTTCTAAGTTTGAAGCTTTGTACCATGCAGAGCAAGCCATTTCTGATACGTGGCGAACACTGTCCCAGAAGACAAAGAAATTAAGACGGCAAGGTGCTATGTATGGGTTGGGCAAGAGCGTTATACGCGCTCCAACAGGTGACACTATCTATGATCAATCAATCCGTATCATTTTTTAAACGCTTCATACTCTTCTTGAAAGGATTTTTTCTGATGGTGCGCCTTTTGATTTTTGATGTAATGAAACACTTTTTCTGCCACTGATTCCGAAACCGAGTAAGCGGCATATCCGGTTTGCCAAGCAAATTTTAAGTCAATCAAATTATTATGATTGATGTAATACGAGCTACTGCCCTTAATTTGTTTGATAACTTCTGCAATGGATTTTTGTGGGCTTAATAGAAATAAACAATGAACATGGTCGGGCATACCTTTTATTATCCGCACAGGACAGCCTAGTTCCCGCAATTGCTCAGCGATGAAGGTATGCACCTTTTTCTCCATTACGGTAGAAATTAGCGGCATTCTCTTTTTTGTTGCCCATATAGCGTGTATCCATATTTTATTGAATGAATGGGGCATGCTTTCACGTTTTCAAACCGTTGAAACGGTTTGGATTGTGCATCGTGCCATCAATAGCCCACGGTTTAAACCATGGGCTATTGATGGCATTCGTTTTATGTGTTATGGATTTATCCATTACCTATCTCTGTTTTGTTACCCATATAGCGTGTGTCCATTTTTTATTAAATGAATGTGGCATAGGTTTGCAGAAATACCCATCAGGGGCTTTCAAAAGATATCCTTTACCTCCTAAAACTACAAAAATCATGGGACGCCATGGCACTTGCACCCGCATTTTCACTATGCTATAAGAGATTCCTTGGGCAATGACACTTTTTTTTGCGGCCCCTTCAACTTATTGTTACCTTCCCCCACATAACCAGCACTTTTTTTACATGAGATTTTTGCTACTTATCACCTTTTGTTCCATGAGTTTGGGCATGGCGCAGATACGGCCCACCCCTGCCAACGAAGTGGCCCTTGCCCTAAAGGCGAAGGCGGCCCTGGCAGAACAGTCGATCTTAAAGAACATCCCCTTAAAGAACATTGGGCCCACGATTATGAGCGGCCGCGTGGCCGATCTGGAGGTGAACCCTGAAGATGCCACAGAATTTTATGTGGGTTATGCAGCGGGCGGTGTCTGGCACACCACCAATAACGGCACCACCTTTACCCCCATCATGGACAATGCCCCGAGCATCAATGTAGGCGACATCGGCGTCCATTGGCCCTCTAGGACCATTTGGGTGGGTACGGGCGAAAATATATCCTCCCGCTCCTCCTATTCGGGTATAGGGATGTTGAAAACCACGGATAATGGAAAGACTTGGGAACACATGGGCCTGGCCGATGCACACCATTTTGGTCGGATCTTGGTACATCCTACCAACCCTAACGAAGTTGTGGTAGGGGTCACGGGCCATCTGTATTCCCCCAATGAGGAAAGGGGCATGTACAAGACCACCGATGGCGGTAAGACATGGAAAAGGACCCTGTTCATCAATAGTATTACGGGCATCATAGATGTGGCCCATGCCCCGAACAACTTTTCCGTACAGTATGCGGCCGCATGGCAGAAAGATAGAAAAGCCTGGGACTTTAAAGGGAACGGCAATGCTTCGGGCATTTATAAAAGTACGGACGGTGGCAGCTCGTGGAACAAAATTGCGGGGGCGGAAAGCGGATTTCCCACAGGGGAAGGCGTGGGTCGCATCGGCTTTGCGGTATATGACGAAAATACGGTGTATGCCGTCCATGACAATCAATATAGAAGGCCGAAATCTGAAAGCAAAACCAACGAAACCGACGGTCTTACCGCTAGGGACTTCACCAACATGACCGTATCCGAATTTCAGGAGCTGAAAAATGAGACGCTGTCATCTTTTTTGAAAGCCAACCGTTTCCCGAAGAAATACACGGCCGAGAGACTTAAGGACATGATCACGAAAAAGGAAGTGCAACCGAAGGATGTAGCACGCTTTCTGGGGCTAGAGGATAACGCGGCGTCGCCTAAAACCCCGGTCATTGGGGCAGAAGTCTATCGAAGTGATGATGGCGGTAAGACCTGGACAAAACAAAACGAAGGGTATATAGACAACCTCTTCTACAGCTACGGCTATGTCTTTGCCCAAGTGCGGGTAAACGCCACCAACAAGGACAAGATCTACCTGCTCGGGGTGCCCATCATCAAATCATCTGACGGGGGTAGAACCTACACCTCGATCCAAAAGGAAAATGTGCACGTGGACCACCACTCCCTTTGGGTAAACCCCAAACGGCCGGGGCATTTGATCAATGGCAATGATGGTGGCTTAAACATGTCCTATGATGATGGGGATAGCTGGACCAAGCAGAATTCCGAATCCCTGGGCACCTTCTTTGCGGTGAACATAGACCACCAAGAGCCCTATCACGTCTATGGGGGCCTTCAGGACAACGGGGTCTGGATGGGACCACACGATGCGCCGGTGGATGTTGAATGGCAACAAACAGGGCACCATCCATGGAAAGAAATAGCGGGAGGGGATGGAATGCAGATTCAGATAGACCGCCGCAATCCAAACATCGTCTATACGGGTTCCCAATTTGGCTATTATTCGCGTTTGGACCTTGAAAAGGAGACACGGACTTTCATAAAGCCGGTGCACAGTTTGGGGGAAGACCCTTACCGTTTCAATTGGGAGTCGCCCATCCTGTTGTCCTCCCATAATCAGGACATCCTGTACTTTGGCACCAACAAATTCATGCGCTCCATGGACCAAGGGGACACATGGCAAGCCATTTCCCCAGACCTGACCTCCGGAGGAAAAACGGGAAATGTGCCCTACGGTACAATCACCACCATAACTGAATCCCCTTTTGAATTTGGGTTGCTTTATGCAGGTACGGACGATGGGCACATACAGCGTTCCAAGGACGGGGGCACTACGTGGCAGAAGATCGGGCAAAACATACCCATTGCTTTCATGGACACGGACACATCAGAGAAGAATGCCCTTTGGGTGGCCCATGTAGTGGCCTCTCAACACAAGAAAGAAAGAGTGTATGTAGCGCTGAGTGGGTATCGATACGATGATTTCACCACCTACCTGTACAAAAGTGAGGATTATGGCAGCTCGTGGCAAGCCATTTCGGCCAATATGCCCCATTCCCCCGTGAATGTGATCATTGAGGCTCCAGAAAACGAAAATGTACTTTTTGTGGGCACGGACAATGGTCTGTACGCATCGGTGGATCAAGGAGGTTCATGGAACACCTTTCAAAACGGTATGCCCAATGTGGCCGTCCATGACCTCGTCATTCAACCCGAGGCCAAGGAGCTGATCGTGGCCTCCCATGGCAGGGGCATTTATAAAGCGGATATTGGGGCCGTACAACAACTGACCGCCGATATCATGGCTAAGGCCCTGCACCTTTTTGAGTTAAAAAACATAAAGCACTCCAGCACTTGGGGGAATGCCCGCAGCGCCTGGCGAAAAGCCAATACCCCTGGGCTGGACCTTGTCTTTTATAGCAAAGAGGCAACAACCGTTGAGGCCCATGTCTATTCAGCAGACGGTATTGGGCTCAGTGCTGTACAAGTGAATGCGGACATAGGCCTCAATGTACTCTCCTATGATGTTGCCTTTTCTGAAAAAGGAAAGAACGCCTACCTCAAAAAACACAAAACGGAACTGGACACGGCCAGTGACGGCAAAACCTATCTTCCCAAAGGTAACTATACGATGGAATTGAGAACCGAAACGGGCGCGGAACGCACCAACTTCATCATTGAATAAGAGCCTATGGAACTGACCCTGAGCATCCCGGCCCTTTTGTTTCCGGCCATCTCCCTCACCATGTTGGCCTATAATGCCCGCTATTTGGCCATTGCGGCCCTTATTCGGCAATTGTATGAAAAATACCAACAAAACACCTCCAAGCCCATTGCACAACAGATTTTACAACTACGAAAGCGACTTTCCATTATAAAAAACATGCAGGCCAGCGCCATTATCAGTTTTCTGTTGGCTGCTGTGAGCATGTTCTTGGTGTATATAGAAGTGGCCTTTTTAGCCCATTTGGTCTTTGGCATCAGCCTTTTCTTTCTTATGGTTTCATTAGTGCTCTCCCTTGTAGAGGTGCAGCTCTCCACAAAGGCCCTGGGCATCCAATTAGAGGACATGGAGCAAAAATGAACTTACTTTTGCCTCTTAAAAGGTGCATAAATGTACGTGCTTTCCTTCTTTTGTTTTGCTGAAGATTTCGTATTTTTAAGAGCTAGCTCAAAACTTTTAATCTTGAAACGTGTAAAAGACATCCCCTACTTCAAAAATATTCGCGAGGTCCGTGAATTTGAGTTTGGGGTATTCTATTTCTTTGATGGTCTTGTGATTTCTGAGATGAAGAAGGGAGTGGTCTTTAAATGGGAAATGGCCGTAAAGGTCATCAAAGCGGCCCAAGAGGTCTTTGGTCAAAATAAGCCGTTGGCCTATATATCCAATAGGGTGAACAGCTATACGGTTGTGCCCACTGAGTGGCTCAAATTTTACACGAATCGCCACAAATTGGAATATTACAGTGTGGTGGGCAGTACGGAAGGCAGTTTGGCCAGTATTGTCCTGGAAAGGATGTTCTTTAGGGAATCCCTCAAACAATTTAAAGATTTGGAAGACGCGATCGCATGGAGCCTGAAATGTCTGGAAAAGCATAAGGAATCCTTGGCGTAAGAGCTCCTTGTAAATTAAGGACCTCTTATTTCTTACCTACCCTCATTCCCCTTCAACACAACTTTGCATACGGCTGGTTACCATGGGCAATAGACCATTATATCTTCATAATTAGGTCATTTTATTCTTTTGATGTCCAATCGAAGTGTTACCTCATGCCCAATAGCGGTTTGAAAAATCAGATAGTAATAGCCGGATGGGGAGCTGTCCAATGCGCGTTGGACCACCTCGAGATGGTTTCTACCGTAGGCTATTGTTTCCAAAAGTGGTTTGTTTTGGCCTTACCGTTGGTAAGAGGCGAAAACCACTTGTTTCAAGGATATGCATTTCGGCCTGCTCATCTTCTCCAAAAAAGAATGATATGGGCAAAACTGTACTTGCACAAGTATTCCTCACTAAAAGGGGCTCTTTCTGGTATGCCTCTCAGAGAAATCATTATCATCTTTTTTGGAGCGGTAGTATCCCCTAAGACATCTCTTGCCAACGGTGCCATGCTCAGGTCCATTCACCCATATGAAAGAGGGCGTCCCCTTGATTGACC
>CAKZLG010000260.1 GCA_937125035.1 uncultured Maribacter sp. | reverse complement strand
CATCCAGTTCCGTTATCTTCTCGTTCACTTCCACCACCAACCGGTTGTTGGCCAGTATCTCTGGGGTTATGGTCAGGATTTCCAATTGATAGTTCACGGCGGTGAACACGAGCTCATCCCCTTCTTTTACGTTAATGGCAAACTGGCCGTCCCTATTGGTGATGGTGGCCGTCTCTGCCGTGGTATTGATCACGTTCTCATTGGCCACGCTCGTATTACGGTACATGACCTTGCCCATGAGCAGCCTGCGGTCATCATCTTGCGCGGTGCTCTGAAAGGCCATCACCAACATTAGGCCAAAAAGTAATTTGTTCATCATAATGGTTTTCCATAAAGGTCCGCAACGGACTATCAACCTATAAAGAAAACACAAGTGGCGCACTTTTAAAAGCGGCCATCAATAAACTTTTGTTAAAGTGGTGCCCTTTCCGCTATTTTCAGCGCGGCCCGCGGCAAGGTTGCGGAGTGCGCCTCCCGTTTACCGACAAAGGGGACCACTTCATCTTAAAGCCCGCTTATTTTCAAGGCTATTTTTAGCTATCTATGGATATAATTCTATTTTTGTCTCTACCCTTTTTTCAACGACTATATGGAATGCCCTATGAGATTTTTAGCGCTACTATCCTTTACCTTCCTCTTTGGCCTCACAGGGCTGCACGCACAAGTGAAGATCGGTGATAACCCCCAGACCATAGATGCCGCCTCCGTATTGGAGCTGGAGAGCACCACTAAAGTGCTGGTCATTACCAAAATGACCACGGCCCAGATGGAGGCCATTCTGCCCCAAGCGGGTGGCATGGTCTATAATACGGACAGTGGCTGTATTCATTACTACACGGGCAACAATTGGGTAAACCTGTGCGATGCTGCCGGGTTTACGCTCACCAATGAGCCCATTGAGAACAATCCCAGGAGGACCATAAGCATCGTTCCTACCCCGGAAGGCTATAATTTGGAAGTGGCATTGAACAGCATCCGGAGTGAGAATATCGTGGATGGCGGCATCAACGGGGACAAAATCCAGGACAACAGCATAGGCGAGAGCAAATTGGGGGCAGACGCCGTGGGCCCCAGCGAGATCCGGGACAACGCCGTGGGCACCGCGGCCATTGAAGACCAAAGTATCTTGCCAGAGGACATGGCCACTGCCGAAGCCAGCCAGATTCTGGCCACCAACGAATTTGGGGTGGTACAGTGGCAAAACGCGCTGGACTTCCAATCCGTGGACGTAGACCCTGAGACCCTTGAGGGCACGGGCACCGTGGACAATCCGTTGCGCCTGGCCTTGGCGGTACAGCAGGCCATAGAGGCCAATACGGCCAATTTGGATCAACACGTATTGGATGATGGGGATTTGGATGCCACCAATGAATTACAGAATGCCGCGGAAGTGGACGTAGTGGCCGCTGGCAATTTAACCAGCACTAACGTGCAACTGGCCTTGGTAGAACTACAAGGGGATGTGGACAACCTTAATGCTGGCGGGGGCAATACCGATGAACAAAATTTGAGTACAGACAATACCCCAGGTACTATTACAATTGACAACGGGAATACCATTACGCTGAATGTCAACGATGCCGATGCTGATGCCACCAATGAAATTCAGGTTGCCTCTGAGGTGGAAATCGACCCCATCACCGGAATCACAGGAGACAATGTGCAACTGGCTTTGGAAGCATTGCAAACCAATGTGGACGATTTAGTTGCTGGAGGGGGTGCTGATGGGGTCGTATCTGACGTACAGCTTACCGGAACAGATTTGGTTTTTACGGGAGCCAATGGCGGTTTTGACCAACCTGTTGACCTGAGCGCTTTGGCCAACACGGACAATCAAAATCTAACAGGAGGAGCTCTCCTTCCTGGAAACATCCTCCAAATTGATATTGAGGATGGCACCTCTGCACAAGTAGATTTAAGCGCTTTAGCAGGGGGCGGTATCCCAGATTTGGCGGACGTGTTGACACAAGGAAATAATGCCGGAACTGCAATAATAGGCTTAAACGTTTCTCTAGACCCCACCTCTGCGGCCACTAGAGGTTATGTGGACGCCAATTTGGGAGGCACACAGGACTT
>CAKZLG010000259.1 GCA_937125035.1 uncultured Maribacter sp. | reverse complement strand
AACAAGAAAGGTAGATTAGACTTTTAACTTTATTTGTCATGATTTGGGGGTTTTTAATTACAGGGCTAAACTAAATGATCATGGCACACGAAATGGCCCGTTGTTGTGAAATGCCCTTTAAATGATGTCTATGATCTTGGTTTTGTGGTATAATGATTTCAATCATCGGATATTTTTGCATTTGGGCGATAGCGCTTAAATATCAGGTTCAGGATCTTTTTTGAAACTGGGCGGTTACTTGGGGTGCCGCGACCTGTTTCTCATTGGCCATCTCCTTTTTGCCCATGGGAATATGGGCCATCGGCTCCTGTCTCATTTGATGATAGTACGTGGCCGATGCCACAAAGGCCGCTAAAAACAAAAAACTCTTGATTTTTGGATTCATGATAATCGGTTTAATAACAGGTCAAAGATACTGGGCACCTCCATTTTAATTCCATAAAAAAGCCATAGGCCATCAGTTGTATCGCTGAAATGCCCATGGCTGTAGACGAATGGTATCTTGTGTCTATTGCGGCTCCAAGATGTGGTCTACCCTTTCCACAATGTCCTCTAAATGGTATCGGCTCATACGGTCCGTTGTTCTGGGAACGGCATTTTTGGCCGAACGTTGAATGTTTTTAAGCGTTGCGCGGGCCATGGAACGAATATCCGATTGGCTGGTATTCACCACCGTTGACTTTTGATAGCCCCCAAAATCCGGTTTCTTGTCTTGGTCCTTGGCCGTCAAAAGAAAGGCCAAACGGTCTATGTGCGCTTTTTGTAGATTTCTCCTATAGGTGTCTATGGCCCTGCCGCTACGTAGTTCGGACCAGATTCCCTGTCTCAAATCATCCATTAGGGCCAAGGGCGCATAGGCCTCACTGCCATTGGCGGTCTCATTTTCAATCATTCGCGCTACTTTTCCCAAGCTCAGTAGGTTGTTCAAGGTTCTAACCTGTATGGCCCGTATGCGCTCCACAAATCCGGAATACTGTATCCTGCCAAAAATATCCTGATCCAATAGCCATTCTGGTGTAGTGAACAATTCCTCTTGCACAAAGGCCAGGCTATTGGCTTGGTGCTCCTTGGGCACTGGGGTGTACACGGCCCCTTCTTGATCATAGGTCTTGTGGTGCTCATAGACCCCACCAACACTGTTGGAAACGTGGCCCATATACCTATTGAATTGTGCAATGACCTGTCCGTACAGGGTTTCCAAGTCATCATAGTCCTTGCCTTTTTCTTGGGTCCATAATACCAGATTGGGCACGATTCGTTTTAGGTTGGCAATGCCATAGGCGCTGGCCTTGATGGCGTCGTCCCCAAGGTCTTCGGTCTGTGAGCTGGGATCTACGATGTCCCCAACTTGTTGGTGGCCAAAACGGTAGAGCGGGTCTCCTGCGTGTTCCAATATCCAAGTGTTCAGGATTTCCCTTTCTTCTTCCGCAGTACTATTGGGAAGGGGCCTATAGCCCCAGTTGATGGCATATTTGTCATAAACGCCAATGTTGGGCATTAGGGCCACGCCCTCGTCCCCAGGTTGGGCCACATAGTTAAAACGGGCATAGTCCATGATGGAGGGTGCCGTTCCATACTTTTGCGTGAAGCTTTTGGAGCGAAGGGAATCCACAGGGTAGGCCACACTGCTCCCCATATTGTGCGGAAGTCCCAATGTATGGCCCACCTCGTGAGAGGAAACAAAACGGATGAGCCTTCCCATAACGGCATCATCAAAGGCCACACCTCTGGCATCTGGATTGATGGCGGCCGTCTGCACAAAGAACCAATTGCGGAGCAAGGTCATCACGTTGTGGTACCAATTGATGTCAGACTCCAGGATTTCACCACTTCTGGGATCACTTACGTGGGGCCCATTGGCATTGGGAATGGGGCTGGCCAGGTACCGTACCACGGAATACCGCACATCCTCCGGAGACCATTCCGGGTCTTCCTCTGGTGTAGGGGGGTCTTTGGCGAGGATGGCATTTTTGAATCCTGCTGCTTCAAAGGCCACTTGCCAATCCTCTATGCCCTTTTTAATGTAGGGTACCCATTGTTTTGGGGTGGCCCTGTCCACATAATAGACAATGGGCTTCTTGGGTTCCACCAATTCTCCCCGTTGAAACTTTTCCAAATCTTCCTCCTTGACTTCCAAGCGCCATCGGTCCAAAAATTTAACGGTCTTGCTTTCCTGGGCGTCAAGGCCATAATCCACTTGCCCCCTGGCAAACCAACCCACGCGGCGATCAAAGTACCGCCTTTGCATGGGTTCTTTGGGTAAAAGAATCATGGAATTGTTGATTTCCAAGGAGATGGAGCCCATACTCTCATTGCTTGGCGGGTTTCCGGCCAAGTAGGTTTTTACATGGCGGGCCTCTACATTCAAGGGATAACTTTTTAGGCTTTCAATGAAACTACGGCCCTCATCCAAACGGGAGACCTTGTACTTTTTCCGATAGGTCTCTGGCATACCCAGCGGCTTGGTGTCTTTGGTAAAGATATCATCGACCTCAATGACGGTGGATGGGTGCAGGGAATCCTTTTTCAGGGCCTTGATGTCAAAGGCATAGAGCAGCGGTTCAAAATTGGAGTTCACTACCGCCTCGTGCACGGGTAGGGAATCTGCCGCCACCACATCATGGGAGACCACCCGCAAGAGCACTTTTTTGTCCTTTTTTTCCCAGCGCAGTACTTGCGTATTGATCTTTCCCCCACCAAAGCCAATTTTAGAGGCCGTTTTGGAAATGCGGGTCACCATGAGCATTTCACGATGAAAGAGGGAATCCGGAATCTCATAGTAATGTTTGTCCCCTACACTATGGACGCTGAAGAGTCCCTCGTCTGTTTTCGCCTCTTTGGTTATGACCTTGTCGTAGGGCTGTATTGCATCTTTTTTAGGGGCACCCGTACTTTTTTCTGTTTCTTTTTTCTTTTTTTTGAAGATTTGGCTATGGGCATTGGAACTGCCCGCAAACACGAATAATAAGGATAGCGCTAGTACTAACTTTCTGGACATGGTTTGAACGAATTTGATAATTTTCAAAGAACCGAAAAAATTAAGGAAGGGGTTGTTAATGAAATCACAACCCTAGGAATGTAACAATGCAACCATTTTGCCGTCTTTATAATAGGAAGAGTTTTAAATTTTTGAATTAGTTAGGGCAAAGCTTGTACCATGGGGTGCAGGCTTTGTTCTTTTCCATCAAAATAACAAGGGCAGCACAAATTGAAAGAGTAGTATGAGAAGCACTACGGATATCACATTCAATAGGAAACCCGCTCTGGCCATTTCATGCACTTTTATAAAGCCACTGGCAAAGACTATGGCGTTGGGCGGTGTGGCCATAGGGAGCATAAAGGCACAACTACTGGCCATGGTAACAGGTATGAGCAAAT
>CAKZLG010000258.1 GCA_937125035.1 uncultured Maribacter sp. | reverse complement strand
AAACTTTAAATTATGAAAAACCAATACTTAAAGTTGTAAGGGAACCACCCCTTACACGAACAAAGTTAAAGCAAGCAAGAGATCTTGAAAAAGGTTTTAACGTACTTTAACGCATCCCTTAACAGATATTTAGAGTTCCCTGCCTTATTTGTGATTTCATTAAGAATTGAAGGATATTAGAACCAGTAACCCACGCTTATAAAGAAGAGGGAATTCTTTCCTTCGGGGGACCACGAGTACATTAATTGTACCGGCCCTGCGAAGGATTCCCAACCATATCCAAATCCGTAACCGGAAAAATCAGGGGCGGTAAACCACTCCCCGGTCCTGAAAAGGTCATCGTCCACATTGGCATAATTGGCCGCGAATAAAAGATGGCTCTTGGGGGCCACTTCAAAATCCAAACGTGCATAGCCCTTGACAAAACTGTTGCCGGGCAAGCTCAAAAAATCATAGCCGTAAAACGGCACGAAATTATTGATCAGGTCAGTGCCAAAACCGCCTAGGACAAAGTCAAACGTACTAACGCTTGAGGTACCCAGTTTAAAACCTCCCTCCGCTTCCACATTCAATGCCCAGCGATCCCAAAAAGGAATTGCAATGCCCATCCTTGCCTTTGAGACGGAAAAGTCCTTAAAATTGTTGTTGAAATCAGAAGAAAGGATATAATAATGGAAATCCCCATCAAAAAGCAACCCTTTGGTAGGAAAATAACGGTCATCATAGGTATCAAGAACCAATTGGGCGTAGGTACTGTAGAAATTGCTCCTCTCAAATAGTGTACGGCCCTCAAAAGGTTCTAGCGAAAGGCCATCCGTGCCCTCTGCCACGTTGCCCAGCGTACGGGTGGCATATTTTATGAATTTGTGCTCCACCCCTAGAATAAATGCAAATTCCTCACGCAGGACGGTCTGTAAATACACTTGGTTGGTAACATCCGTAACACTGAAGTTCAAGGTATTGACATTGAAGCCCACGGGCACCTCAAAATTACTGCTGATCAGATCAAAGGGGATATCCTGTTCAAAATCATTGAACCTGGAATTTATGCCAAAACTCCAATAGCTGCCCTTATCTATGTAATAATGAAAACTGTACCTCAGATTATCCCCCAACATAAGGTCAAATGTGGCTGCGTCGTTTTTGAACAGCAGGTCTTTTTTGGTATAATTGATCAGCGCCGCGCTTTTGTATAGATCGTCATAGTGCACGCCCAACCTAATCAATGAAGTATTTGGGGATTCTTCCAATTTCATGATCAAATCCTCTCCCGCGCCATTGGACAACAATTTATATCTGTTGGACTTGAAGTGCCCGGTTGCCGATAGGTTGTTTATGCCCTGGTCAAATTTTTGGAAAGTGACCGGCTCTCCCAATTTGAACCGGAGCTTGCCCTTGACAAAACCGCGCGTACTGGCATTACTGCCCTGAAGCAGTAACCTGTTGACGGTTATGCTGTCTTTTTGCCGCATGGGTTGAACAGCTGGCCTACGGCGTGGGCCACCACTGGACAAATGCCTCAATTCATCAAAATGTTCTATGGCCGCCACTTCACCGCTCCTGATCAGCGCATTGATCCTATCAAAATCCATGACAGAAAATTGTTCTATCTGGGGTTTTATGTAGATGTCCGTTAAATCTATTTTCTTCACCATGGCCTGTACGGTCCTATAATTATTGATCTGCAACAAAATTTCAGTGGCGGACAACAGGGCCTCGCGATCAGATAGGCCATGCTGTACATCTACCCCAATAATGATGTCCGCCCCCATGGCCCTGACCTGTGAAACGGGGTAATTGTTCACCACCCCGCCATCTATCAATATCTTGTCATTTATGGTGGTGGGCTCAAACAAAGAGGGCAGGGTACCACTGGCCATGATGGCCTCTGGCAGATATCCCTGGCGCAGCACCACCTCATTTCCGGTCTCAACATCTGTGGCAATGCACACAAAAGGTATGGGCAATGTGGAGAAATCCTCAACATCCTTTACATGGTACAACAGCCGTACGAGTTCATTATACACATTCTGACCCGCAGAAAACCCAGAGGGCACAGTTACCTTAAAATCATTGAAGGGAAGTGTTAGCGCATACCGCTCTGAATCTTCTTTCTCATAAAAGGATTTTGCACTTCTGGGCAAGTTGTCTTGTATGAGATCGCCAAAATTGGTGGCGCGGAACATGGAGTCCAGCTGTGTGGCCGTGTAGCCAGAGGCATATAGGGCGCCCACTATGGCCCCCATACTGGTGCCCCCAATGTAATCTATGGTCACCCCGGCCTCCTCAATGACCTTTAAGGCCCCAATATGGGCCATGCCCTTGGCCCCGCCACCGCTGAGCACCACTCCTACCTTGGGCCTATCCTTAAGGGTATCCTGCCCATTCATACCATGGAGCGAAAGCCATAGGCCTAAAAGAAACAAGGACCCAACCCGTATTTTGGCACTGCGATCAATGAAAGGCATCATACACTTTTTTTGCTTTAGCGGATCCCACTACCTCCACAAGACTGTTCAGGGAGGCCTCGCGGACGCGTTTTACGGATTTGAATTTCTTCAATAACTCATTGGCCGTCTTCTCGCCCACCCCATCTATGGTCTCCAATTGGGAATTAATGGCGGCCTTGCTCCTTTTGTTCCTATGAAAGGTAATACCGAACCTATGCGCCTCGTTGCGCAATTGTTGGATGATCTTTAAGCTTTCGGACTTTTTGTCCAGATAAAGGGGAATGGGGTCTTGTGGAAAGTAGATTTCCTCCAATCGCTTGGCAATACCTATAATGGCTATAGTGCCCCGTAGTCCAAGGACCTCCAAACTTTTCAGGGCCGCCGAGAGCTGTCCTTTGCCCCCATCAATGACAATGAGTTGGGGCAATGGTGCGGCTTCCTCCAGCAGGCGTTTATAACGGCGGAACACGACCTCCTCCATGGAAGCGTAATCATCCGGACCTGTTACGGTCTTGATGTTGTAATGGCGGTACTCCTTTTTGGCCGGTTTCCCATCCTTGAAAACCACACAGGCCGCCACTGGGCTAAACCCCTGAATATTACTGTTATCAAAACATTCTATGTGCCTTGGTTCCTCAGAAAGCCTAAGGTCTTTTTTCATCTGGGCCATGAGCCTGTTCACATGGCGATCCGGATCAATGATCCTTATTTGGTTGAAACGTTCCTGTCTAAAGAACTTGGCGTTGCGTTCAGAGAGCTCCAAGAGTCGTTTTTTATCCCCCAATTTTGGCACCGTGACCTTAAGATCGGGGCCAAGGTCCAATGCAAAGGGCAGGTACAGTTCTTTGGAGGTGGCATTGAACCGTTGCCGTATCTCAAGAATGGCCAAGGACAATAGATCTTTATCCTCCTCATCCAATTTTTTCTTGATCTCCATGGTGTGCGACCGAATAATGGACCCATGTGAAAGCTGTAGAAAATTAACATATGCAAAGGCATTGTCAGACAGTATCGTAAAGACATCCACGTTGCTTATCTTGGGGTTCACAATGGTGGATTTGACCTGATAATTTTCCAAGATCTCTATTTTTTCCTTGATGCGTTGTGCCTCCTCAAACCTCATGTCCGCTGCCAATTGTTTCATCTGACCTTTGAAATAATGGAGTGAGGATTTAAAATTTCCCT
>CAKZLG010000257.1 GCA_937125035.1 uncultured Maribacter sp. | reverse complement strand
GAGTTCTTGAAGTTCATTTCTATCTTTTTTATTCAAGAGGTTCATCATCATCGCCATACGGTTATTGTCTTTGAAATGGGCCTTTTTTTCCTCTAAGAAGTTCCAATAAAGGGCATTGAAAGGGCAGGCCTTGGCTCCAAGCTTTTGGGTGTGGCTGTAGGCACAGTCGCCACAGTAATTGCTCATTTTGTTAATGTAGTTGGCACTGCTCACATAAGGTTTGGTGGCTACGATACCGCCATCGGCAAATTGGCTCATACCCCGGGTATTCGTAATTTCCACCCATTCTATCGCATCAATGTAAACTCCAAGATACCACTTATCCACTTCGTCCGGGTGTATCTGTGTTAAGAGCGCATAATTGCCGATGATCATGAGACGCTGAATGTGGTGTGCATAGGCATCCGTAAGACTTTGGCCAATGGCGTGCTTAAGACAGTTCATCTTTGTCTTCCCTGTCCAAAAGAAATCGGGCAGTGCGTGGGTGTTCTCCAGTTGGTTCAGTTTGGCATATTGGGGCATTTCCTTCCAGTAGATGCCGCGCATATATTCTCGCCAACCCAAAATTTGGCGAACAAAACCCTCTACTTGTGAGACAGCTATGGTATCAGTATGCTCGTAATAGTGCTCCAATACGGCATGTATCACCTCTTTTGGGGATAAGATCTTAGCATTCATGGCAAAGGACAGCCTAGAGTGATAAAGGTATTTTTGCTCCGTATGCATGGCGTCTTGGTAATCACCAAAGTGTACCAATAGTTCTTTACAGAAATAATTTAGGACGGAGAGACAATCGGCACGGGTTACCGGCCAAGAAAATTTTTCTTCATCAATTTCCCCAAAGGTGGTCACTTCCGCCTCCTTTAAGGCTTTTACCACAGTACTTGCGTCCTTTCTAAAGCCACGTTCATGTGGAATTTTGGGCGTACCCTTCCATTTCTTCCGGTTGCTTTGGTCATAGTTCCATTTCCCTCCATCTGGCTGGCCGTTGACCATCATTACGTCATGTTTTTTTCGCATCATGCGGTAAAAGGACTCCATGATGAGCTGTTTTTTTCCTTCAAAAAACTTCTCCAATTCGTAGCGTTCCGTATAAAAGTGCTCTGTATCCACAGCATTTGTTTCAATACTGAGTTGACTGCAGATGTCCTTTAGTTGCTTGTCCAAGCGATACTCGTCCGGCAGTTGGTATTCAAATTTCTCCGCCTTAATTTCTTGGGCATAGTGTTGAACAAGCTCTTTAAGATTTTGGGGATTCTCCTTATCCGTAATTTCCAAATAGATGATTTTATGACCTTTGTCCCGCAATTCTTGGTTAAAGCTGCGCATGGCCAAAAAGAAGGCCACTACTTTTTGGATGTGGTGTTTTACATAGTCGGTTTCTTGCCGCATTTCGGCCATAATGTAGGTAACATTGTCATCTACATTCTGGAACCAGGAATGCTTTTGATTGAGTTGGTCTCCAAGTATGAGTCGTAAGGTTTTCATTGTTCCACATTTTATTGCGATAAAAGTAACGCTTGCTAGCGCTCGTTGTATTTTGATCGCTATTCCATTTCACCTGTACCTTGCAGCCTAGAGCCAAAAACATTAAGTCTTAAAACAAGGATTCCTGTAGCCAAAGGCGTTGAAATTTTCCTTGGGCATCGTACATCTCTGCCTGCCGGGCAATATTGAGCTTACGGTCTCTGGGGTCATTGCCCACGCCGCTATTGTACATCCAATTGCCCCAATTGCTGTGCACATCATAGTCCAACAGCAAGCTTTCAAAATAGGCGGCACCATAGCGCCAATCCTGTTGCCATTCCTTGGCCCAAAAACTGGCAACGTTCTGCCGGCCCCGGTTGCTCATCCAGCCTGTGGCCGCAATTTCCTTCATATTGGCATTCACAAAGGGTTCAGGGGTCTCCCCACGGATCCATTGCTTCAATTTTTCTGCCGAAATTTCCCAATCATACTGTTTTTGCAAAATACCCCCTTGTTGAAAAATGGCATTGCCATGTTTTAGGGATATGTACTTAAAAAAATCGCGCCAAATGAGTTCAAAAATAAGCCAGTACGTATCCTGGTTTTTGGTGACCTCTTGCTCAAATTTTTTGACTTCCCTAAAAATGGTCCTTGCGGATAAGCTTCCATTCGCCAACCAAGGGGATAGTTTGGCGCTGTAGTCCGTGCCTATAAGACCGTTTCTTGTTCTCTTATAGAACTGTAGTTTTTTTGAGTGCCAAAAATAATCTTTGATGCGGGCCATCGCCTGGTCCTCACCTCCCATAAAAGGAAAAGCGCTACGGGCCTCTTCTTTAACAGCGGGTAGGCCCAAATCTTGCAGTTGGGGAATTACAGTAGGGTTGGGTATGGAATTAACGGGAACCATAGGGCGGGGTTTTTCCAAGACGGGCCGTACCTTGCTGTATTTTTCACATTTTTTTCGGAAACCGGTAAAGACCCTCGGTATGGCCCCTGTACTACTGTAGGGTATGTCTTCCGGATGATAGAGAAACTGGTCGTAGGAGGTGTAAAAGGAGATGGTGCCCGCTACCGCCTTAACGGCATTGGCCACGGTGGCCTCTTCTGAGGTCCATTCCTCCTGATAATACAACGCGTTTATATGGTGTTCCTGAACCAAGGCGGGAATGACATCTTCAGGTTTTGCTTGGTAAATGAACAATGGTATATGGAGTTCTGCAAGGTTTTTGCGAAGTGCGGTAACCGTCTCGATCAAAAACTGGGCACGGTATTGCCCCGTCCTGAGGAAGCCAAACGGGCCCTGCTCATAGTGTCTAGGGTCAAAGCAGTATACCCCGATCACTCGGTCGCCTTTACAGGCCTCATGCAGCGCGGTATTGTCCAAGGTCCGCAAATCATTTCTAAACCAGACCAGATGGTTCATGACACTTTTGTTTTGTGGGACGTTTTAACCTTCTTATTTCTTCTGCAGCGCTCACTACAATACGTCACTGTGTCCCAATTGTTCGTCCATTTTTTACGCCAGGCAAAGGGCAGCAGACAGGTAGGGCAGGTTTTGGTGGGAAGATGTGGCTTTTTATGCCCCATGATCCAATGATTGGGTTTCCTGATCTGGTTGAGGGTAGGCAAAGCGGTCCAACAATTTGGGCAGGGCATAACCGTCAAGCCCGTTGGCGGATACGGTTTGGGCCTTGTCCAGCTGCACCCAGCCATCCTCGTGCAGCACCTCCTTAGGGAGGTAGATATGCTTAATGGCCCCAATGACCAGCAAACAGCCATTTTCTGCCAAGGGGTATTCATTTATATAATCACATCCTAACTTTATTTGGCTTTCCTTTACATAAGGGGCGCTGAAATCATCCCTGTACTCTTCCGTTAAGCCCGCTTTCGAAAATTCCGAAATACCTGCCGGATATTTCGCTGCCGTATGGTGGGCCTTTGCAATGATTTCCGAATGTACTTGATTTACCGTAAAAGATCCGGTCTCCTTAAAATTGGCATAGGTGTCCCTTTTCACGGTCAATGGTCTAAGGACAAAACCCAGCATGGCGGGGTTACTGCCTATGTGGATAATGGAATTGAAGATGGCCAGATTGCTGTTGCCCGAAGGCGATACGGTACCCAGTAGATTACAGGATTTATAGCCCGTGCAGCTATTGATCAGATTGGCCCTGTACCGGGATGCCATGTCTTTAAGGTCTACATGCGAAATATGCAACATTAGTCTAATTTTGTTTCACGAAAGTACAAATTACCTCAACAAAAAAAAGTTAAGTTCGGCATAAAATCCAACATAGTGTGATTTTTTGGAGAACCTGGAGCCGTTTCAAGGCAAAGCCTTATTTTTAACGTTTGATATTCCATTAGCAGAAAAGAGCAGATGCAGCAAACTTTAAAGGATATTGCGATCATAGGATCTGGCTTGGTGGGCTCCCTACTGGCCATTTATTTAAAGCGTTTGGGCCATTCCGTCACCGTATTTGATCGGAGGCCGGATATACGGAACATTGAATTTTCGGGGAGGAGCATTAATTTGGCCATGAGCAACAGGGGTTGGAATGCGCTGTGTGAAGTTGGGCTGGAAGAGGAAATCAAAAAAATTGCGATACCCCTGCATAAAAGGGCGATGCATGTCATAGGTAAGGAGGAGTACCATCAGAAATACGGGAAGGAGGGCGAGGCCATCTGGTCCATTTCCAGGGGCGTGCTCAACAAAAGAATGATCGATCTTGCCGAAGCGGCCGGTGTGTATTTTAAATTCAATGAAAAGGTATGGGACATCAACTTGCCTGAGGCTTCCATATACACCGGGGCTACGGAGAAAAGCGAGTGGAAGGAATACCAATATGATATGGTCTTTGGCTGTGATGGTGCGTTTTCAAGGGTACGGCACAAGATGCAGCGGCGCAGCAGATTTGATTATTCCCAAGATTTTATAGACGTGGGCTATAAAGAGTTGACCATACCGCCCAATGCGGACGGCACGCATAAATTGGACAAGCATTCCTTTCATATTTGGCCCCGGGGCAACTTCATGCTCATCGCCATGCCCAATTTAGATGGTAGTTTCACCTGTACGCTCTTCATGCCCTTTGAGGGCGAAGTTTCCTTTGAGTCCATTGCCACGGAAGGGCAGGCCAAGGAATTCTTCAAAACCTACTTTCCCAACGTACGCAAGGATATTGAAGACCTAACGGGCGATTTTTTCAGAAACCCCACAAGTGCCATGGTCACTATGAAATGCTATCCATGGACGTATTGGGACAAAGTGGCCTTGGTGGGCGATTCCGCCCACGCCATTGTTCCTTTTTATGGCCAAGGAATGAATGCCGGTTTTGAGGATATTTACGTTTTGAACAGCCTGATCACAAAGCACGGAGACGAATGGGAAGCCATTTTCAAGGAATACCAAGAGGTGCGCAAACCCAACGCGGATGCCATTGCCGAGCTGAGTTACCGTAATTTCATGGAGATGAGCAGTAAAACGGCCAATCCTCAGTTCTTGCTCCAGAAGAAGATAGAAAAGCGCTTTGCTGAAAAATACCCGGATCAATGGATACCCGCCTATTCAAGGGTTACCTTTTCCCTACGGCCCTATTATGAGGCACTGGCATTGGGCGATGCTCAAGAGCAGGTCATGTCGCAGGTCATGTCCATTCCCGATATTTCTGAAAAGTGGGACAGTACGGAAGTGGAGGAAATGATGTTACGTCTCATTGACACGGCCAAGCTTGCCTAACTTCCGTTCCCTGAAAAACAGGAACAGAGGAAAGCTGAAGGCCAAGGCCACCAAAAATGTTAAGGGAATGAACAGCCACCAATGCCTTAATTTTATACTACGGGCCTCTATGACCATCCATATCAAAAAAGTCACGGCCACCACGCTGATGTCCGCAGAAATGGATTTTGCCGGAACGGTGGTCACGGTCTGGGCGATAAAGTGGCCCAATGAGGTATCTTGGGAAGTGCTGTAAAATTGTATATTGAAATACCACGTGGCAATCAGTCCAGCCAAGGCCAAGCACAGATAGATGAGTTCCTTAGGAGTGATAAGTGGTTTCATAATATTAATTGTTTTTCATTTCGGCCCTGCGCATGGGCATGGCATCTATACGATCAAAAATTTCGTTGGGCGGTACCGGAAAATCGGCCCTGTACTTTACACCACCATCTTTGCCCACCAAAACAAGGCCTATAAAATCCAACGGTAGGCCCAAACTGTGGTAGGTTGTGGAGGTATCCAATGTTGACATCTCACCGTTCTTATGGAACACCTTCTTCCTATCCATCAAAAAAACCATAAGGTCCCGCTCCTTTAGTGCTACCGCGTGATTTTCAAAAGCTGCCAATTGCCGTTGTAGCGACGGGTCATCCGTGCGGTCCGCGACCAAAAAAAGCAACCTGTTTTTCCATTGATAGTGGTCCAGGACTTGTGCATTAACGGTCATGGCTCCAAGTATCAACCCCATAAAGGCCCATTTTTCCATGCGTTTGTTCCTTTTTAAACTTCGCTCTTTGAAGGTACCATAAATAAAAAAGCCATCTAGGATTGAGATGGCTTTTAACTTTATCTTGTACTGTCTTTTAGAACTTGGCAAACAGTTTCTGCATTTTATCCATTTCTTCTTCGGCCAAAACGGGATCCACTAAAATCCTACCGCTGTGCTCATCGGTTATGATTTTCTTGCGTGCCGCGATCTCTACCTGTACCTGTGGGGGTATGGTGAAGAACGAGCCTCCAGAGGCCCCTCTTTCAATGGGCACGACGGCCAAACCGTTCTTTACGTTCTTACGTATGCGGGCATAGGCATTTACCAAACGCTCCTCTATTTTTTCTTGGTATTTTTCAGATTCCTCCAACAAGGCCTTTTCTTCTTTTTCGGTTTCGGCCAAGATAGCATCCAATTCGTTCTTCTTATGCTTCAAATGGGTCTCCCGTTCTGAAAGATGTTCCTTGGTCTCAGATATGACCTCTTTCTTTTGCTCTATTTGCGCCTTGAACTCTTTAATGTTCTTTTCGGCCAACTGAATCTCCAGTTCTTGGAACTCCAATTCCTTGCTGATGGAATTGAACTCCCTGCTGTTCCGTACATTTTTTTGCTGCTCAGCGTATTTTTTGATGAGGGCCTTGGCCTCTTCTATAAGATTTTTCTTGGCACCAATCTCAAAATTGATGGTCTCCAAATCTGTTTTTAACTTATCCAATCTCGTTTTGAGGCCCTGTACGTCATCCTCAAGATCTTCAACCTCCAAGGGTAACTCACCACGAACGTTTCGTATTTCATCTACCCTAGAATCTATCAATTGCAGGTCATATAATGCCCTTAATTTAGCTTCAACGGACGATTCTTCTTTTTTTGCCATATTTAATGATACTTGATGGGATTTGTTAAACTTTCCGATAAACGGACTGCAAAATTAGGAATTTTTTTTGTAAGATAATCAACTAAAAGATCTTTTGTAAACTGCTCAGTTTCAAAGTGTCCGATATCCGCAATGATGAGCTGCCCTTCGGCCTCATAGAATTGGTGGTATTTTACATCTGCCGTGATGAACATATCGGCCCCGGCCGCTTTCGCCGCCCCAATGGCAAAGGCTCCACTGCCCCCTAGCACGGCTACCTTATGCACGGGTTTTCCCAATAGGGCGGAATGCCGTACCACACCGGTCTTCATGGTCTTCTTTATATGGGCCAGGAATTCCCGTTCTTCCATGGGTTCATCCAAATGACCCACCATGCCCATGCCCACTGTCTGGTCCCTATTTTCCAAGAGGGTGACCTCATAGGCCACTTCCTCATAGGGGTGCTTGTCAAGAAGCGCCCTGAGTATCTCGGTTTCCCTGTGCCCTTGGTAGATTACGGACAGCATGGCCTCCTTTTCCGTATGTCTCTTTCCTTTCTCCCCTAGGGTGGGGTTGGCCGCTGCGTTGGCCTTGTAAGTGCCTTCTCCCAGAGCATGGAAACCACACTCGCTATAATTGCCCAGGTTCCCAGCCCCGGCTTGGAACAGGGCGTTTTTTACCATTTCAAGATTCATCAGGGGAACGTAGGTCGTCAGTTTTTTAAGACTGTTTTTTTTAGGGATCAAAATTTTGGGATTGCCAATGCCAAGCACTTCGCAGATTTTTGCGTTCACCCCAGCGGGACTGTTGTCCAGGGCGGTATGAATGGCGTAGAGGGCAATATCGTGCTTTACGGCTTTCATGACCACCCGTTCCACATAGGTCTTGCCCGTGAGCTTCTTTAAGCCGCTGAATATAATGGGGTGAAAGCTTACGATGAGGTTACAGTTCTTTTTAATGGCCTCTTCCACCACGTTTTCCAGCGTGTCCAGCGTCACCAAAACGCCATTTACCGTCGCATTCTTATCGCCCACCAGCAGCCCTACATTGTCAAAATCCTCCGCCTGGTCCAAAGGGGCCAGTTGCTCTATGATATCCGCGATCGCTGCTACAGTCATTTTTGGAATAAATACGTTCTTCAAAGATAAAATATTATAATTTCGTGTTCGTGCTGCTTTTAAGAAAACTTCTTTTTCCCTTTTCCCTGCTCTATGGCCTAGTGGTACATCTACGCAACTGGTGTTACGATAAGGGTATATTCCATTCCAATGATTTCTCGGTGCCCATCATCTGTATTGGTAATTTGAGCGTTGGCGGCACGGGAAAGACCCCTATGGTGGAGTTTTTATTACAGCACTTGTTCACAGATAAAAAGGTGGCCGTTTTAAGTAGGGGCTACAAACGAAAATCCAAAGGATTTGTATTGGCCGGTGCGGATACCACGGTTCAGGAATTGGGGGATGAGCCCTATCAAATCTTTTCCAAGTTCAAGGACCAAGGGGTGGCGGTGGCGGTAGAGGCCGATCGCGCCATGGGCATTGAGCATCTCATGACCAAGGTTGGGCCTAAGGTCATTCTCATGGACGATGCCTACCAACACCGAAAGGTAACACCCACCTTTTCCATTCTATTGACCCAGTATGCAAGGCCGTATTGGGACGATTGGTACCTGCCCACGGGCAATCTCAGGGACAGCAAGGGTGCGGCCCAAAGGGCCCAGGTAATCGTGGTCACGAAGTGCCCCAAAGACTTATCATTACAACAGGCGGAGTGGATAAGAGAAAAGCGAACACTAGGTAAAGGACAAAAGCTTCTTTTTGCCAGTTTGGCCTACGGTCCCTATTTTATGAGCGGGAAGGACCAGCTTTCTTTTGAGCAAGCCGGTAAACGAAAGATCACCTTGGTCACCGGTATAGCAGACCCTGGTCCTTTGGTGCGCCATTTAACGGAATGTGGTCTCTCCTTTGAGCATTTGGCCTATGGTGACCATCACTTTTTCTCAAAAAAAGAACTGGAAGAACTCAAGAAAAAAGAGTTGGTCCTAACCACGGAAAAGGACTATGTACGCCTTAAGGAACATGTAGCGGATCTCTTTTATTTGCCAGTGCGGCATGTTTTTCTGTTTCAGGGAGACGAAGTACTGAGAGATAGCCTGCAGGCGGCTATACCGTTCCTGTAGGAGCTGCTTTTTTATCAAAAATATTCTCGCCTATTTTTTGGTAGAAAATTTCAGGCTTAAAAGGTTTGGTGACCACATCATTGCATCCGGCCGCATAAAAGCTTTCCAAACTATCATCCAAAGAGATGGCGGTGAGTGCTATGATGGGTGTCTTCTGGTCAAACTTACGTATCTCCACGGTGGCTTCCTCCCCACTTATGCCCGGCATATGAATGTCCATGAGGATGGCATCATAGGTGTTTTCTTGGGCCAGGGCAATGGCTTCTTCGCCATTGTTGGCAATATCACTGCTGATTTCTTTTTTGGCCAACATTTTTTTGGTAATGACCTGGTTGATCTTGTTGTCCTCTACAATGAGCAGGTGCAGGCCTTTGAACTCAAAATTACGCTGTTTTTGTTCATAGGGGTCTTCATCCACCATGGCGTCCACACTTTTCATATCCAGCTCAAAAAAGAAGGAGCTCCCTTGTCCCAAGGTGCTTTTCAATTGTATCTTACTGTCAAAAAGTCCCAACAGGCTCTTTACAATGGTAAGGCCCAGTCCCGTGCCCCCATATTCCCTGTTGATCTGTATGGATCCCTGCTCAAAACCGTCAAATATACTTTGTAGTTTTTCTTCGGATATGCCAATGCCATTATCCTTGACCTCAAAGTAGAGCCTAACGTTCACTTCCTCCTTGCTCTGTAGTTTCGCTATGACCTCCACATCACCGTTTCTCGTGAATTTTATGGCATTGCCAATAAGGTTCATGAAAATTTGCGACAGTTTTAGTGGGTCACTTAGCAAGTGTCCTGGAATGGCCGGATCAAAGTCCAGCGAAATCCGGGTCTTATTCGCCTTAGCGCTCTGTTGCAGGGAATCTATGACCTCATTCAGCACCTTTCTGAGGTTGAACTGCATACTCATGGGCTCTAGTTTGTTCGCATCTATTTTATTGATGTGCAGAATATCATTGATGAAATTTAGCAAGTATTCGCCTGAAAACTTTAGGGCCTTTAGATGGTCTTTCTGATGATCGGATGGGTTTTCTTCCAGTAGGAGATGGGTGAGGCCCGTAACGGCATACAACGGTGTCCTTAGCTCATGGCTCACTGTGGATAGGAAGTTGGTCTTGGCCTCCATGGCATGTACCGCACCATCTCGGGCCACTTGGAGCTCCTTGTTCTTTGTCTGCAACAGATCGTTGGTCTTCAATTTTATTTGGTTGTTTCTGTACAAGGATACCGCCAAGAGTGAAATGATGGTCAAAAAAGCCGAAATTAAAATCACCGTGATCTCCGATCGGTTCTGGCTTTCCTTTAAATCCTCATTTTCCGTTTCCAACTTAACGATTTGTTCCGTTTTTATGTCGTCTCTGATCTGATCTGCCGTATTGGCCTCTACCCTTACTTTTTCTATGTTGAAAAGGCTATCTCTCAGCGCTAAGAGATTTTCGCTGTTCACATAGGCTTTGTCGTATAGCCCCATGTTTTCATAGGCTGTTTTCAAAATTTCGTTGGCTTCTTTCACCGCTCTGCCAAAACTGTTTTTAACGGCCAGGGCCAGGGCATTTTCTCCGTGCTTTATGCTTTCTTGATAATTTTCTGTGGCCAAGTTTAACTCCGCAAGGCCCAAATAGGCCCTTGTGGATAAATAGGCGCTTTCATAGATATCCGTATTAACGATCAGCGAATTAAAATTCTTCGCCGCGCTTTCATACTTTTCCAGGCTTAGATATACTTCGGCTTCCGCTAAAAGGATATTGTTGTAGAAGTTCCGGTCATTGTTCAATTTCTTGGCTTCCCCCAGCATGAAAAGGGCTTGGAAATTCTGAAGGTTCCTATGCAGCAGAATGGCCTCAATATATTTATGTATGGCATTGCCATAGGGGTAGGCAGTGTCCCTTAGCAGCACACTGGCGCGGTCCCAGAAGAATTCAGTGTCCGCTTCCCTGTTCAATTGCAAGTAGAGCAGGGCCAGTTCATGGTAGGCATCTATCAAGGATTTTACATCCTCATTTTCCTCTGCGGTCCTTGAGGCCATTTCCAATTGTTCCAAAGCTTGGTCTATCCTGTTCTCATTGCGCAATTTTCTGGCCTTTTCAAAATAGGGGGGGATATCCTTTACAGGTATGGAATCTTGGGCAAAGGAGGGTTGGGCCAAAGTAAGGTACAATGGCAAAAGCGCTGCGATCAGAATTCGTATATGTATCCTGTTGCCTGTCAAATAAATTCCTTATTTCTTAAAAACATGATCAAATCTATGACCCTACTGCTATATCCCGTTTCATTATCATACCACCCTATGATTTTCACCATTTTACCTATAACGGAGGTCATCTGTGAATCAAACGTACAAGAATGGCAACTATTGTTTATGTCTATGGATACAATGGGGTCTTCCGTATAAAACACGATATTTTTTAGCTCGTTTTCAGATACTTGCTTAAAAGTATCATTAATTTCTTGAATGTGGGTCTCCTTTTTCACATTGAAGGTAATGTCCGTCAAAGAACCATTGGGCACCGGAACCCGAATACCGCAGCCACCAATGACATTTTCAAGGTCCGGAAAGATCTTGGTAAGTGCCTTTGCCGCCCCAGTGGTGGTGGGCACAATGGATTGTCCTGCCGCTCTGGCACGTCTAAGATCTTTATGCGGTTGGTCATGTAGGCTCTGGTCACTGGTATAGGAATGGATCGTGGTGATATAGGCTTGTTCAATTCCGCAGAGGTCTCGGATGACCTTGATCATGGGCGCTGCATTATTGGTAGTGCAGGATGCGTTGGATATGATATGGTCATTTTCCATGAGCAGACTTTCATTTACACCCATGACCACCATGGGCATATCATCTTCTGTGGCGGGTGCGGATAAAATCACCTTTTTCGCCCCATTTTTAAGGTGGTGCTCCAGCTCGGCCAAGGTCTTGAATTTGCCCGTGGCCTCCACGACCACATCTACCTGGGCAGATGCCCAATCAATATCCTTGGGGTGTGAGGCTTGGAAGCGTTTTATTTTTTTTCCGCTTACCAAGAGGTCACCATCCTGGTGGCCTTCCACAGCACTGAAAATGCCATGTATGCTGTCATATTTCAGTAAATGGGCAAGGGTGGGGGCGTCTGCCAAATCATTGATGGCCCTTACGGTAATCTGCGGATGCTGGTGCAGTAATCTGAACAAGGTCCTGCCGATACGGCCAAAGCCATTAATCCCAATATTTATCTGCTGCACGTTTAAAGATTTATGGTCCCCCTGTAAGATTCCCTTTGCTTACCTAATGTGCTTGTGGGCCTTATATGAAGAACGTACCAAAGCACCGCTTTCCACATGTCTAAAGCCCATGGAAAGCCCTATTTCCTCATATTTTTTGAATTGTTCCGGGGTAATGAATTCCTTCACGGGCAAGTGTTTCTTGGAGGGCTGTAGGTACTGCCCAATGGTCACTACATCCACATTGGCATTTCTTAGATCGGTCAACGTATCTATCACTTCCTCTTCCAATTCTCCCAGCCCCAGCATAATGCCGGACTTTGTCCTGTTCACACCACTTTTCTTTAAGTATGACAGAACCTCCAGGCTGCGCTCGTATTTGGCTTGTATACGTACCTCACGGGTCAACCTTTTCACGGTTTCCATATTGTGCGAGACCACTTCAGGTGCAACGGCCACAATACGGTCCAAATGTCTTTCCAAACCTTGGAAATCAGGAATGAGTGTTTCAAGGGTGGTCTCGGGATTCATGCGTCTAATGGCCTTGACGGTCTCTGCCCATATGATGGATCCCATATCCTTTAGGTCATCTCGATCCACCGAGGTGATCACGGCATGGGTAATGCCCATGATCTTAATGGAGCGCGCCACCTTTTCCGGTTCTTCCCAATCCACGTCTTCCGGTCTTCCGGTCTTCACCCCACAGAAACCACAGGAGCGTGTGCAGATGTTGCCCAGAATCATAAAGGTTGCCGTACCTTCTCCCCAGCACTCGCCCATATTGGGGCAACTGCCACTGGTACATATGGTGTGGAGGTCGTATTTCTCCACCAATCCCCTTAGCTGGGTGTATTTTTTACCGGTGGGCAATTTTACCCTGAGCCATTTCGGCTTTCCTTTGGGTGGGGAAACATTTTCTTTTAATGCAACGGACATAACACAATTTTTAAACAAATATACAAACAATTGGTGGCTTGCGCATCTCTTTGCCAGTGGAAGCCAAACAGGGTGGCACGGCCCATTTTATTTGCTCTTAATGATTTCTGCCAGTAGTTTTTTGGCCCTCAACAATTTTACTTTTATGTTGTTGATGGGCTCATTGAGCTTTTCCGCAATATCTGCATAGCTAAGCTCATTGAAATATCTGAGATTGATGACCTCTTGGTAGTGCGGCTTCAATTTTTTGATGTCGCGCAAAAGGCTGGAGAGATTCTGTTCTTGAATGATCTGGTCTTCCATGGACGGGGCATCGTCCAATACTTTTTTGATGGCCTCCGTATGGTTATTGCCATTTAGGAGGTTGTGCTTTCTCTTCCGCACCAGATCTATATGGATGTTCTTGGAGATGGTAATGAGCCATGTCTTAAAGACATACCGCGTGTCATAGGTGTGAATCTTGTCAAAAGCCTTTGAAAAAGTCTGTATGGTGATGTCCTCAGCATCATTTTCATTTTCCGTTCTCTTTAATTGAAAGCCATAGACTTGGTTCCAAAAAAGATCCACCAATCTACTAAAGGCAATTTGGTTGCCCTCTTTGGCTTTTTCAATGATGTGCGCTACGTCTTGCGGTTTTTCCAAATGGGTGCTTCAACAAATTTTGAGGGTGTGGGCCTAGGAGGGATCCGTGGCCATGTCTTTTCTGCAGTCCTGCTCGGTGGGCAATTTACCGCACATGCCACAGGCCTCTCCATCTTGGTTCAAATAGGGGCTTTGGCTGGCACAGGTGCCTGCAAACTTACCGTCTTTTTTGGCCCATATTTTTATGGCGATACCGGCAAAGGCCAAACCTAAAAGTCCAATGGTCAGAAGAATCAATTTCATGGGGATCTCTCTTTGGTTACTTGTGCTGGCGATGTACAACAGGGCAAGGCCCATGCTTTTTCAAATGATATTCCCCAACACACAATGTAGAACAAAGGTACAAAAAAAAGCCCCTGAAATGGGGCTTTAAGACGACTTTATCATTTGGCCTAATAGGAAATATTGGCTACGATATTATCTACAGTGGGGTTGAGGTTTCCGCCTTTGGGCTCAATGGTTATGTATCCTACGGCTTTTTCACCATAAGGAAGTGCAAAAAGGTTTTCCTTGTCTGTCAACTCCTCTATGATGCCCAAGTTCACCATTTCCCCATTGACTTCCGCCCAAAGCTGAAAACATTGGTCTTCTGGTAGATTGGGCAGATTTTTTACATTGATGTAGGAAAGCTTCTTAACCGGATTGATGTAGGCCACCGCCTTGAGCTCTTTGGCCTTTTTATTGCCATTTACATTATATTTTTTGGTCTGCGGGTTATTCAATACTATGAATTGGTTACGCACATCTTCCAATTGTTGTTTCATGTTGGCCTCCAACACCTTGATCTTATTGCTCACCATGGAATTTTCCGCTTGCAGGTTCTGGTTTTGGTTCCAGAAGAAATAGGAGGCACCAATGCTCATAAGGGCCACGAAACTGGCGGCAATGGCATATCTGAAGAATTGCTTCCTTCCGCTTCGCTCTGATTTTATCCTAGCCATGATCCTATCCTTGAGCCCGTCTGGGCTTTTAATGGCATGCAACTTGGCGTAGGCCTCCAAATTGTCCTGGAGCTCAGCGTAGGTATCCCGTACTTCCGGGTACATGGCAATATAACGCTCTACCTGTAGGCTCTCCATTTCATTGGTGGTCCCCAAGAGGTATTTCTCCAGTAGATCGGAATCTAAAAAAACTTTTATTTTTTCTTTCATCACACTATATTTAGTAAGCATGTGACAACAACGGGACCGTAAATTTTTCGCAGTTCCCTAAGACCTATTTTCAATCTGGATTTTATGGTTCCCAAGGGAATATCCAGTTCTTCACTGGCTTCCTGTTGGGTCATCCCCTGAAAAAACAAGGCATCTAAGACAATTTGATATTTATCCTCAATCTTATCCAAATTTTCCTGAAGGTCCATGAACTCCGGTCTGGTGCTGTCTACACCTAAATTATATACGTCAGAAACATCCATTTGGATTTCCTTGTCCGTTTTCGTATTCACACTTCGCAATTTATCTATGGCGGTATTCCGGGTGATCCTAAAAAGCCACGTGAACAATTTTGCTTTAGAGGGGTCATAGGAATCGGCTTTTTTCCAGATTTTGACCAAACTTTCCTGGAGTACGTCTTGGGCCAGTTCCGGATCGCGGACCACCTTGTTGGCCACCCCAAGCAGGGTATCCGCATAATGGTCGTAGAGGAGCGAAATGGCTTTTTCATTTCGTTCCTGTAAAAGTTCAACTATATGCTTTTCCAGTAGTGCGCTCATAAATAGAAGAACCTCGTTTATGGATTCCCAATGTCTAAGGGGCAAGTTCTGCCGTATACCCTGTAAACGCTAAATTATAAAATTGATTGTTAACCGGCGTTTGATGCACTATAAATCTCATTGGCCTTTCAGGGGATAACGCCCTCCCATTTTTTGTTCGGTTGGGTTTGGTCTCCGGTGTCTTTGGCTTAGGGAGCTATTTGATGATGTTTACCTCTGGGCTAATCGTAATGTTGAATTTTTCCTGTACCGCTGCCATGACCTCATACGCCAAACCCAGTATTTCCTGACCGGTGGCATTACCGTGGTTCACTAGGACCAAGGCCTGTCTTTCATGGACCCCTGCATCCCCTTTTCGTTTCCCTTTTAGACCACATTGCTCAATCAACCAGCCGGCAGGTACCTTAAACGTACCATCTGGCAATGCATAATGGGGTGCCTGTGGATAGTGGTCGCTGAAACGGGCAAAAGCTTCCTTTGACAGCACCGGGTTCTTAAAAAAGCTTCCACTATTGCCCAGGTCCTTGGGGTCGGGGAGTTTGGCACTGCGTATGGCAATGACCGCGTTGCTGATATCCCGTATGGTGGGAGTTTTTATTCCTTTTTTCTGCAATTCCCCCTCAATGGCACCGTAGGTTGTATGCTTTACATGATCTTTCTTTGTTAATTGAAAAGTGACGGAGGTAATGACATAACGGTCCTTGGCCGTGTTCTTGAAAATGGAATCCCTGTAGCCAAATTGGCATTCCGCATGGGTGAACTCTTCCAGTTCCAGGGTGGTTCGATTCAGGGCCTCACAGCTTACGAAGCTATCCTTTAGCTCTACCCCGTAGGCACCTATGTTCTGAATGGGCGCCGTGCCCGTGTTTCCGGGGATCAGGGAAAGGTTTTCCAGGCCACCAAAATTTTGGTCCAGTGTCCACAGGACCAGATTGTGCCAATTTTCCCCTGCCATGACTTTAACCTGCACATAGCGGTCATCTTCTTTCACAATCCGAATGCCCTTCAGGTTCACATGGATCACCAAAGCATCAATATCTGCCGTAAGGAGCATGTTGCTGCCGCCCCCCAAGATGAATTTATGGGGGTGATTCTTGAGCGCCAATAATTCCTTAAGCGCACCCAAACTTTGTGCCTCTGCGAAATAATAAGCCTTAGCAGCTATGCCAAAAGTGTTGAGCTCCTTTAGGGGATGGTCTTGGGAAATGGTGATCACGGGCGGTAATTTTTTAAGGCCTCCCCTAAAATTCCCACTGCCCTTTTCAGGGTTTCCTTGTCCAGAACATAGGCAATGCGTATCTCGTTCCTGCCCATATTGGGAGTGGCATAAAACCCCGCTGCCGGGGCCACCATGACCGTTTCATTGTCTACCCGGAATTCTTCCAACAGCCACTGTGCAAAATGGTCTGCATCCGCTATGGGAAGGGATACAATGCAGTAAAACGCTCCACCTGGTTTGGCCACCTGAACACCTTTTATCTTAGCAAGTTCAGCGAGTAAGAGATCTCTGCGCCCCATGTACTCTTCCTTTACATCATCAAAATAGCGCTGGGGGGTTCCCAGGGCGGCCTCTGCGGCTATTTGGGCAAAAGTGGGAGGCGATAGCCTGGCTTGGGCGAACTTCATGGCCGTGGCCATGACCGATTTGTTTTTAGATACGATAAAACCAATTCGGGCGCCGCACATACTGTATCTCTTGCTCACGGAATCCACGATTATGGCGTGCTCACCCAGGTCCTTTTCGCGTAAGATGGAGTAATGTTCCTTGTCATCATAAGTGAACTCACGGTACACCTCATCCGCTATAAGGAAGAGATCGTGCTTTTTGACCAATGCCCCCAGTTTTTGAATTTCCTCTTTTGTGTAGAGATAACCTGTTGGGTTTCCGGGATTGCAGATAAGGATGGCCCTGGTTTTTGACGTGATCAAGGCTTCAAATGCTTGTACGGGTGGAAGGGCGAAATTGTCTTTCAATGATGAGACCACGGGTACCACGGTGATGCCATTGGCCGTGGCAAAACCATTGTAATTGGCATAAAACGGCTCTGGAATGATCACCTCATCTCCGGTGTCGGCAATGGTACCCATAGCAAATGATAGCGCCTCAGAACCTCCGGTGGTCACAATGATATCATCCGCTTGCACCAAAATGTCATGGCCACCGTAGTATGCGGCCACTTTTTCCCGGTAGGTTTCGGAACCCTCGGTCCTGCTATACTCCAAAACCTTGATATCGGCATTTTTAACAGCATCCAATGCCACTTTTGGCGTCTCAATATCCGGTTGGCCTATATTCAAATGAATGACCTTGACCCCTTTTTTTTTGGCTTGTTCAGCAAAGGGGACCAATTTGCGGATGGGCGATTGGGGCATTTGAAGCCCTTTTTCGGAAATTTTAGGCATAGAAACTAATTTTAAGCAAATGTGGTAAATACCTCGTTATTCCGCAATTAATGTGCTGTTATTTTGGTTCCGTAGGGCCCAAAATAGCAAAAGGCAAACCCTAAGGTCGTTTTAGTGGGTCTTAATCAGGGCCCTAAGAAGTGCCTAAGGTAAAGTAAGGGTAACGTACCGTAGGGGTAAATAGGGGCTGACCAAAGCCTCATGGCCAATTAATTGGGAACCTGACCAGCCTAAGTAGTCCAGATACCCGTTGTCCCAATACATATAAACACAAAGGGCCCGTTCTTCACGGGCCCTTTGCAAGTTATAATCAATTTTATGTGTTACTCGGTGCCAGAGGCATCCGCTTTAACCTCGCCTTTTATCTTCAATACCTTTGTGGGCGTGTCTGCATTGGATATTACCGTTATGGCCTTTCTAATAGGGCCAACACGGTTGGTGTCATATTTCACTTGAATTTCTCCCGTTTTTCCCGGCAATACGGGTTCTTCGGGTTTTTTGGGTATGGTGCAACCACAGCTAGAACTGACCTTGCTGATGATCAAGGGAGCACTTCCTGTGTTAGTGAATTCAAAGACACGTACACCGTCCGATCCCTTGGTTATTTCGCCATAGTCCACAGTTTCTGTCTTGAACTCAATTTTTGCGGCCGTATCCTGTGCCGTGGCACTTAAGCCGATTAGGCCAATACATAGTAAGAGTACTAATTTCTTCATCATTTCTGGTTTAGGGTGATTTCAAAATTAAATCTTTTCAGATGAACCTCAAAATCCTTTTGTTATACTTCTAACGTTACTTATTTTTGTTTCGTATTTCATTAGGTTTGATTGTAGGCTGAAAAGAATTATTTAACATATCTTTTCGGCTTTATTTTTTCAAACCATTCTTTAAAATCTAACAAAAATCGTTCCAAATATGGAGATTCCGTCTAAGTATGAACCTCAGCGGGTTGAGGGCCAGTGGTATGACTATTGGATGAAACATGGTTTTTTTCATTCAAAACCCGATGGTCGTGAGCCCTATACCATAGTCATACCCCCCCCTAACGTTACCGGAGTGCTGCATATGGGCCATATGCTCAACAATACGTTGCAGGATGTACTCATACGAAAGGCACGGTTAGAGGGGAAGAATGCGTGTTGGGTGCCTGGAATGGATCATGCCAGTATAGCCACAGAGGCCAAAGTAGTGGCCAAACTGAAGGAAAAAGGCATTTCCAAGGCAAATTTGAGCAGGGAGGAGTTCCTGAAGCATGCGTGGGAATGGACAGATGAGTACGGCGGGGTTATTCTGGAACAATTGAAGAAATTGGGTTGTTCGTGTGATTGGGACCGCACCAAATTTACCATGGATGACGATATGTCCGCCTCTGTGATCAAGGTCTTTGTAGACCTTCATAAGAAAGGCCTTATCTATAGGGGTTATAGAATGGTGAACTGGGACCCTGAGGCCAAGACCACCCTATCTGATGAGGAGGTGAACTATGAGGAGAAACAGGGCAATTTGTATTACTTGTCGTATGCCATAGTGGGTTCAGATGAAAAAGTGACCATCGCCACCACCCGGCCCGAAACCATATTGGGTGATACCGCCATCTGCGTTCATCCCAAGGATGAACGCTATCTCCATTTGCATGGAAAAACAGCCTTAGTTCCCTTATGTGATAGGGAAGTGCCCATTATAGCGGATGAGTATGTGGATATGGAATTTGGTACGGGCTGCCTAAAGGTGACCCCCGCCCATGATGAAAATGACAAGCGCCTGGGCGAGACCCACAATTTGGAGGTCATTGATATTTTCAACGAAGACGCTACCTTGAATTCCTTTGGCTTGCACTACCAAGGCAAGGATAGGTTTGAGGTTCGTAAATTGATCGCCAAAGAATTGGAGGGGAATGGCTATTTGATAAAGTCCGAGCAGCATACGCACAAAGTTGGCACTTCAGAGCGTACCAAGGCCGTGATAGAGCCCCGTCTATCCGATCAGTGGTTTCTCAAAATGGAAGATTTGGCACAGCCGGCCTTGGATGCCGTGCTCAAAACAGGGGAGATCAAATTGTTCCCTAAGAAATTTGAGAATACCTATAGGCACTGGATGGAGAATATCCGGGATTGGAACATTTCCCGTCAATTATGGTGGGGCCAGCAGATCCCGGCCTACTATTTTGGCGATGGGGAGGATGATTTCGTTGTGGCAGAGAATGCCCAAGATGCCTTGGTCCTGGCCCGGAAAAAATCAGGGAACGAAAGCCTTGCCCAAAAAGATTTGAGACAAGATCCAGATGTGTTGGACACTTGGTTCAGCTCATGGCTCTGGCCCATTAGTGTATTTGGAGGCATTTTGGAACCGGACAATGAGGATATCAACTACTACTATCCCACCAACGACTTGGTCACGGGTCCTGATATTCTGTTTTTCTGGGTAGCCCGTATGATCGTGGCAGGCTATGAATTCCGAAATGAAAGACCTTACGAGAATGTCTATCTAACGGGCTTGGTTCGGGACAAACAGCGCAGAAAAATGTCCAAGTCCCTTGGCAACTCCCCAGATGCACTAAAGCTCATAACAGATTACGGGGCAGACGGCGTTCGCGTGGGACTCCTCCTTAGCTCTGCCGCAGGCAATGACCTTATGTTTGATGAGGCCCTTTGCCAGCAGGGCAAGAATTTTGCCAATAAGATATGGAACGCATTTAGGTTGGTGAAAGGTTGGGAAGTGCATGATTTGGAACAGCCCGAGGCCGCTGTGGCCGGACTTGCATGGTACAGGTCCAAATTTCAGAAGACCTTACAAGAAATTGAGGACCATTACAGTAAATACCGTATTTCTGATGCGCTGATGGCCATCTACAAGTTGGTTTGGGATGATTTTTGCTCTTGGCTTTTGGAAATCGTGAAACCGGCCTATCAACAGCCCATTGACCAAAAAACCTTCACAGAGGTCATTGCCCTCTTTGAGGACAATTTAAAATTGCTCCATCCCTTTATGCCGTTTTTAACGGAGGAAATATGGCAGCACATTACACCACGCCAGGCCCAAGAGGCCCTTTGTGTGGCTGCTTGGCCGGAAACGCGGACTTATGATGATGCACGCATTGCCCAATTTGATTTCACCGCCGAGGTCATTTCTGGAATACGTACCATACGAAAGGAAAAGAACATTCCCAATAAGGATGCCTTGAAATTAAAGGTGATGGTCCAAGAGGGCGAAGTGCACGAGGCCATTTCCCCTATTTTATTGAAGTTGGCCAATGTGGCCGAAATGGAACACGTATCCGAATCTGTAGAAGGCGCGCTTAGTTTCCGGGTAAAAAGCACTGAATACTTTGTGCCCATGTCCGGAGCAATCGATATTGGGGCGGAAAGGGATAAGATCATGGAGGAACTGAAATATACCAAAGGATTCCTGCAATCCGTCATGAAAAAATTATCCAATGAGCGGTTTGTGAACAATGCGCCGGAAGAAGTGGTATCGTTGGAACGGAAGAAAGTGGCGGACGCCGAGGCAAAGATAGAAACATTGGAAAAAAGCCTTGAGAGCCTCGCCTAGTACGCTGATTTTCGAAAGGTCCGGATCAGGCCCTAATGGATGCTTGCTATTTTCTTTTTATCTTTAAACAAAAGAACATCACCATGAAAAAAATCTTAGTACTATTGGTCAGTTGGCCCCTATTTTTGGCGGCCCAAGAAGAAACAACGGAAATCCTTCCTGTACATGTGCAAGTGACTACGGCCACCTTGCCCGCACCAGAGGCGGATAAAGAGGGTGCCATGGTCTATGGCTATAATGAAGAAGGCCAGCTTGTGGTGCTTAGGGAGGGAAAAAACAATCTGGTTTGCATTGGGGATGATCCCGCTAAAGAGGGCATTAGTGTGGCCTGTTATTCCAAAGCGCTGGAACCTTTTATGAAGAGAGGACGGGAGTTGACGGCAGAAGGCAAGGATACCAAGGAAAAACGGGAAATACAGGGTGCGGAAGTAGCGGCCGGGATGTGGCAAATGCCCATTGTGCCCAGTATGATGTACGTTTATTATGGTAGTGATGAGGCGTATGATCGCACTACCGGTGCGCTGGCGGATGGCCAGTTCAGGTATGTGGTTTACACGCCATTCGCCACGGCGGAATCCACTGGGCTGCCCACCAAACCACATGCCAAGGGAATGCCATGGCTCATGGATCCCGGTACTTTCAGGGCCCATATCATGGTAGGGCCTTTCAATTAATGGTCCGTTGGTATAAGGGCATCTAGGACTCCCTTGCAACCTTAGGTGCACTGATTTGGGGAAGCCGGGATTTTTCAATGGCAAATTCCCAGACTATCCTTGTATCTCAAAAGGTAGCACTTTGTTATAGGTGGATTAGGAACCTTTTTGTTCATGTTACAACCGGCTATTTGCCCCAACCCCATGTTCTAGGCGTACGCAAAAAAATTGATTCCCAATTATTGATGATGCGTTAATTTGTGGAATAATTGAACACGTTATTGAATATAAGGTGATTGTCTTTCGTTTTTAGTTTTTTCATGTGATTTTGTGTAGCATCATGGGACTGCTCCCTTTTGATAAAGGGAGGTGGCGCTACCTCAGTCGCGCCGGAGGGTTATAAAGCCCGGACCACGATGATAGTACCAAAGGCACAGGGACAGTTCCCAGGATTTGGGGCAGGTCAATCTCCCCGTCCCGCAAGCGGGCCACCCCTCTTCATCTGAAGAGGGGAGCTCTTAAAATAATGCATTTTTCCCAAGTTAAAAATTTTAACGCATCACTAATAGTTCCCAATATGTTTTCCACTAGGGTAAAGGAAATGTTCGGAGACCATGACAGCGGAGCGTATCGCCAATGAATTTTTCAAAAACTGGTGTTGGTTTCCTAGGGTACGGCGCTCGCATCAAAAAGTATTGATCAGTTCCTCTGATAATTTTTCCTTTCTCATGAATCTGTATGATATGCCTGCATTAATGGCATAATCGGCAAATGCGGCATCACCGGTTCTGGGCTCACCGGTCATTTGCTGTGTTTGTAGATCTGTGATGCTCTGTGGTCGTTCACGGCGTACGGCAACGGGTACGTTGAGGGTAAAGGTGAAATTATGGGCCATGTAACTGAAACCTGGGTCAACGGAAAGAACATTGCCAGGCCTTCTAAAGCCATCATTGCCACCTATGATATCTTTAACGGGAACGGCTTCAAACCTACCACCCAAGGATAGCGCCACTGATGGAGAAAGAGTTTGGCTCAACCCCGCACGTAGGGCATATTGGTCTGGCACCGCCATGATTGCTTCATTTTCCAATAAGGGGCTCAGGGTTTCCCTGAACGTCCTAATGCCATTGGTTTCACGCGGATTGACCAAATAGAATCCACTGGCATAAGTAAAGAGGCCTTCTGTTAATTTTTGATAGAGTTGAAAGTCCAAGGTAAGGCCAAATCCACCATCACCTGGTTGAATGGATTGGTCCACGGGCCTTGTTTCAGGTCCCCCATTGGCACCCACATTATAAAAGATGTCACTGGCATTAAAGTTGCCTGTGGGCAGTTTCAATCCCAGGCCCAACGCTAAATTGCCCCCTGGGTTTTCCGAAGGGTCCAATAACCAAAAACCCAATCCGAAACGGATATCCCCCAAACCCCTTGAGAAGGTGGTATAGCGTTCCGTTCTACCATGTTCGTACAGAGATGACCTGGTATTGATCACCGTAGGTACGTTAAGGCTGGCATATACCCGGGTTGAGATGCCCAAAGTGGCAAAGAAGTCCCAAGCATGGGCATGATTGATGACTTCGGTGTTATTGGTCACACGATCGGGTTCTTGCTCCGTCCCCCTGAAATGCCTAAAGGATTTGAAATACCTATAATTGGTGCCTATAAGGACATCGCCCTTGCCCAATAGGCTATTCTCAATAGTATTACCAAGGCACGAGGAGAAATGTCTAATGGCCACACATCCTTGGGCCATGGTTTCCGTAATACTGAATAAAACGGCAAGCAGACAGGTAATGATTGTTTTTTGTAACATAGGGTTTGGTTTGGAAGTTAAGATGGACCGGCTATTTTCCGCTACAAAAAACGGCCGGCCCATCATTTTTGCTTTAAAAAGAGTAACTTAACTCAACTTTGCATCCTTCGATGCCAGTGCCAAAGTAGTCCTGTTTTTTGAGGGTTGGGGTTAAGTGCACCATAAGAAAGGTTAATGGGAAATTAATCCCATTAAGGAAACCTTAAATAAGATTAAGGGTTTCGTTTAATTACGTTATTTAGTACTTGTGTTGAGCAAAAGAGGTATCTATATTGGGTTATTTGTGATTTGCATCATTGGGCTGGCCGTGGTGCAGTACCAGTATTTGAAATTGGGCGTTAATTTGGCCAAGGTGCAGTTCAATTCTCGCGTGGGCCAGGCCTCCGTTGAAATTAAGGAAGGTCTCACCTCAGAAAACCAACTCACCTTCTTAGTGGGTAGGGCCCTGCAAGAGGATACGGAGTTCTTTACCATGAGCATTGATAGCGTACAAGATGCCTCCAGTCATTTTTTATATGATTACGTGGCGGAAAAGTTGGTGAAACATGGTATTGAGACCGATTTCTCTTATCAACTGCAAACTAAGGATACGGCCTATTATCTGGCCTCGCCCAAGCGTTTTGATGTCCAAGACGAAATTTCCACCTACCCCGTTGAGATTCTTGGCTATTTGCCCGAAATCCTGCAAAATAGGGTGATTTTGGAACTACAGTTCAAAAATCTGAACAGTTTCTATTTGGCCAAATTAAATGGCCTCACGTTGCCCAGCCTCCTATTTCTAGTGGGCATCTGCATTACCGTACTCTGGGCGCTACGTACCTTTTACTGGCAGCGGAACATCATTACCACCACTAATGAGTTCATCAATAATCTTACCCATGAATTAAAGACGCCCGTATTTTCCATAGGCCTGGCCACAAAAATAATGGCTGAAAAGGCCACTGGGGAGCAGCAACCGGTTTTGAACATCATACGGCAGCAGGTAAGACGACTTACAGCGCACATAGATAAGGTGTTGGAACTGGGAAATTTAGAGTCGGGTAAAAACGTACTGCGGTTGCAGCGGGTGGATTTCAGGCCCGTTTTACAGAAAATTTGCCATGAGTTCAATACCTTGGTGGAGCTGGAGGACGTGGAGTTCCAGTATATTCTGAATGATGAAGACTATCCCATAATGGCCGAAGTGTTCCATTTGGAGAATACGATCATCAATGTGCTGGACAATGCCAAAAAATATGCGGAAAGGCCCATTATTGCTCTTGAGGCCGGCATTAAGGAAGAGAAATTGCACATTACGGTAAAGGATAATGGCAAAGGAATCGCAAAACAAGATATGGAACGGATATTTCAAAAGTATTTTAGGGTGAATGAGGGGGACGTGCACAATGTAAAAGGATACGGATTGGGCCTCAGTTACGTAAAGGAGGTGGTGCGCCGCCATAAGGGCAAGGTACAGCTAAAAAGTGAACTGGGCATCGGAACCGAGGTTACCCTCACCATACCCCTATGCCATGAGTAGGAAAAACCCTGTCCTTTTACTGGTGGAAGATGATAAGAGCTTGGGCTATTTACTTTCCGAATATCTACGGATGAAGGACTATAAAGTGAAATGGGCACAACATGGAAAAGAGGCGCTGACCCTTTTGGATGAGTATTTCTTTGACTTGGCCATTTTAGATGTCATGTTGCCAGAGATGGATGGTTTTACGCTGGCGAAGGTCATTAAGGAAGAGCATCCCAAAGTACCGTTCCTGTTCCTCACCGCCAAATCACTTAAAGTGGATGTGCTGAAAGGATTCTATCTGGGCGCCGTGGATTATCTCAAAAAGCCCATAGATGAAGAAGAATTGGTGATAAGGATAGAAAACCTATTGTCTAGGATTATAAGAAAGGAAGATGAACCTTCTTCCAACACAGTGCGTATAGGACGCTATACCTTTAATGTCTTGAACCAAGAGCTCGCCATAGCTGAAGAGATCATACCTTTAACGGCCAAAGAGAGTGAGCTGTTGCAGTTTATGGTGCAGCGGGCCAATCAGCTCTCCCCACACAAGGATATTCTCATAAAACTTTGGGGAAGAAATGATTATTTCAACCGGAAAAGCCTGAATGTTTTCATTACCCATCTCAGAAAATATTTAAAAAAGGACGCTGATATTAAAATTGAGAATGTACATGGCAAAGGCTATATTTTGCGTATGCCGGCGCCATAACCTATCCCTCTGATTTTTATGTTACCCCAAATAGTACTAACTTAGAGATGGTTTACTATAATTTTTCAGATGGAAACATATGCGGCCGCCTTACTGTACGGTGTCCCTTTTTTTATGGTCTTAATGGGCCTGGAGATGGGGTACGGACATTGGGTGAAAAATCAGAAATATACTGTACTGGACACCGTGTCCAGTCTTAGTTCCGGGCTCACCAATATCATAAAGGATTCCCTGGGAATAGGTCTTATCATTTTCACCTATCCCTATCTGCTGGAGCACTTGGCCTTACAGACGCTAGAGCCCAATTGGATGACGTGGTTCTTGGCTTTTTTAGCCATTGATTTTGCAGGCTATTGGAACCATAGATTAAGTCATAAGATCAATCTCTTTTGGAACCAGCACGTAATTCACCATAGTAGTGAGCGGTTCAACTTGGCCTGTGCCCTAAGGCAGCCCATCTCCAATCTTTTGGGTTATTTTCCGCTCTTGCTCTTGCCAGCGGCCCTTTTAGGGGTTCCCAGCAATGTCATTACGATTCTTGCTCCCATTCATCTTTTTGCCCAATTTTGGTACCATACACAGCACATTGGTACATTGGGGTGGTTGGAGTATATCATCATCACCCCATCACAGCACCGGGTGCACCACGCCATTAATCCAGAATATATAGACAAGAACTTGGGCCAGATACTCTGTATTTGGGATCGTATATTTGGCACGTTCCAAGAGGAACTGGAGGCCGTACCTCCCCAATACGGCATACTGAAACCTGCCCGCACATGGAATCCGGTCCATATCAATTTTCAACATTTTTGGCGGTTGTTGCAAGATGCATGGAGAACAAGGCACTGGGGAGATAAATTTCGAATTTGGTTTATGCCCACAGGATGGCGCCCTGCCGATGTCCGGGAAAAATATCCCATTAAAACAATAGAGGATGTCTATGGTTTTGAACGTTTTGCCACGCCTACCACAAAACCCTTGAACGCCTATCTTATAACGCAATTGTTGCTTACCACCGCGCTGCTCATGTTCTTGTTCTATAATTTTTCCGCATTGGAAAGCCAACAGCTGTTGCTTTATGGCTTTATTCTATTTTTGGGCATCTATGGGTACACCAGCCTTATGGACCTATCTCCCTTAGCTCCTTGGGTAGAGACATTGAGGTCATTGATAGGAATGGGGGTCATTTTAATAACGGGTGACTGGTTTGGTCTGGAGGATCTTCTTGCTTTTGGCAGCCATGTGGTCTTTGGTTACTATGCCCTTACCCTTATTGGTACTTTCTATTTTTGGAAGAAAACGGTCCCAATGAACGCTGGAAATAATTTGGTTAAACTCACTTAAAATGATCAGACCTTATATACTGTCCGAGACCAACTGGCGCCATCTCAAGCAAGAGACCATAGATTTGGCGATCTTGCCATGGGGAGCTACAGAGGCCCACAACTACCATTTGCCTTACGGAACGGATAATTACCAAGCGGAGGGCATGGTACACCGGGCTGCGGAAATGGCATGGAAAGCTGGCCATAAGGTCATGGTACTGCCCACCATTCCCTATGGGGTAAATACCGGCCAACCGGATATTTATTTGGATATGAACCTAAATCCAAGCACCCAATTGGCCATTTTAAAAGATTTGGTGACCGTGTTGCATAGACAGGGCATTTACAAATTGTTGCTTTTTAATGGGCATGGGGGTAATGATTTTAAACCCTTGGTCCGGGAAGTGGGTTTGCATTTTCCAGAGATGTTCATCAGTTTTTGCTTTTTTCCCGCTATGTTGGATAAAAGCGCCTATTTTCAGGAAAAGGGAGACCATGCCGACGAAATGGAAACAAGCCTTATGCTTTATTTGCACGAAGACCTAGTGTTGCCGAAAACGGAATGGGGTAGTGGTGCCAATAAAAAATTCAAGATTTCCGCTTTTAACCAGGGCGGTGTATGGGCCGAAAGAAAGTGGTCTAAAGTTACCGAAGATACAGGTGTGGGCAACCCAGCGTATGCCACCAAAGAAAAGGGAGAGGCCTTTTTTACGGAGGTGTGCAAGAATTTAGCTCATCTGTTTGGGGATATTTGCCAAGCGGACCTGAATGATCTGTACCAATGAACAAACCTTGGGAATTACAGTTTTTTCAATTCCTTGTTCACCAATTGCACATAATTTTTCATGGCCCTTTCCAAGCCAATGTTCTGTGCCTGTATTAGGGCGTTTGCCTTAAAGGCATTGATCAGCGGGGTCTTGCTCCCCGGATTGTCATAGTTCTTGTTCGCAATCTTGTAGTAGGCATATAATTTTAAGAGAAGATCGGCGGGAATGGGGTCTTCGTATTGGTTTACAAAGTCCACCGCCTGTTCAAAATCAGTATGTAACTTCTTCTTTTTCATTGGGGTTTATGTAAGTGGCAATGCACGTTACCGCACCTTTTACCTTTTGGTTGAGTTGCACATTGATCTCACAATCCAAAGGTAAGAACAAGTCCACCCTAGAACCAAACTTTATAAAACCGGCATCCTCTCCCTGTTGCACACTTTCCCCTTTTTCCGCGTAATTGACTATGCGCCTTGCCATGGCCCCGGCAATTTGGCGGTACAGGATGTCGCCAAATTTGGGCGTACCTATAACAATGGTGGTCCTTTCGTTTTCCTCACTGCTCTTGGGGTGCCAGGCCACAAGGTACTTGCCCGGGTGGTACTTGGAATATTTTATGGTACCGCTCGCAGGATATCTCGTGACATGCACATTGGTGGGCGACATAAAAATGGAAATCTGTTTTCTCTTGTCCTTGAAGTATTCCTGTTCAACAACTTCCTCTATCACAACCACCTTGCCATCTACGGGCGCCAATATTTCATTGAAGTTCTTATTGGCCCTTCTCATAGGGTTTCTGAAAAATTGAAGAATCATGACCAAAAGGACCAATAATAAGATTTGTATGGTCATCTTAAGCCAAGGTAAACCTATGAAAAAGTGGGCGGCGACTATACCAATCCCTACCACTAAAAAGGTGGCCAATATGATTTTCTGACCTTCTTTATGAAACATAACTGAAGATATTTAATGTTAAATAGGCAAATGGGGCCGCAAATACCAGACTGTCCAAGCGATCCAACATGCCACCATGCCCTGGTAAAATGGCTCCACTGTCCTTTACGCCCGCCATTCTTTTCAGTTTAGATTCCACAAGATCCCCCAAACTCCCCATAATCACGATCACCGTGGCCAAAATCATCCATTGGGCAGAACTGATCAGCGCTTCCTGTGTTGCCATGATATAGGCCGCGATCAATGCAAAGATATAACCTCCCAAGGTACCTTCTACTGTTTTTTTTGGCGAAACTGCCGTATACAGTTTTGTGCGGCCTATGGTCTTGCCCACCAAATAGGCAAAAGAGTCATTGACCCAAATGAGTACAAAGATGCCCATGATCAGTAGTTTGGCAAAAGCATCGCTCTTGTAGGGTATCATTGTAAGGAAGATGCAGCCGCCGCCAATGTAAAAAAGGCCGATCAAATATTTTTGCAATAAGCTGAAATGGACTTTTTTTTGTGAAAATAAGAAGATCAACAAGGCAATATCCACGATTATGGTAAGCAACATCAGGATATTAATGGCCCATTGGTCTTTTACAAGGTAGATGAACGCCCACCAAAGCCCTAGATAAGCGGCAAAGATGTAGTATCCTTTCAGGTGAACCAAACGTTTGTATTCATAGAGGCAGGCAAGACCAAAGGTCATGAATAGAAAATCAAATGCATCTGAACTCAAGAAAACCGCAGATAGCAAAAGTATGATATACACCGCCCCGGTTAGGGATCGCCTTAAAATTTCCCCCATATTATAAATCTTCCAATAGCAAAAGATAAAGATTTTTGGTGCTACTGCCATAGGTAAGGAAATCATCTGAATTTTCTTCTGTGGCCTGGAAGTGTTTTAAGGTAGTGATGTTCGCCGGTATCTTGGGGCCGTACTTTTTCTTTATGATCTTTAGCCCTTCCCCTATGGACTCAACAAGTTGACTGGTAGTGGCGTAAACGATGACATTGCTTGGAAGTTCGTTTATCTTTTTTTCCATGAGCTGATTGGAACATACCAGAATGCTGCCGTTCTGTGCCACCAAATGCTCACAGGTGGTAAAGAAAACCTCACTGTTTTTACTTTTTTCGGTAAATACGATATTTTCCCTTTGGAACTTTTCCACCAGTCTTTGGTCCATGGCAAAAAAGGGTTCTTGTTCCCAGCTATTTTCCGCTATAATGTGGCTCAATGCAACGGATACCTCGTCCTGCGAAACACAGTACAGAAACTTTCCTCCGTTTTTCTTGAAGTGTATCGTGAACTTTTCATCTACAGGTATGTTGAGATCGGGCATATGTTGGCCTCTGGTCTCTAAAGTTTCTTTTGAAACCTTCTTTTTACCGCCGCCAAATAACAAATCCAATAGGCCCATTTACATACTGAGGTTAATACTGTTTTACATGTTGCTACAAAGTGGGTTATGCTGCAATCTTATTTTTCCGCAACTTCTATATCGTCTGGGTTTTCAGAGGGGATTTTAGCTTCCGGCTCTTTCGCCTTTTGCTCTTCCTCTCTGGCCTTTTCATCCGCTTTGTCTTTGGCAAAAGGCCTTTTGCCAAATATTTTTTCCAGATCTTCTTTGAAGATCACTTCCTTTTCCAATAGTCTCTGGGCCAATATGGTGAGTTTGTCCTTGTTTTCCGTAAGCACTTCTATGGCCCGCGTGTATTGCGCTTCAATGATCTTGGAAATTTCCTCGTCAATTTTACGTGCCGTTTCCTCGCTATACGGTTTGGAGAACCCATAGGAATCCTGACCACTGGAATCGTAATAGGTAAGATTGCCTATTTCATCATTAAGACCATATATAGTGACCATGGCCCTTGCCTGTTTGGTGACTTTTTCAAGATCGCTCAAAGCGCCGGTGGAAATTTTGTTGAAGATAACTTTCTCTGCGGCCCTTCCGCCCATGGTAGCGCACATTTCGTCCAACATTTGCTCCGGTCTTACAATAAGCCGCTCTTCCGGAAGGTACCACGCCGCGCCCAGTGATTGACCGCGTGGAACAATGGTGACCTTGACCAAGGGGGCTGCGTGTTCCAACATCCAGCTCACCGTGGCATGGCCCGCCTCGTGGTAGGCAATGGTCTCTTTCTCCCCAGGGGTAATGATTTTGTTCTTTTTTTCAAGGCCTCCAACAATTCTATCCACCGCATCTAAAAAATCTTGCTTGCTTACCGCCTTCTTCTCCTTACGCGCAGCGATGAGCGCCGCTTCGTTACAGACATTGGCAATATCCGCGCCAGAGAAACCTGGGGTCTGTCTGGCCAAGAAATCAAGGTCCAGGGTCTCTGCGGTCTTGATTGGCCTTAAATGCACCTCAAAGATCTCTTTTCTTTCCCTGATGTCCGGGAGGTCCACATAAATTTGACGATCAAAACGACCAGCACGCATCAGGGCTTTGTCCAGCACATCTGCACGGTTGGTGGCCGCTAGGACAATGACATTGGTATTGGTCCCAAAACCATCCATCTCCGTGAGCAGTTGGTTCAGGGTATTTTCACGCTCATCATTGGATCCCGTAAAATTATTCTTGCCCCGGGCACGCCCAATGGCGTCAATTTCATCTATGAAGATGATGGCGGGGGATTTGTCTTTGGCCTGTTTAAAAAGGTCTCGCACCCTAGAGGCACCCACCCCTACGAACATTTCCACAAAATCCGAACCGGAAAGGGAAAAGAAAGGTACTTTAGCCTCGCCGGCCACCGCTTTGGCCAAGAGGGTCTTACCCGTTCCCGGAGGCCCTACCAGTAAGGCCCCTTTGGGTATTTTGCCGCCAAGCGAGGTGTATTTATCTGGATTTTTAAGAAACTCCACAATCTCTTCCACTTCTTCTTTGGCCCCTTCCAAACCAGCTACATCCTTGAAGGATGTGCGTGTATCCGTCTTTTCGTCAAAAAGTTTTGCCTTTGATTTGCCTATGTTGAAAATCTGTCCACCAGCACCGCCAGCGCCTCCACCAGACATTCTTCTCATGAGGTAGATCCAAATGCCAATGATAAGGACAAAGGGCAATAAGGATAAAAGGAAATCGAAAATGGCCGTGGACTCCTTATCAAATTCAATAATGGTGTCCAAGTTGTTCTCCTTCTTTATCTCGGTGATTTCATTCTGAAAAATCTGAAGGTCACCATAGTCCAAAATATATTGGGGCACGCTACCGGTTGCCGGCAACAGGGACCGGTCTGATACGCCTTTGTGCACATCTTTGGCCATGGCCTCGTCCGTTAGGAACACCTTGGCCTGGTTGGTATTGGTGATGATAAGTATTTTGTTGATGTCACCATTTCTCAAAAACTCTTGCAGCTCTGAGGTGGTGGTTTTTTCGGTGCTGGCCAGATCATCACTATTGAACAGCTGGAAACCGATAAGGAGCACAGCCACAAGGCCATAGATCCACCACGAACTGAATTTGGGTTTTTTGGGATTGGTATTGTTTTCTTTTGCCATTTTATTTTTTTAGTGGTTTACGCTACTTTCTATGGTGGTGAATTTGGCATCGCCCCATAGGCCTTCAATGTCATAATAGTCCCGGACCTGTTTTTGAAAAACATGGACCACCACGTTCACATAGTCCATAAGAATCCACTCGGCATTGTCCTCACCTTCAACATGCCAAGGTTTGTCTTTTATGGATTTGCTCACGGTTTTCTGGATGGAACCAACAATGGCGTTCACATGCGTGTTCGAGGTACCATTACAAATGATAAAGTAGTCGCAAACGGTATTTTCTATTTCCCTTAAATCAAGCAAGTTGATGTCTTGCCCTTTAACTTCTTCTATTCCTTGTAAAATTAATGCAATAAGCTCATCTGCACTAGCTTTCCTTTTCTGCATTCAAAAATTTTAGTTTATACAAAGTTATTATTTTTTTGTTCTTTTAGCTCTAGTTTTTAACAATAGATTATATAAAGCGTAAAGCCTAGGAACATGCCTTTAATCAAACTTAGTGCCACAGACTCCACTAGCACCTACCTAAAGGAGCTGCATAGGCGCAGTTCCCAGCCGGATTATACGGTAGTACTTACGCACAACCAAACCAAAGGCAGGGGCCAATTGTACTCCCAGTGGGTCAGCGACCCTGGTAAAAACCTTACTTTCAGTGTATTGAAATTATTTCAGGACCTTTCAAAAAACCGCCAATTCTTAATTACCATAATGGTATCCTTGGCCCTGTACAACGTATTGAAACATTTAAAAGTACCGAATATCACGATCAAATGGCCCAACGACATAATGTCAGGTTCAAAAAAAATTGGGGGTATCTTAATAGAGAATACCCTGCTAAAAGGTCAAATTGAATGGACGGTAATCGGCGTGGGCCTCAATGTGAACCAAGTGGGGTTTCCCAATGGACTCAATGCCAATTCATTACAGAACGTTCTGGGTCATGAAATGGACCTGGATGCCCTTCTTGAAAAAATACTGGGTGCCCTGCGCCATCATTTAGAGGCTTTGGAAAGCGCTGAATGGCACCATTGGTATCCCATTTATTACCAGTGTCTTTATAGAAAGGAGGTCGTTTCAACTTTTAAGACACCTACGGGCCAGCATTTTTCAGGGATCATTACAGGGGTTGCCCCAAACGGACAGCTTTGCCTTACCTTGGAAAATGACGAGCTCCGCTATTTTGGTCTCAAAGAGCTAAAGTTGCTCAATTAAATCTGCGATAGGTTTTGGGAAAGGGTATTGATGAAATTGGTAATGGGCGTTTTGATCATCATGGCCATCATGGCATTGAACTCTCCTGAAAAGCTGAGGGTGACCTCACTTTCAATGGCACTCACCTTTTGTATGGAGGCCGTTAGGGTAAAGGGTAGCTTATCACTGGCGGCCCCCAATACCACTTGGGAGTGTGGGGTCTGTGATTTGCGTTCCAACACAATTTCCGGCATGCCTTTGAGGGCAAAAAGGAACCTGTCCTCATTGATAAGCTCAAATTTATCTATGGTGCTGGGCATTAATTTCTCAAAATTCGCCAGGCGGGTCAGAAAGGAATAGGTCTCTTCCGGACTTTTTGATACTCGGGTCGTAGGGGTCTCTATGTGCATGGTGTCATTTTTTCCAATGGGATGGGTCTTTGCGCCACTCCATTAATGTAGCTAATTGTTCTTCTTTGATGTAGCCGGTTTCAGAGGCCTGTTCTATGAGAAAGCCATAATTGCTCAAGGTGTGCAGGGCAATGTCCTTTTCGGCGAAATTTCGTTGTGCCACATCAAAACCATAAGTGAACACCGCGATCATGCCCTTTACATTGGCATGCTCTTCCTTTAGGGCATCAACGGCGTTGAGGCTGCTCATGCCCGTGCTTATCAGGTCCTCAATGACCACTACGTTCTGATAGGGTTCCAAGTGGCCCTCAACCTGGTTTTTCCGCCCGTGTGATTTTGGTTGTGGCCTAACATATATGAACGGAAGTCCCAAAACATCCGCCACTAATGCGCCCATGCCTATGGCCCCAGTGGCCACGCCTGCGATCACGTCTGGGCGCCCGTAGAGCTCTTCCACCAATTTGGCCATCTCTTCTTTTACAAAATTGCGGATCATGGGGTAGGAGAGTAGAATCCGGTTATCACAATATATGGGGGATTTCCAGCCCGAAGCCCATGTGAAAGGATTTTCGGGTTTCAATTTTATTGCATTAATTTGTAATAGAAGCTCGGCTGTTTTTTTAGCTGTTTGCTTATTTAAAACCATGCGGCAAATGTATAAAGTTTTTGTTAATGGGGCTCCCCTGATCTTAACAAATAAACTCTCTGAGACCACAGATGGAGCTTATTTTCTTTTGAACAAGGACTCTATAGCCACTGCGATCAAGTCCCTAAAAAAAAAGAAACTCGATATCGCCTATATATACCATCCCAACCATGAGGAAATACTCAAAAAATTCACCCAAGAGATACCCCTTATCGTTGCTGCGGGTGGGGTGGTGACCAATGCCAAGGGCAAGGTGCTCTTCATTTACAGAAATGATAAATGGGATCTGCCCAAAGGTAAGTTGGATAAGGGCGAATCCATTGAAGACTGTGCCGTGCGAGAGGTTATGGAGGAAACCGGGGTAAAGGACCTACGGCTTGAAAACTTTTTGAGCACTACCTATCATATCTTTTCGAATAACGGCACCAACACGTTGAAACAGGTACATTGGTATGCCATGAAAACCGATTATGATGGCAAGCTGAAACCTGAGAAAAAAGAAGGTATTGTTAAGGTGAAATGGAAAGGGCCCAATAAAATACAGAAAGCCCTGCAAAATTCATACGCCAATATTAAGATCCTCTTTGAAGGGGATTAAGGCTAGGGCAGCACTCTATATACCGGGTATTGGTTATGGGCGCTTTCATAAAGGGGAGACCTTTTGAACAACCAATCCAATTGGGTGTACCCGTTTTGGGCAAACGTGGGATCAGTGGCCCTTCTTTCATTAAAGGCCGCGCGCAGCACCGTATCCTGCTCCAACATTCTGGCGGCGGTGTCTTCAAAGACATACGGGGAAAAACCTTCTTTCCGTTGCAAAATGGTGTCAAAGAAATTCCAATTGAAGAAGGAATCCACACATTGGGGCTCCAACGTTTCCAAGATGTACCTAAAAGAAGGTTGGTCTGTAGGAACAACAATATCCCCAGCTGTAAAGGCCACTGCTTTTACACGGGCCTCCACTTGGGTGTTGTAATGTAGGTAGTGACCTTCGTACGGTGCTTTAACGGTATTGAAATCCACAATTTCATAAGCTTCCACCTGCA
>CAKZLG010000256.1 GCA_937125035.1 uncultured Maribacter sp. | reverse complement strand
TGGATGTCGGCAGCATCCTTTATCAGTATGGCTGGGATCATTGCCTTTGCTGGCTATGATGGGTCGGTCTACCTCATGGGGTGGACTGGAGGCTACGTGCTCCTGGCCCTCTTATTGGCACCTTATCTCCGCAAATTCGGGAAATTCACCGTACCCGATTTTATTGGAGACCGCTATTATTCCAAAACAGCGAGGATCGTAGCGGTCATTTGTGCCTTGATCGTTTCCTTCACTTATGTGGCCGGGCAAATGCGAGGTGTGGGGGTGGTCTTTTCCCGTTTTTTGGAAGTGGATATCAATACCGGAGTGATCATAGGCATGGTCATCGTTTTATTTTATGCCGTTTTGGGCGGGATGAAAGGCATAACCTATACCCAAGTAGCGCAATACTGTGTACTTATATTCGCTTTTATGGTGCCTGCCATCTTCATCTCCATACAAATGACGGGCAACCCTGTTCCCCAATTGGGCATGGGAGACACCCTCAACGATGGTAGCGGCACGTATCTGTTGGATAAGCTGGATGGCCTCTCCACGGAATTGGGCTTTAGTGCCTACACAGAGGGGACTAAATCCATCACCGATGTTTTTGCCATCACCTTGGCACTCATGGTGGGTACGGCAGGGCTTCCTCATGTCATAGTGCGCTTCTTTACCGTAAAACGGGTAAAAGATGCTCGGAAATCAGCCGGGTTGGCCCTACTTCTCATAGCCATATTATACACCACGGCTCCCGCGGTAGCGGTTTTTGCACGCACCAATATGATCAAAACCGTAAGTGGGCAGGAATACGCCTCCATGCCCGTTTGGTTCAAGAATTGGGAAAAGACGGGCCTACTGGTATTCGACGATAAAAATGGGGATGGAAAAATACAGTATGTTGCGGATAAGGCCGTCAATGAATTGCAAGTGGACCAAGACATCACCGTATTGGCCAATCCGGAAATTGCCGATCTGCCACCTTGGGTCATTGCCTTGGTGGCGGCGGGTGGCCTTGCCGCAGCGCTTTCCACAGCAGCCGGACTCCTTTTGGTGATATCGGCATCGGTGTCGCATGATCTGATCAAAAAAATCTTCCGCCCAGGTATTTCAGAGAAAGGAGAGCTCTGGGCGGCGCGTATCTCCGCGACAGTGGCCGTGGTGATCGCAGGTTATTTTGGCATCAATCCGCCTGGCTTCGTGGCCGCCGTGGTGGCTTTGGCCTTTGGTTTGGCCGCTTCTTCATTTTTTCCTGCCATTGTTCTGGGCATATTCTATAAAAAAATGAACAAGGAAGGCGCCGTGGCCGGTATGATCGTGGGCATTCTTTTGATGCTGTTCTATATGCTGAAATTCAAATTTGATTGGTTTGGCGGGGGCACCCAAGCAGATTGGTGGTTCGGTATTTCACCGGAAGGTTTTGGTAGTATTGCCATGTTGGCCAATTTCATCGTATCCATCGCCATCATGAAAATGACACCTCCACCCCCGGAATCCGTGCAGGAAATCGTTGAGGAAATCAGAATTCCCAATGCTGCGGGGGACGCCATTCAACATTAAATTTCCTATTTTTAACCAAGAAATAATCGTGCCCCAGTGCGGGCCAATGAGCATAGCATGAGCAATTACCACATTAAACATTTAGAAGAGTATTACCAAGTATATAGAAAATCCGTTAGGAACCCCGCTTCTTTCTGGGAAGAGATCGCTGAAGAGCATTTTGTATGGCGTAAACGTTGGGACAGCGTGTTGGAATGGGACTTTTCCAAACCAGAGATCAAATGGTTCCAAGGAGCGCAATTGAACATCACTGAAAATTGTCTGGACCGCCACCTGCCCACTAGGGGCAACAAGACGGCCATTCTCTTTGAGCCGAATGACCCTAAGGAAGAGGCACAGCACATTACCTACAGGCAATTGCACGAGAAAGTGTGCCGTATGGCCAATGTGCTCTTGGAACAGGGTATAAAAAAAGGCGATAGGGTATGCATCTATTTGCCCATGATTCCGGAATTGGCCATCTCCCTTTTGGCCTGTGCGCGGATCGGGGCCATACATTCCGTGGTGTTTGCGGGCTTTTCGGCCAACGCCCTTTCCACAAGGATCAACGATTCTGATTGTAAGATGGTCATCACATCGGATGGTTCTTACCGGGGAGGGAAAAAGATAGACCTCAAGGGCATCGTAGACACGGCCTTGGAGGAATGTCCGGGTGTCACTTCCGTTTTAGTGGCCAAGCGCACCAAGAGCAAGATAAAAATGGTCTCGGGCAGGGACCATTGGTTACAACCTCTTATGGATGAAGCCTATGCTGACCACGTGGCAGAGATCATGGATGCCGAAGATCCCTTGTTCATCCTATACACCTCCGGTTCCACGGGCAAGCCTAAAGGCATGGTACATACCACGGCCGGTTATATGGTGTACACGGCATATACCTTTAAAAATGTTTTCCAGTATAAGGAACATGATGTCTATTGGTGTACCGCGGATATTGGGTGGATCACAGGGCATTCGTACATTGTTTACGGACCCTTGGCCAATGGCGCCACCACCGTTATGTTTGAAGGGGTGCCCTCCTACCCGGATTTTGGCCGGTTCTGGGAAGTGGTTCAGAAACACAAAGTGACCCAATTCTATACAGCGCCCACGGCCATTAGGGCTTTGGCCAAGGAAAATTTGGACTATGTGGAGAAATACGACCTCTCCAGTCTGAAAGTTTTGGGCTCCGTGGGCGAACCCATAAACGAGGAAGCCTGGCATTGGTACAACAACAATGTGGGCAAAAAAATGAGTCCTATTGTGGATACTTGGTGGCAGACGGAAACCGGAGGTATCATGATCACGCCGATCCCATATGTAACCCCTACCACCCCCACCTATGCCACCCTGCCGTTCATTGGCATTCAACCTGCCCTCATGGATGAAGCGGGCAAGGAAATCATGGGCAACCAAGTAACGGGCAGATTGTGCATCAAATTTCCATGGCCCTCCATGGCACGCACTATTTGGGGCAACCACGAGCGCTATAGGGACACCTACTTCTCTGCCTACAAGGACATGTATTTCACAGGCGATGGTGCCCTGCGCGATGCCGTGGGCTATTACCGTATAACGGGCCGTGTGGATGATGTAATCATTGTTAGTGGACATAACTTGGGCACGGCGCCCATTGAGGATTCCATCAATGAACATCCGGCGGTGGCGGAATCCGCCATTGTTGGATTTCCACATGATGTAAAGGGCAATGCCCTCTACGGCTATGTCATCTTAAAAGAAATTGGGGAAAGCAGAGATCGGGACAACTTAAGAAAGGAAATCAACCAACAGATCACTGAAATGATTGGGCCCATTGCCAAACTGGACAAGATTCAGTTTGTTTCCGGTCTTCCCAAAACCCGGAGTGGAAAGATCATGCGCAGGATCCTACGCAAGATCGCTAGTAAGGACACTTCCAATCTGGGAGACACAAGCACCCTCCTAAATCCGGAAGTAGTTAAGGAAATCATGGATAATGCCCTATAACCCGGGCCACCTTTAGTCCGTAATACCTACGTAGGGATTTTTCCCGGCGTCAAAAATGCTTTGCCATGTTTGTTACCAAGGCTATTTATAGGCGTGGTTCTTGGCAAAAATGGGTCGTGTTCTGAACGCCACGAAAAGAAGAACGGACAAAAGGCCACTTACACCAAGCCCTGCAAATAAAGGCCATACCGTATTTTCCACAAAACTGCCAATAAAGATGGAAATGGGAATGGATAAAATGGTGGAAATAAAACCGGTGATGGCGGCGCCTATTCCGGCAATATGACCAATGGGCTCCATGGCTATGGAACGCATATTTCCCCAAACAAAACCCAGACAGAGAAAGAGCACCGATAAAAAACTGAGCAACACCGATATACTGGGATCCGCATCGTTCCAAAAAATGAAGGTGTAGGCAAAAGCGACCGTAGTGTAGGCCAACAAAGCGGCAAAAGAGAGGTTACGCATGCCAAAACGCATGACCAAATTACCGTTCATTAGGGTAGAGAACCCAATGGATATGGCCAACCCAGCAAAAATAAAAGGGAAACTGTCCGCCAACCCATATAAATCCTCAAAGACATGTTGTGCAGAGCTCAGGTATACCAGAAAGGAACCCGTGATCAAACCGGAGATCAATGTACAGGATACGGTCTCCTTATGCCTAAAGATCTCCTTGGTACCTTTTAGGAATACCTTCATGGAAAATGGCACCTTAAATTCCGGTCTTAACGTCTCTTCTTGCCGCCGCCAAAACCAGAGGGCGATCACCAGGGCAAAAAAGAGCTGCACATAAAAAATGCCTTCCCAACCCAATAAGCCCATGACCGCTTTGCCAAATGCCGGGGCCACAATGGGCACCAAAATAAAGAATGCCGTAACGAAAGACATGATCTTCGCCATATAATCGCCATAAAATGTATCTCGTATAATGGAAATACTGATGGTTCTAGGAGCTGACAGCCCCACCCCTTGAAGGACCCTACCGATGAGCATGATCTCTAGATTGGGCGCCAACAGGCAAATGACACTGGCCACGGCAAAAACCCCAAAACCCAAATAAACAATGGGTTTTCTACCCCAACTATCAGACAAGGGACCAAAGAACAACTGCCCTACACCAAGTCCCAAAAAAATCATGATGACCAACAGTTGGTTCTTGGTGGGATCCAAACTGTTAATGGAGATGCCAATATCCGCAATGGCGGGCAATAGGGCGTCTATGGCCAAGGCTACGATGGACATTAAGGAGGCCATCATGGCAATGAATTCAAAATTGGGCTTTGTATTCTCTCTTTGCATGGGGCAAAAATAGTGGGAATAATACGAAAAGCCATCAAGGCACATCCTTTTTCACATTCGTGCGCATTTGTCGGCCAAATATGTATTTTTGTTCAAAATATCA
>CAKZLG010000255.1 GCA_937125035.1 uncultured Maribacter sp. | reverse complement strand
TTTAAGGAAGCTTAGCTTAGGTGAATCCAAATACATGGCACTTGCTGGTAGTTTGCGCGAAGTAGGACTCACCACCCTTCTCACCTCACTGACCACTGCCATAGGATTTGTGACCCTGCTATCATCACGATTGAACAGCATACAGGAGTTTGGTTTAAATGCTGCCTTGGGTGTCCTTGTGGCCTATATCACCGTTATCTTTTTTTCCTGTCCCTTGTTGCTGATGGTACCGAAGACCTTGCTGGTGAAAAAGGATGAAACGTTGTCTAGATGGTCGGTTTTTCTGAAGAAAATCAATGGATATACCCTGCATTATGAAAAAACCATCCTGTGGGGCTCCTCGGTATTTCTACTATTGTGCCTTGTGGGCATCTCCTTGATATCCACCAATTATGAATTTAAAAACTCCCTTCCAGTACAAAGTAAGATTGCCCAAGACTTTGATTATTTCCAAAAGGATTTTGCTGGTTTCAGACCTTTGGAAATAGCCCTTATGGCTATGGAAAACACCAAAATAACAGATTATGCCGCTGCCCAAGAAATAGATAGGCTAGAGGTTTACCTAACCGCCCAAAGGGCCATAGGAGGGCTTGTGACACCCAACCTGCCCATCAAGATCATCCACAAAGCCAACCACCTTAACCGTTCAGATTCCCTGAGACTCCCCACCGAAAAAACCGTATACGAAAGGTACCAAAGGGACCTTAAAAAATTGGGGCGCAAGCAATTGCGGAAGTATGTAAACCCATCAGGTACCTTGGGCCGGATAAAAGGAAGCCTGCAGGATGTGGGCACGGATAGCCTAAAAGAGCTCTACCGCCAGATTGAGGACTTTGCAGAAAAACAAATGGACACCCATCTTTTAAAGGTGAAAGTTACCGGAAAAAGCCTCTTATTGGATAAAAATGCGAGCTACATTAGAAGAAGTCTGCTGGAAGGGCTATTGATCGGTTTATTCATCATTGGCATCATTATGGCACTTGTATTTAGATACTTAAGGATGATCTTGATTTCTTTGGTGCCCAACGTACTGCCCATAGTGTTTGCGGGTGCGATACTAGGTTTTTTGGGCATCCCATTGGAAGCGTCCCTCTCCGTGGTATTCGCCATAGTCTTTGGAATTGCCGTTGATGATACCATCCATTTTCTGGCCAAATACAAATTGGGGCTGGACCAAGGGCTTGATCAGGAAAAATCCCTTGAAAATACATTTGTACACACCGGTAAGGCCCTTGTGGTCACCACTACCCTCTTGTTTTTTGGTTTCTTGGTACTGCTCTTTTCACAACACCAGCCCAGTGTCACCATAGGGGTCATTATCAGTGCCACCCTTGTCACCGCCCTTATTTTGGACCTCTTGTTATTGCCTATCCTTATACGGCGTTATCTGAAATAGCTGAAAAAGCGTATGGCCCACAAATAAGATGCCGTTGGGATGCTATGCCATGTCCAAACCCTTGGAACGATTGCCCTAACGATCGGGAAGTCCTTGGGGAATCTTTAATTTTCGATGGACCCCATGCCTATTTTACCGTATCGCTATGCCCTTATTAGCTACCTTTACCACTTTAAACCCATAGTACAATGAATCCGTCATCCTCTGGTTGGATAGAGAAATATGGCGCCTTGGCGCAGGAAAACAAAGCATCTTACCAAAGCTTTGCGGATCTGTACAAGGACTTGAAGTCCAATGGTTTTGTCTATGGGATCAGTATTGGGGTGCCGGCCTTTATTGTTGCCGAGCATACCCTATCTGACGATGAAAAGGCCAAGGTAAACCTGTTGAACGCCCTGTACTTTACTTTTCATTTGAAGGCCAGGCATATTGGCTTTGCCCATTTTTTGGAGTGCATCTTTGAGTTCTACAAGGCCTTGGAACTAGACCACGTCTCATTCATTGGGAAACTCTTCGCCGGGAAGAAAACGTCCTCCAAATTGGAAAAATTGATTGCTTCCAGAATCTATTTGGAAGACACCCTGTTGGGAAAAACCTTCAACAGTTTCATTACCAACTCCCTATTGTTCGTTGATGTGCTCTTGTTCAAAGAATATCTAGAAAATCCCAAGGAGATAAAACAGCTGGCCCAGAGGTTGGAATATTTGGCCATCAACATTGCCTACCATGCCCTTAATTCAAAACAAAAGAACAAGAGCGATGAGAAATTGGCTCATTTACTAGAAGCATCCCTAACCTATGTGGAACGTGGCACACAGCAGCAGTTTGATGGGTCTTACCGCGATCGGCTGCTACAGCACCCCTACCCATTCCAAAAACAATACCTATTGGATATTGCCTGCCTTACCGTGTGGGAGGACAAATCTTTGGATTATACCGAATCTGAATTTGTCTTTGGTGTTGGCAAGGACATGGGTTTTCAGGAAGCGACCATTGGAAACGCCCTTAGGGATGTGACCTTGTTTTTTGGTGAAAATGCGGAAAAAGTACCCTTCTTGAGGGAAGATAATTTGGCCATCCAGTTTTATGATGGGATGGGCAAGGTGGTTAACAAGCTCATTTTAAGAAATAGCAAGCGCCTTAAAAAAGAACTGGCCGAAAGTGCGGAACTGGTGGCGCTGCTTTCAAAAAGCACCGTACGGGACCTTACTCCAGAGGAAAAGAAAAAAGTACAGAACCAATTGATGGACATCTTTAAGAGCATTCCCTCCTTGGCTATTTTCATGCTTCCGGGCGGGGCCATACTATTGCCTCTTTTCATTAAGCTCATTCCAAAATTATTGCCCTCCTCTTTTGATGAAAACAGAGTGGATAAGGAAGGAAAAAGCTAGTTTACACACTATAGATATTTTCTATATCGTATTTTAATTTATTAATTTTCAGAATATTGAATTATTCTACTCCAACCAAAGCTTAAAGTCCTTTACCCGTTCCCTACTCACGATGATCGGTTGTTCCGAAAAGCTGTTCATCTTTAATTGTAATCTGGAATTCGTGTAGCTTATAATATCTTTTATATGCTTTATGTTGACATAGAACTTGCGGCTCACCCTATAAAAGGTTTGCGGCTCCAATTCGTTTTCCAACTGCTCCAGGGTCGTTTCCAAAAGGTAGTTTCTGCCCTCTGTCGTGGCGGCGTAAGTACCTTTGTTCTCGCTATAGAAACACTCCACATCATCCGTATTGATGATTTTTATGTGCTGTCCCACTTTGGCGGTGAACCGCTTTTTGTATTCCCGCTCCAACGGATTCACCAACAACTTCTTGATGTCCTCAAAGTCCAGGGCCAAAGCAGGCCCCTGAGGCTTCAAGTTCTTGTATTTCTTCACGGCGGCAGCCAGCTCCTCATCATCTATGGGCTTTAGGAGATAGTCTATGGAATTCAGCTTAAAGGCCTGTAGGGCGTACTCATCATAGGCCGTAGTGAAGATGATGGCGCTGTTTACCTGCACGGTCTCGAATATTTCAAAAGAGAGCCCGTCAGAGAGCTGTATGTCCAAAAAAATAAGGTCTGGGTGCGTATTTTCCTTAAACCACACAATGGCCTCCTCTACTGAGTGCAGCATCGTGGACACCTCAACTTCCATTTCAGCCAACAAACGCGCCAGTCTCCTTGCGGACGGCTTTTCGTCTTCAATAATGATTACGTTCATCTTATGCTGTTTTTTTAAGGGTTTTTCGTTGATGTTTATTTAAACGCACCATCCAATAGGCAATGAATGCGCTTCCCAAGATAGTGGGCAAAAACCAATTGACCATAGGGTGGAAAAATCGGTTCACCACCAAAAATGCGGATACGGAAGCAATATAGGCCCCTGTCATCTTCCCAACATGGATTTTCAGCCCCCTTTTCTTAAGCGATTCTGGATTGGCGAACATGTGCAGGTCTCGCCACCCGAACACTATGGAGCCAGTCCCAAAGACAAGCAGTACAACATTGATGCCGTCAGCCACCAAAATGGGCCCAAAGACCATGGCCGCACCCACCACGATCACGGTGATGGACAATAACTTGTCCCAATACAATGATACCGATTGGTTTGTGAATTGCAGTCCCCGGTAACCGGCCAATAGCAGGTACACGCTGAAAAGCCCTATGGAGAATAAAAAAGCATTTTCATGCTTGGGCAGCACCGCTATGACCAAAGCCAACAGCCCGGAGAGGAGCATCCCGTAAAAAAAGATTTGTCCGCTTGCCCTATGCCAAGTCTTCCCTTTTTTAGCTATCATGGCAATGGAACCCGCCAATAGAGCGATGCCCCCAAAACCGGCGTGCATGTAGATCAATTTCACTATATGGTCTTCCATCAGTCTTTATCTAAATATTTTTTTATCTGCCTTTCCTCCCATTCCACTATAAACCCAGGCTTTATATCATTCCACTTTTTCCCTTGTAAGACAAATACATAGAATGCGTGTATGGCTAAGCCTACGCCCCACAATACAGGCGTGCCGATGATGTTCCAATCCAACCAGTCATAAAACTGTTCGTTGCGTATACCTTGATCGGTAAAGAATCGGAACAACCGCAATTTGAAGATGATGAGTAGGACATTCACCACAATATAGACCCTGAGATGCCTGAAAAACTTTTTCATCCGATCTACTTGTAATCTTGCCCTTTGATAACGTTCCAGTTGCTCTTGGTTTTCCATATCATTTGAATTTTTCAACTTCTTTTCGTTCCTGCTCCATATATTTCTCAATTTGCCG
>CAKZLG010000254.1 GCA_937125035.1 uncultured Maribacter sp. | reverse complement strand
AGAAAAAAACCCCACACTCTCGTGCGGGGTTTTCTGCTTGATGTGGTCCCACCTGGGCTCGAACCAGGGACCACCTGTCCCGATAGCTATCGGGAGAGTCAGCTGTTCTTCGTTTCGTGCAAAACCTTTTCCCGGAGTTCAGCGTATTTTTTTAAATTCTCCAGATACCTGCGGCTTTTCATCGCCTTGATCTTACGTTCCAGACGCACGGCATGCGCGTAATCGTCACAATCAAATCGCAGAAAGAGTTGCCAGTCGTTTGCCCTTGAAGTAAAGGTTTTAGCGCCATATTTTGCAGTATTGTGGTTTTCAATCCTTAATCCCAAATCAGCATGGCAACAACCAATATAGAACTTGTTCAACGTCTTGCTGTGCAAAATATAAGTGTGTGCCATGGGTGTAAATAAAAAGGGAAGCCGTTTCGGCTTCCCTTTGTGGTCCCACCTGGGCTCGAACCAGGGACCACCTGATTATGAGTCAGGTGCTCTAACCAACTGAGCTATAGGACCGTTCCGATGGCTTTTGCAAGACCAAATTTCGGACTGCAATATTACTACTTATTTTTTGCTGCTGCAAGAGAAACTAATCCTTGATTTCTTGGCAGAGCTCCACCAAGACCCCATTGGCACTCTTGGGGTGCACAAAGGCCACCCATTTATTGTCCGCCCCGCGCTTTGGGGTTTCGTTCAACAATACAAAACCCTCATTTTTAAGCCGTTCCATTTCGGCCACAATGTCCGTGACCGCAAAGGCCACATGGTGCACGCCCTCCCCCTTTTTGGCCACATACCGGGCTATGGCGCTCTCTGGGTGCGTGGCCTGTAACAGCTCTATCTTATTGGGGCCGTTTTTAAAAAAGGAGGTGCGCACCTGTTCCGAGGCCACTTCCTCCTCCTTATAAGGGGCCGTGCCCAGCAATTTCTCAAACAGCGCGTTAGATGCTTCCAGATCCCGTACGGCAATGCCCAAATGTTCTATTTTCTCCATGATACGTGTACGTTAAAAGAAACCCACAATTCCCCTAAGATATATTATTCTGTGTACTTTTGTGGCATGGAAACGCAAAGACAACGCAAAATTGCCGGGGTAATACAAAAGGACATTGTGAACATCCTTCAAAAGGCCGCTTTGGAAGGGGGGCTCAAGGGCACCCTCATTTCCGTCTCCAAGGTTTCCGTGACCACAGATCTTTCCATTGCCAAGGTATATGTGAGCATTTTTCCCACAGATGGGGCCAAGGAGCTGTTGGAAGGCATCAAAAGCAACCAGCCGCTCATTAAGCATGAACTGGCCCAACGTACCCGCAACCAGTTGCGCCGGGTGCCAGAGCTCCTCTTTTATCTAGACGATTCCCTAGAGTACATAGACAAGATCGAGGAATCGCTCAAAGGGGAGGAAAACCCCATTGTGAACCGTGACCTGCTGGCCAGGCGCAAAAAATCCTGATGCTTGAACTTCCCCTTGTACATCGCCAAAAGGTACCTGCGCTCCAAAAGCTCGCAGAATGCGGTGAACATCATCAATTTCATTACGTTTTTGGTCATCGTCATTGGGGCGGCGGCCCTTTTCATTGTGCTTTCCGGCTTTGCGGGACTCAAAAATTTCAGCCTGGCCTTTACCAACTCCTTCGACCCCCAACTCAAGGCCCTACCCGCCACGGGCAAATTTTTTCAACTGTCACCCGCACAAGAAGAAGCGCTGGACCAAGTGCAGAACGTGGCCTTTTATGCCAAGGAAATTGAGGAAAAGGTCTATCTGGAACACCAGGGCAAAAACCACATTGCCTACATCAAGGGCATTGACAGCAACTTTAGAAAAGTGACCCAGATCGATAGTGCCCTCTACTTGGGCGATTGGACCATCAACGAAAGCCAAGTGGTCTCTGGCATTGGCATTGCCAATATCCTCGGCGTCACCATCAACCAATTCCGTAGCCCCCTGCAGATCTATGCCTTTAAACCGGGCAAGGGCTCCATTTCCCAACAAGGCATCCGATCTCTCTACAACCAACTGCCCATGGTCATTGGTGGGGTCTATGCGGTGGAGGCCGATCTGGACAATAAATACGTACTGGCACAACTGCCCTTGGTCCAAGCGCTCTTGGAAAAACAACCGGACCAATTCTCTGCCCTAAATTTCAAGCTGCGCAATGGGGCGGACGAAACAGCGGTGCGCAAAGCCCTATCCGATATCTTGGGACCCAATATTGTGCTGAAAAACAAACAGGAACTCAACAGCACCCTCTATAAAATGCTGAACACGGAGAACATGGCCACCTACCTCATCTTTACCTTGGTGCTCATCATTGCCCTTTTCAACGTGGTCGGGGCCATTATCATGATGATCTTGGACAAGCAACAGAATTCCAAGACGCTTTTCAGCTTCGGCACCACAGTAAAGGAGCTCCGCCGCATCTACTTCATACAAGGGGTGCTGGTCACGGGCCTGGGCGGATGCATTGGGGTCTTGATCGGCAGTATCCTCATTTGGAGCCAACTGGCCTTCGGTTGGTTGAAGATCACCCCGTCCCTGGCCTATCCCGTGGCGTTCGATATCCTGAACGTGGGCATTGTCATGGCCACCATTTTGGTGCTGGGCATCATTGCGGCCAAGATCGCCAGTAGCCGCGTGAACAAAAAACTCATAGCCCAATAGCCCCAAAAGGGGAACTTCTGTATACTTAGGCTGGTGGTGGCATTTGCCAAGGTTAGAACTGCCGTCTTGCTCTTTTGTTCCTGGAACTTCTAAAATTTCTTCCTTTCCTATTAAAGGAAATGACAAAGGCCCAAAGAGCACACAGTGCTATGATACCAACAATTAAAACATGGGTGTGATTTATGTATTCTGGTACAGTCATGAATACAATATACAAAAAATTGAATTACAATGATTTAGGAGCTGTAATGCATTTCAAGTAGGTTCTTGCAACTCGTTTTCCACTGAAAAAATAACAGGGCCATTGCATTGAAAGAAACATTTCCCCTGACCCACTTTTTCGAGAGGCAATAAATTTCCCAGAAGTATCCTTATAGCTTTGTACACGGACAAACATTACCCCCCACTTTGGGTCAAGGGGCTTGGAGCGCAAACTGATAATCCCCAAACTTTTCCAACACCTCATCAAAAGCGGCAAAGACATCGGCCGCGTCATCACTGGTCACCATTTTCATGCGGTATTCCTTGAAATTGGGAATGCCCTTAAAATAGTTGGTATAGTGCCTACGGGTCTCAAAAACGCCAAGCTTTTCGCCCTTCCAGTCTATGGACATCTGCAAATGCCGCCGAGCGGCTTCCACACGTTGGGATAGGGTGGGCGGTGCCAAATGCTCCCCGGTCTTAAAAAAGTGCTTCACCTCCTTAAAGAACCAAGGGTAGCCAATGCTGGCCCGGCCAATCATGGCCCCGTCCAGACCATACTCATCTCGCATGCGCACGGCGGCTTCGGGGGTGTCCACATCACCATTGCCAAACACGGGTATCTGCATACGCGGATTGTTCTTTACCTGGGCTATGGGCTTCCAGTTGGCATGGCCCTTGTACATTTGGGCCCGGGTACGCCCATGGATGGAAATGGCCTGGCAGCCCACATCTTGCAATCGCTCTGCCACCTCAACGATCTTTATGGAATCCTCATCCCAACCCAAACGGGTCTTTACGGTAATGGGGAGGTGGGTGCGCTTCACCATTTCAGCGGTGAGCTGTACCATAAGGGGAATATCTTTCAATATCCCAGCGCCCGCACCCTTGCAGACCACCTTCTTTACGGGGCAGCCAAAATTGATGTCAATGATATCCGGGCGGCTTTCCTGAACAATATCCACGGTCTGGAGCATGGAATCTAAATTGGCCCCAAAGATCTGGATGCCCACAGGGCGTTCCTTTTCATAGATATCCAGCTTCATGACACTCTTGGCGGCATCGCGGATGAGGCCCTCGGAGGAAATGAACTCGGTATAGACCACATCGGCCCCCTGTTCTTTGCACAGCGCACGGAAGGGTGGATCGCTCACATCCTCCATGGGGGCGAGCAACAGGGGAAAGTCCGGTAATTGTATGTCTCCGATTTTTGGCACAGCTTCCTGGTTTTTAGCGGGATGCAAAGGTAAGAAAAAATGGAATGGAAGGGGCAAGCTCAACTTTAGGCACGATGGTGGAATCTACCTATCCGCAAAAAAGTGAAATGGAAGCCAAGTTCTGGACTCCTTTATTAGGACCTCTTCACCAACCCACTAACTCACTAACCCACTGGTTCAATAACCACTTTACTTTTCCCTCAATTAATAATTTAACCCATTACCTTAACCATGATGCACAGCTGAAGCCTGAAAACGAGCCCACCGGTAAACGTGATGCTCCGTATTTTTCAAAACGGACACCTATTCCTCCCCAACAAAATCCTTCCGAAATCGCTCTGGAAGCTCCGCTTCCCGATTCGTCAATTTTTTGGCGCCGTTGCTGTCTTTCTGCAGATCAAAGGCATCGTAAAGACTGCCCAAGGGGGTATAGGCCTCATAGGAAAGGGTGTCCTGGCCCACTGTGATGATCTGGAACAACTGGGTGAACTCACCCCGGCGCTGCATCCATTCCTGGTCTTGCGAAGCATACATCTTTGGCCCGCTCACGGAGACCGCATAGACCGTACCGGCATCCTCTTGTACGGTAAGGCCCTCATCCTGATTGGTCACGGTGCCCCGCGCATACGTATGGTCATGGCCCTGCAGCACCAGGTCCACTTTGTATTTATTGATAAGGGGCAGTAGGCTCTCCCGCAACACGGTATTGTCCCTGCCCTTGGCCGTGGAAAAAATGGGGTAGTGCATGGTAAGGACCGTCCATTTTTTGGTATTGTTGGCCAAGACGGAATCCAACCATTGTACCTGTGCTTGGCGCGATGCTTCCTGATCTTGTAGGCTCACGGCATCTATGGAAACGACCTTCATGTTTTTATACTCCACGGCATAGCAGGTTTCTTGCGTAGCTTTGAACGGGCCGTTGTTGGGAAGGTTGAACTGGGGCCTCCACAGGGCGGAAAGGACCCCCTTGTTGTACTCATGGTTGCCGGGCGTCATGATGCTGGGCACTGTGGCATGGATGTACCCGCCGGCGTAGAACCACTCGCCCCATTCCTCATTGGCCTCGCTGTGGTTGATCAGATCCCCGGCATGCAGCATAAAATCAACTGTGGGCATCATTTGGTAGGATTTGCGTACCACCCTGGACCACATGGATTTTACATTGTTCTGTGCATCGCCAAAATAAATAAAGCTAAACGGGGCAAGATCATCCTTTGGGGTCTGTATTTGAAACCATTCGCTCCATCTGGCATCCCCATCCAATCCATCGCCCACGCGGTAAACATAGGTAGTGCCCGGTTCAAGGCCGTCTATCACGGCGGCATGATAGGCCGCTTTGACCAAAGGTTCGTTGTCCCTAATATTTTCGTTTTCAAACATTTGGGTCTCGGCTTTAATGCGCTTTCGGTTGCCCTCCAACAAAAAATCAGGGCCATGGGTCTCTTTGGCCACTTCCACATAGCCTTCCGCAACACTTTGGTCCGTACGCCAATTGACGGCAACACTGTGGGCCGGGTCCTCCGTTAAGTTCACAATGATCCTATCCGGGACCGCGGAGGGAAAGATGAGCTTGTGGGCACTTACCCCAGTGTACGCCGGATAGTGGGTATGCCCGTGGGCCTCCTCCATGGTGTTTTTGGGCTGTGTTTGGGCGCAACTGACCAGCACGTAAAAAAGAAGGGGCAAGGCCGTTGGGGTCTTAAAATTCTTCATAAGTGTTTGTGTTCAGGTAACTTTGTTAAAACTAGGGGTATTGCAAGATACGGGCAAACCCCAAAGAGCAAATTAACTAAAACTTGACGTTGACTATTCAAAACAACCCCCACCACCTTGCTAGCTCACTATTTAAACCGTAGCTTCAAATGGGCCGCAGAACGACAGTCCTGTTGGCATCAGCGCGAAAAAAAGGTCTAAAACTGTACTTTCACCTCCACTTTTTCCCCGTTCCTGTCCACCACTACGTCCGCTGTGCTGCCCTCGTCAAATGCGGAAAGGGCGCGCATGTAACTCATCATATCGGTGACGGTGCTATCGCCCAACTGCAACACCACATCGCCCTTTTGGAGTCCCGCGGTTGAAGCCGGCCGGCCTTCGGTCACCCCATCGATGCGCATGCCCTCCCCATCAAAAAGATAATCGGGCATTACCCCAAGACCTACTTTGAACCGAGGCACTTCCTCACTTTCATTTTTGGTGGTTCTGAACGCCAATTTTGGGTCATCATCCAGCTCTCCGATAACGGCCAAAATATACTCTTTGATCTGCTGCATGCCCTCGTAGTTCAACTTTTCAAAATCGTCCGTTGGTTTGTGGTAATCTTCATGCTGGCCGGTAAAGAAGTGCAGTACCGGAATGTCTTGCAAATAAAATGACGTATGGTCACTGGGGCCCATACCAGATTCGCTCAAGACCAATTTAAAATCATCATTGTTCGCATTGAGCACTTGGGGCCAAACGGGTGCCGTGCCCGTTCCACTAATGGATAGGGTCTTGTCTTCCCTTAAACGGCCCACCATATCCATATTGATCATATAGTTTGCCGCTTTTAAATCTATCGTAGGGTTTTTACAGAAATAATTACTGCCCAAAAGGCCCATTTCTTCCCCAGAGAAGGCCATAAAAAGATAATTGCTTCCCGTTAGGGTGTCCTTTAATTTTTCGGCCAATTTCAACATAACGCCAACCCCGCTGGCATTGTCATCCGCTCCGTTGTGTATGGCTTCCCCCTCTGCATACAAGGATCCTTCGCCGCCCATGCCCAAATGGTCATAGTGGGCGCCGATGATGACCGTTTTCTCTGCTTGGTTATCAATATAGCCTATTACATTGGTCCCCGTGATCGTGCCGTCCCCGTTCGTAAATTGTACTTCGGAATGTGGGTCGGTCTTAGGCTTGAACGTGAACGTCTGGAAATACGTGCCGGCATTCCCCTTGGGCAAGAGACCCATGCTTTCCATGCGCCGCTGCAAATATTCCGCCGCAATGATCTCTTGAGGTGTGCCGGTTTCACGCCCCGCCAAGCTGTCATTGGCCAAGAAGGCAATGTCCTCTTTTAAGGAAATCTGTTGGGGTCTTTCTTTTTTACAGGAAGACAAACCAAGAAAAAGTAGCACCAAAACTGTGGAAATACGAAGCATAGCCTTTATTTTTATCCAAAAATACACTAAATGAGACATTTTTTAAGGTTACTGCCCTTGATCTTCATCGTGGCCTGCAAGACGGAACCCAAAGAAACCACCAAGCCCGCCGAGGCGATCAAACCTTCTTTAATGGCAGGTGAGGACACCCTTATCTATCCAGAAGAGAAATACTTTAAGAGCATACGCCAGATCACCTTTGGGGGGGACAATGCTGAGGCCTATTGGAGTTGGGACGATCAACAGTTGATTTTTCAGAGCAACAATGAAGCTTGGGGCATGGAATGTGACCAGATGTTCCTCATGGACGTGGAAGAAAGCTTCAAGGGCTCTAAACCGCCCATGGTCAGCACCGGTTTTGGCCGCACCACTTGTGCCTATTTTCTGCCAGACAACGAACACTACGTATATGGTTCCACCCACTTGGCGGACAAGGAATGCCCTGAAGTGCCCTTACGGCGCAATGGCGCCTATGTATGGCCCGTATATGATTCCTTTGATATTTTTGTGGCGGACCTGGAAGGCAATATCACCGCCCAACTCACCAATGAGCCGGGCTACGATGCCGAGGCCACGGTCTCCCCAAAAGGGGATAAAATCGTATTTACCTCCACCCGTAGCGGGGACCTGGAACTTTATACCATGAATTTAGATGGGTCTGATGTGCAACAGATCACAGATGAGCTGGGCTACGATGGCGGTGCCTTTTTCTCTCCGGATGGCAGCAAATTGATTTTCAGGGCATCGCGGCCCAAGACGCCCGAGGCCATAAAAAAATACAAAGACCTGTTGGCCGAAGGATTGGTGGAGCCCACAGACATGGAACTCTTTATCTGCAATGCCGATGGCTCTGATCTGAGACAGCTCACCTTTTTGGGGAATGCCAACTGGAGTCCCTTTTTTCATCCCTCTGGCCAAAAAATCCTGTTTTCCAGCAATTTTGAAGCAGAGAAGGGCTTTCCCTTTAACCTTTATTTTATTGATATTGATGGTAAGAACCTAGAGCGGGTAACCCATGGTGAAACCTTTGATGCCTTCCCCGTCTTTTCCAATGATGGCAAGTACTTGGCTTTTTCCAGCAACCGGAACAATGGCGGCACCCGAGACACCAATCTGTTCATTGCGGAATGGCAGGAGGCCTCCCCAAGCGCCTCCAAACAAGGGGAATAATGTGTTTTTTGGGCATTCCGTATGAGCCGCTCCTTTTTGGCCATAAGATCAATGTACATTTGATTCTGGAATATGTGGCCTTCTTCGTAGGGTTCCGGTATTACCTGTATCTACGAAAGGGCACTGCGGACCCCATTTCATCCAACAACCGGCTCTCCATCATCATGGGGGCCATTTTTGGAGCTCTGTTTTTTTCCAGGCTCATGGCCTTTTTGGAAAACCCTCCCTTGCACCTAGGGCAAAGTTGGTGGGCCCTCTTGAACAACAAAACCATCATGGGCGGGCTCTTTGGGGGGTTGTTGGGCGTGGAAATCACCAAAAAGTGGATCGGAGAGAAGCACTCTTCCGGCGATCTGTTCACCCTGCCCATTATCTTGGGCATTGCCATAGGCCGGGTAGGCTGTTTCTTGGCGGGCACCAAAGAGTTTACCTATGGCAGTGAAACCTCTTTTTTTGTGGGAATGGATCTGGGCGATGGATTATATAGACACCCCATAGCCCTCTATGAGATCTTCTTTTTGATAGGGCTCTTCCTACTGATCCAAGGGCTTCAGGCCGGCCCCGTTTCCTTTAAGAGCGGGGCCTATTTCAAAGGGTTCATGGTCTGCTATTTTGGGTTTCGTTTTTTCATGGAATTTCTCAAGCCCAACCCTTTTCTTGTATTGGGGCTGAGCAGCATTCAAATTTTATGTTTACTTTGTTTACTCTATTATCACCAATATATCCGCCAAGGAATAGCCCATGCCCGAAAAAAACTACACCTATTATGACTTTACGCTGAGCCTTTGCCCAGAGTGCCTGCGCCGAGTGGACGCCAAGATCGTGTTTGAGGACGAAAAGGTATACATGCTCAAAAACTGCCCGGAGCATGGCCGCTCCAAAGTCCTGATCGCAGATGATATTGCCTACTACAAGAATATACGCAATTACAATAAGGCCTCTGAATATCCCAAGACATTCAATACCCAGACCCATTATGGGTGCCCGTATGATTGTGGCCTTTGCCCGGACCATGAGCAGCACTCCTGCCTTACCGTGGTTGAGCTAACGGACCGTTGCAACCTTACCTGCCCTACCTGTTATGCCGGCTCCTCGCCCACCTTTGGCAGGCACCGCACTTTGGAAGAGATCAAAAAAATGCTGGATGCCATTGTAAAGAACGAAGGAGAGCCAGATGTGGTACAGCTCAGCGGTGGCGAGCCTACCTTGCACCCACACTTCTTTGAGGTGCTGGATTATGCGAAGTCCCTGCCCATACGCCACCTTATGCTCAACACCAACGGCATACGGATCGCCAAAGAACCGGCATTTGCCACGCGTTTGGCCACTTATGCGCCAGATTTTGAGGTCTATCTCCAATTTGATTCCCTGGACAATACCGTTCTGCGGACCTTGAGGGGGGCCGACTTGGCGGACATCCGTTTACAGGCCCTGCAACAGCTGAACACACTGAACCTTTCCACAACCTTAGTGGTCACCCTGCAAAAGGGGCTGAACGATCATGAAATGGGCCGTACCATAGACTTTGCCCTGAAACAAAAATGTGTGCGGGGGGTTACCTTTCAGCCTACCCAAATTGCAGGAAGGCTTCAAGGTTTTGACCCACAGGAGCACCGCATTACGCTGACC
>CAKZLG010000253.1 GCA_937125035.1 uncultured Maribacter sp. | reverse complement strand
AAAGTACCTCCAGCTATACCTGAACGAGTTTACCTATAAACTGAATCGAAGGTATCTTGGGGACAGACTCTTCGATAGGGTAGTAATAGCTGGCATTGCAGGACTATGATTCTTAACGGATATTCAAAAAAAGCTAAAATTAACCGTGATCACTATCCTGAGCTATCATGCTTTTTTATTCGTATCAAAGGAAATTACCATATTTGCACTCAGCAATCTTTTGGTTGCGTTCTTACAAATGTGGCATTGGTGTTGTTTTGAAATCCTAATCAGTGCCGTAAACCGCATAAGGCAGATGGATTCAATAGAAAAGGCATGCAATTGTCTAATGCCGTTTTTCGGGAGTAATGAAAGGGAAAGACGGGCAAGCGAACGGACAAATGGGCCGATGGATAAAAAAGGAAAGATTTGGACTTTAGATCAATCAATACTTAATTGAAAATAAGAGCATGAAACGTACAATGTTACCCGGCCTACTTTTATTGGCACTGCACGTGGCCTGTAACAGCGGGCAAGAGGAAAGCAAAAAAGAGACGAACGCCTTTTCTGGGTTTGACGAAAAAGTGGAAACGATCATAGCGGAAATAGGCACCGTCAGCATTCCTAAGGACACCATAGATTTAATTGCCTACAGCGGTGAAAAACCGGATATTGAGGGTAGTTTTGACTTTCATGGTACCATAAACAAGGCCATTAAGGAACTTGCTGCCCAAGGTGGCGGCACCTTGCATTTTAGGCATACCCTACCGCCGGAGACTTGGGTGAAGCTTACAGAGACCTATAGGGTAAAAGGGCCTATTCATTTGGAGAGCAATGTGGAGTTGTTATTTGATCATTCCGTACGTTTGTTCTTTGAATTTGACCCCGAATCCTACCTGCCCAATGGCAAAGGCGTCTTACGACGATATGAGGGCACCACCATCTACAGTTACAGCCCCCAGATCTATGCTTTTGATAAGAAGAACATCAAGATTGCCAAAACATTGGGCAACGGGGCCTTGCCTGTGATCGATGGGGATGGTGAAAAATGGGTGGCCTGGAGTAGGCAGATACGTGAGGCCAACAATTTTGTGGATTCCATGGCCTTCTATGATTTTGTAAGAGAGGCCAATAACAAGGACACCCCCCTTCGTGAACGCGTCTTCATTGATCCCAAAAAGCACCCCTATCGGCCTACCATGGTGGAATTCATGTTCTGCGAAAAGGTGGATATGAGCGGGGTTAAGTTAAAGAACGCCCCCTTCTGGGTGGTGCATCCCGTATTCAGTAGGGACATGCGCTTTCACAATATGATATTCGATTGCCAAAATGTGAACAATGATGGCTTTGATCCAGAATCTTCAGACAACATGCTAGTGGAGAACATCATTTTTGACAATCATGATGACAACGTGGTGGCCAAGGCCGGTCGTGATGTGGAGGGCCGTGAGGGTGTTGATGTCACCGGTACGGAGTTAGAGGGCTTTGACTCGCCCTATATCAATAACAATCGGTTAGGTGGGCCGGTCACGGATATCGTATTTCGCAATTCTACCATTCAGGGGCACTATGCCTTTGCGGCCGGCAGTGAAATGTCCGGCGGGGTGGATGGGGCTTACGTGTACAATCTTTACGCCCCGGTAAAAGTGAAATCGGCCGTATTCATTAAATCGAGCCGAAGACGGGGCGGTACGGTTAAGAATATCTATATCAAAGATGTGGATGTTCACGAGAGTGATATGGCCATTGCCATCATTCCCAATTATGATGGGGATACCATTGCACCCTACCCGCCTAAATTCAAGGATATTCATTTAAAGAACATTACCGTTGAAAAAACCATGAGTTCCTTAAGAGTATATGGTTGGGCCGATGCGCCCACGGTTGGGGTGCACATCAATAACCTTACTATAAAGGCGGCCGAACAGGGGTTTAGGTATAATTTTGTGGATAGCCTACACATCAGCAACAGCCAGATAAATGGTAAGGAAATCAACGGGGAATATTCAAAATCTGAAAAAGATGAACTACCACCAGAGCAAACCTAAGGGAATGATGTATGCTTTTTTTCTCTTGTCCACCATACTCTTTTTTGGGGGATGCAAGGGGCAGGACCGCGTTTCGAAAAAATCGGATGAAGGTTGGGTGCATCTTTTCAACGGTACTTCCACCTCTGGGTGGCGGGCATATAACCAAACGGAATTCCCTGAAAATTGGTCTGTGGAAAACGGGGAATTAAGGGCGGATGGCACCAAGGGCGATTTGATTTATGCAACTCCGTTCACTGATTTTAAGGTGACCTTTGATTGGAAGGTGGAGCAGGGGGGAAACTCTGGTTTTTTCTTTTATGTAAACGAAGGTGAAGAATACAAGGAAATTTGGCGCACGGGCATAGAAATGCAATTGATGGATGATGGGAACAACGCCTTGGGTAAAAATCCAATGACCTCCAGTGGGTCCGTTTACCAATTATACCCTGCCAAAGGTAGTTATGCGAAACCATATGGGGAGTGGAACACGTCTAGCATTGAGATGCGCAATGGCAAGGTGCGCTATTGGTTGAACAATAACTTGGTCAATGAATTTACCATGTGGGCGGATGAATGGTACCGCCGGCGTGAAGAGACCATTCATAACAGCACCAGAAAGCCGGTGTACGGAGAATTCAAAAGCGGTTACTTTGCACTGCAAGACGAGGGTTTTCCGGTTGCATTCAGAAATATCAAATATCTTCAACTGCAATAAAAAGAGGGGTATCTGTGTACAACGGGTGCAAAAGATTCACGAAATCTATATGGCGCATATGATACCTATAAATAGAACAAAGGCCTGGGGAGCCATTGATCATGACCTATAAGAAAATGAAACCTTGGCCGTAAAACATCCTCAGCAACAAACGCCCTGTATCTCTTAGCGTCCATAGGAAGGGAATCTTTAGGACCTATTCCATGTAAACGTCTGTATCTCATGGTAATCCCTTTCCCCTATTTGACCAAGCCATTGGTTGACGGAAGAATTACTTTATTATCGTGCTAAAGGGCTCCGTAGTGGTCAAGAAGCAGGGGCTAAAGGTGGCCACGGGGCTGGCCGCCTTGATTTTCAGGACACTTTATTGGGCAAGTCTAGACCGCTTAAATGGTCAAAAGCCGTTTGAAGACATTCAAGGCCGTTTATAGCTCTGTCCCTTTCTACAATGAAATGCTCAATTCCCACTTTTTGTGCGGCAGATAGCAGTGTTTCAAAATTGATGGTGCCTTTCCCAACGCAGGTGATTTCTTGGTTTGAGCCACCTTCCATATCTTTGACATGCAGCATTTTTATGCGGTCTTTCAACGTATTTATTATCTGTAAAGGGTCTGCTCCTGCATTGGTGGCCCAATACAGATCCAACTCAAGGGAAACTAGGTCTTGTGCTGTATGTTCCATGAGATAGTCAAAGGGAAGTGCTCCATTTTCCATAGGAATGAACTCTTTCTCGTGATTGTGCCAACAGAGCTGAATACCTCTTTCATTTGCCAACTTTCCGATTTTGTTCAATAGTTGTGCGCTTTGTTCACAGTCGGCCTTGGTAAACGGGGCTTGGACCAGCCAAGGGTAATAACATACCGTGTAGGGGACCCCAAGGCTTTGCAATTCGTCCAATTTAGTGGTCACGGCTTCCATATCTTCCACAAATGGCACGCTGCCCGCTATATGTTTTATTCCTAAGGTTGCACAGTATTCCTTGAATTCGGGTAGAGATTCCCCCAAATTTTGACCTTCGTATTCTGTATACCCCATGTCGGCGGCTTTTTTTAGTACCTCCCGCCAGTCCATCTTCTCAAGGTCATTTTTTACGACCCCGGAGATAAAACCAACCGGTTGTTTCTTTGTAGATGTGCCCATACATGCGCCTAAGGGCATCAAACAGGCAAAACTTGCTGCTGCCAAGCTATTGGATATGAAGGTTCTTCTGCCAGGATTCATGGTTTCTTCAAGTTTCAAGGAATTTTGTTCAGGGGTCAAGGGCGCTCCGTTGAGAGATTTTGATACGTTCATACAAATGGTTTATTTAGGTGCTCGGAATTATGTAGCCTGCTATGCAGCGTTGGAGACTGATATCATATGCCACTATATTTTTGGACACCATTAAAATACTGATTCTTTCTTAAAAATAATAATGTAAGAAGTAAGCGGCGTCCTGTGCTCTCTGTGGTTTGTGAAGTACCCGTTCTTTACAAAAAAGGGGAAGCTGTACCAGCCAACTTTGGCAACATGATACACCCCTGTGCCATTACTCTTGTTCTGTATTCTGAATGGGCTGCTCAAACTCCGGGCCCATTAAACTATAAAGTTCGCTTTCTAGACTGTCCACCAACGCTTTGTTTTCCTTCTCATGGGCAATGTTGTTCTGTTCATTGGGGTCGTTCTTTAGATCATACAACATATGGGCCTGTATGGTATTGGGTTCGGACATCCATTGGGTATATGAATGGGTAGGCGTTACCACTGTAAGTCCGTTTTGCCATTTGGAAAATGCGGTGCCATATACCTCTTTTTCCGGGTTCTGCAACTGGCCGGCAAGACTTTCTCCTGCCAATTGGTGTTCCGGATATGGAAGGTTTGTCAATTCCAATAGGGTAGGGAATAGATCCACCAATTCCACCACATTTTTTGATACGCCAGGGCTATGGGCAGGGTCTTTGATGATCAAGGGTACCCGTAATGACTCTTGAAAGGAATATTTCTTGCACCACACCCCATGTTCTCCCAAATGCCAACCATGATCGCCCAAAAGCACCACCGTAGTATTTTCCGTGAGCCCCTCTTGGTCAAGGGCCTCCATGAGCCTTCCCAGCTGGGCATCCACGTAACTTACACTGGCACGGTATCCGTGGATCATGTTGCGGGCAAATTCATCTGAGAGCGGTCCCTCTTCCACCCCATAATAACTCAACAGTTCAATCCACTTAAAAAAGGCCTCTTCAGGGGCATTGCCGGGTTGAAAGGTGCGGTGTTCCGGAAGAACGATTTCATTGGGGTCATACATGTCCCAATATTTTTTGGGAGGCGTAAAAGGGAGGTGGGGTTTTACAAAACCCACGGCCAAAAAGAACGGTTGGCCGGTGGATTTGAAGTCTTTCAAGGATGCAATGGCCTCATTGGCAATACGGCCATCAAAATAAGTGCTGTCTGGCACATCCAATTTTTCCCAGGGCAGGCCAAGGGTATGCAGGCTATCCAACCTAAGGTTTTCCTCACTATGGTAGTCTGGCCAACGATACATACTCTGAAAGCGGATGGGAGGCTCGCTCCAAGCCTTCAAATGATCGTCCACCCGGTCAAAGATCTTTCCTATGGATTTGGTGTGGTAACCGTTTTTCTTGAAGTGCCCGGGAAGTACCTCCGTACCAGGCCGGTCGTCTTCCGCAGCGGTCCTAGCGCTCAAAAAACGATGTCTGGTAGGGTAGGTCCCTGTCATGATGCTTGCCCTGGACGCCCCGCAGATGGGCACTTGACAATAGGCACGGTCAAAACGTATGCCGCTGTTGGCAAGGGCATCAAGATTTGGACTGATGATCTCATTTTGGCCATAGGCCGCAAACTCCGGCCTTAGGTCGTCCACCATAATGAACAAAACGTTTTTGGGTGTTTTTTTTGTTTCGGGCACTATCCTCTCTTGGCAAGCGCCCGCTACCAGCAATACTCCTAGGCAGGTAAATTGGATTATTTTGTTCATGTGAAAAGGCATCAGTTTTTGGAGGTTCTTGGTCCGTAATGCGGTTGGGGGCGTCCCCGTTCCAGAGCACCCAGATCCGGTGCTTTCCCGTAGTGGTCTTCATTTACATTGGGGATTGGCAAACCGGCATCCACTGCTTTGCTCTTGGGGTCTAAATTGAAATCCATATCGTCTGGATACCAAATGGGAAAGGCCTCCACGTCTGGGTCAGGATGGTCTTTTTGCCATTGTAGGAAGTTGGGCTCGGGTACGTTCACGAAATCCTCAAAACCTACCTCGATACCATTTTTTTCCTGTCCGGTGGCCTTGGCCAATTCCTTCAACGAGGAAAAGGTAAGGGGGTCAAAGTCCAGTTCATAATCCCTTAGCACACCTTCTTTTGGTTGGTGCCAAGAAATCTTAACTTCTTGTGCATCGTGAAAACGGTAGCCATTGTAATCGCTCTTGGTAGTGTTGGTATGGGTTTTCATGCCCAACGTGGGTTGGGGCGCATCTGATGGCTGCAAAAACAGATTGTTGTAAAAGTGCCCATTGTTCAGGCCTTTCCAACTTCTACTGGAATAGCTGGTCATGGTGTTGTGAAGTGCCACAATGGCGCCCGCCCGCGTGTCCCAATACTTAAAAGCAGGTTTTTGGGGTATATTGAATCCTATGTTGCGGATCCAATAAACAGGTCCGCCCAAGAGGGGCTGGTTGCTAAAGCCCGCCTGGCCCGAATTGAAGCCCCGATTGCGTAAGAACCGAATGTTGTACGTGCCCCCATCGGCCTCAAAACAATTGTCGTTGGCCAGAAAGACATCGTTGTTGTAGACATCTATGGCAGAACTGCGCTCTGTTTCCAAAGGTTCCACCCCACCGTGGGTGTCAATATCTATACCGTCAAAAAAGTAGCTGACTTTATTGTGGCATATGGTATGGCCCTGGCCGTATATCTTAATGCCCAGATAGGAATATGCTTTTTGCGAAAGCTCACCATTCTGCACCCTTTCCTTTCTTAAAATACGAGTGGTATCCGATGTTCGGCCAATAAGGTAATTGTCGGCAATGTAGTGGCCGGAGCACGATCGGTTTCTGGCCAATATTCCTATGCCCACGTCCCTTATGGTACAGTTTTTCACCGTAAGGCCCTTTGCTCCCAGCACATTTTTTTCCCCTGCCAAAATGCCTATTTCGGCATTTTGAATGGTAATGCCCTCAATGTGGTGGTAGTCGGCGGCCATGACATCGAACATTTTGTAAGCACCATTGCCATCAAAGATCACCTCTCCGTCACCGGCCCCTTTTATGACGATGGGTTTTTCCGCAGTGCCATCATGGGTCAAAGAATAAGAGCCTGTGAAGGTAAGGCCCAAGGGGTTTCTGTAATCATAGCGATCTGCCTTGTATGTACCGGCATGGACCATGATCATATCCCCGGGCTGCACGGGATCAACGGTATGGTTGTGGTCCGCATAACGCTTGTAGCCGTAATAGGCATGTAAGAGCCCTTCATAGGCGGGTTGTTCCTTTGGGCCTTTAAAATCAGGCGGATATACGTGGCGAAGGCGTCCTTGCAGAGTAGCTATGGGTTCCTTTCTGGTCCTTAGCACCATGTAATGTTCTGGCTGTCCGGTTTCAATACCATCCGGGTCCGTTAGGGTCAACTTAACTTCATACGCTGTATCCGGTTCCAGATTCAAGATGCTTCCAGAAAAAAGATTAGGGCTTACGTAAGCTATCTCTTTGTTGCCGATGTTCTCCCCACCAATCCTGAAGAGTGGCATGGCGTCTTTCCAGGCCTCCGTGCCCAAGGCTTTATAGTTCACCGTTACGCTGGCATTACGGTTGTCGTCCCCCCCTATATACCATTCAAAGCCCAAGCAGATCAGTGTGGGTGGTTCCACATACAATCGGCCGGAACTGGTGGCATCTTGAGCAAATAATCCCATTTTTCCGATTCCGAAAAAACAGGCAAGGGCTACTAATTTCATGCTTATGTGTCTCATTTCTTTGAATGTATTGCTTGGACCTCAGTGGGCGACAGGGCCCTACTGTAAATGTAAAGTTCGTCTAAAATACCATTGAACCTGTTTCCTTTTTGGGCATTGGTGCCCAAATACAGTGGCGTATCCACCTTGGTGAACGGTAATACGCCGACCACCTTTTTGTAGTACGCACCATTTTTGTAATAACTCACCTCGCCCAGTGCCTGATCCACCACTATGGCCAAGTGGATCCACTCGCCTGGTACAATGGCATCGTTTATCCAATAATCTTGAAAGGCGTCATTGAAGGTGCTTATGCCCCATTGGTTTTGGCCCAAGGGACCAAAACCTATCTGCCAAGCTCCTTTGTTCATGTTGGGCAATGGCCTTGCGATCCATCTTTGAAAAGGGTTGATGGTCTCTGGTTTAAGCCATAGACTAATGGAAAAAGAGGAAGAAAGCTCTCCTATTGTTTCAGAGGGAATTACCATAATACTGGTTTCCCCGTCAAAATAGCTGGCTTTGCCTATTTTGCCCTGTACCGTTTTTACGTTTAAGGAGGAGATCGTTGGGTCCAGGTCATCATCCATCTGAAGATGCATTACCAGCCCCTTGTTCAATTGTAGGGGGGAATCACCATAGCTGTTGAGCAGGGCTTCATCAATAGGCTTACCAAGATCCATTGCGCCCAGTAAGTTCGTTTTTCCTTGTGACCGCCAGTAGGCCTCCAAACTTTGAAGGTGGGTGGGGGAGAAATCATAGCGTTCTTTTTGGGTGGCGGAAAGGGTGGTCAGAAATGCCCGTACTTCATCGGCTGAGTTGGGTTGGAGCTCCAAGAGCCTCTGGCTTACAGGAATGGGCTTTACGGTCAATTGCAGGGGGTCGAACCCATATTTGTTGATAAGGGCTTCCTTCCGGTTCCACCAGCCTTCCATGCCCCCAAAGGGCATCATTGTGGTTTGTTGGATGTCCGCGAAGAGATCCGTAAGGCTCTTTGTGAGGGCGGTTGCGAACACCGCGGCGTTCGTTTCTGATTCCACCACCTCAAAGTGGTAGTGCATGGGGCGTTCTACGGAGTGGGACCTCATCAACCGGGTCAATAATTGCGACTCGCGCATGGCAGCTTGATCACCAAAACCGTTTAGGATGTAGACGGAACCTTTAAAGTCCATGTGCTCCACCAAAAAAGTACGGTACTGTCTTTCTGGGTCTTTTAGTCTATAAATTGGGGGGGCCGCCAAAATAAAGGCATCAAAGAGGTCATAATCATTGAACATGAGCTGCAGCGCATTCAGTGCGCCAATATCATGGCCCGCGGCCAAACGGTAGGGTGCCATTTCCCATTTTTCCTCCACTTTTTGGAACTGTTCTTCCAAAAATGAGGATAACCGCGTTTGGGTCAACTCCGTGTCCAGATCCAAGACGGGCATTTGAACTACCCACGTTGCCGGCATTTTGCCATGGCGGGAGAGTTCGTTGATCATGGTCCTTGCAAACGCGGCCTGTTCCGCATTGCCAAATAGATAGAGTACCGGATTGCTATTGGGCTCCGGATGTAAGGGTGGATATACAGTTAGGGTATCCACTGAAAAATCATTTTCACCCGCCAAAAAGTGGAAGGTCTGTGAATGACCAGTACCGGCTGTGAACAGACCAATGGCCACAATGAAGGATACTCTCTTCCCAATCCTCTTAAAGATGAACATGGCTATGTTGTACATGTCAGTTAAATTTTGGTGTTCTCTAAACTTAGGGTGAGCGTCTCACTGGGCTCATAACCAATGCGATGCGCTTGCACTACAATACTATCGCTTTTTGTGACGGGCAGTGGCTCGTTGTACACGGACCAGCTTTTAGGCGTGGCATGGCCCTTTTTTATGAGCTTGTACCCAATGGAAGCACCTTTTGTGCCACAATCCACGAATAAACTGTCCGCCGTTTGCCGCACCGTGGGGTTCTGGGTCATTGGCTTTTGTTCTTTGCCATCCCATAGTGCTGTAATAAGTTCTCGCTCCGGCAGGTTGGGTGTATCTCCGATTTCCGTGAGCCATCTATCCATTTCTGAACGCAATTCATCCAACTTCCCTTTGTATTTTGGGTCATCGGCCAAATTGTGGAGCTCGTGCGGGTCATTTAAGCAATCGTACAGTTCTTCCTTGTCCTTGGTCTTCCTGAACCACAGGGCCTGTGCCTCGTTCAGTTCTCCCTTATCGTTCAACCGGAGGAGTTCTTGCATGGTCGGGATACGTTCCCGATAGCCCAATGGAAGGTAATAAGGCTGCTCTGGGCGATAATTCCGTATGTATTTGAACCTTTCGTCCCTAACGGCGCGTATGGCATCCGTTACTTCATCAAAACGGTCAGCTGCCGCATGGATGTACTTTCTTTCTTCTTCATTGGCAAAGGCTCCCAAAAATGCCCTGCCATCCATATAATCCTTGGGTTCCTGTCCCGTTAAGGACAATAATGTCGGGGCCAGGTCCACAAAGCTCAATAATTGATCGTCTTGGGTGCCGGCCTTCTGTTTATTGGGGAAACGCACCATTAACGGGGTGCGTAGGCCGGAGTCATAGATCAATCTCTTTTGCCTTGGCAGGGGCCCTCCGTGGTCACCGTAGAAGAAGATGATCGTATTTTCCAACAGGCCGTCCTCTTCCAGTTGTTTCAGTACGGCCCCTACTTGCCGGTCCATTTCAATAATATTGTTGTATAATTTCCACATGTCCCTTTGTACGATATCCGTATCGGGCAAGTAAGGGGGGATTTTAAAATCCATATCCTTGGGGACATGGATTTTCACATCGGTTTCTGAACGCTCCCTAGAAACAATATAAGTGGTATCGCCAGAGGCATAATGGCGTTGTTCTTCCTTTCTGAAGGCGTAGGGTTCAAAAAGACAGGATTCATGGGTCTGGGTAAAGTTCATGATGGAGAAGAAAGGTTGCCCCTCTGCCCGGTTGCGCCAGTGACCGTACCAACTGTAGTCGTCCCAAGCGGTCACGGGTGCGTTGAATTGGTAGTCCCCTTTTACATTGTTCGTACAGTAATATCCTTGTTCGCGTAGCAGTTCACTGACCATTTTTGTTTCAGGTGGGGGTACGGCCTCATAGGCCGGCAGACCGGTGATGCGCATAAATTGGTTCGTCCGCATGTGGTTGGCGCCAATACCAGAGGGGTACATGCCCGTGGTAATGGCCGCCCTGCTGGGGGCGCAGACCCCTGATGGGGAAAAGAAATTGGGATAGCGTATACCCTCTGCGGCCAGTCTGTTCAAGTTTGGGGTCACTATGGTGGAATCACCAAAAGGGGGTATGTAATGGCCCATGTCCTCCGTCACCAACCAAAGGATGTTGGGTTTTTCAGGTAGTTGAATGCCATTGGGCTCGCTGGTGCCAATTTTTGGTGCATCCTGCTTGCAGGAGATGGCGCATAATATAAGTGCTGCAAGGCATATGGATAAGGATATTCTTTTTTTTATCATTGCTGTTTATTAAGAAGAGGCTCAAGAAGAGCCATTATTGGTAGGTTGGAAAATAGTAGAAATTTTTGAGCACTAAGGTATTATGGACAAAAGTATTAAAATGAGCTGTACAATCGGGAATAGCCACTAAGGTGGAGCGCCAAGCATCGGGTATTTTCAATTAATGCTTGGCATTCCCTGCCGTGGGGAGGTCAACGATTGTTTTTCACATGATCTCTTACTGCATTGCCAAATGCCACGGTGTTCTTTTCCTGAAGTTCCTCCCATTCCCTGCCACAAAAGACACCATCCACCCTTGCCCGAAACATTTCCTGTGTTCCTTCATAGACTTGCTCAGGTTGTATGTCCGTATTGTAACCGGGATGGTCAAAGCCTATCCTACCATAGACCTTGGCTCGTCCATTGATATTATCAACAGCTCTCTTTGCTTCTTTGTAAACATATTCCGCGTGCATTTCCGTACCCCCGTTCTCTTGTTCCGCCAAAGAGGGTTGCTGCTCTGGATCCATACCGTTTATGGAAAGGTACATTTTATATGCGGTTTCCTTGTCCGCATCAGCAAAGAGGAGGTTTTGGTAATTGCTTTTAAAATGGCCATAACTTCTACGGCCCATACTGCCAAAGTAAAGGGCAATGCTCAACCAATCCGAATGCCCCACCATGTCATCGTAGGGCCAGAAAGACCGCATGCCCAAGCTCCATCCCATACTATGGTCCACATGCCAACCCACTTGCACTGCTGGGTTCAGTTTTTTGATCTGGGCGTACATGCGTTTTCTTTGGTCCTCACGGGATGCCTTGCTAAAGCGCTCGTATGCCAAGGTTTCAGGGTATTCGGAAAGAATCCTGAAAAAAGCGGCAAAATAACCATCTATGGGAGCTTCCCCTTCCTTAGCCTTTTTTGAAAAATCCTTGAAGGCATTGAATCCTACCCTGGCCCTTTGGGCGTCCACTCCCCTGATTTTTGCCTTTTCAACGCAATGGGTGCAAAAGCAGGTGACCGCATTGTTCTTTAGGGCCTCAAAAAACGGCCCCCCTCTTTCTTGGCCAAATTTAAAGCCGTGCAGATTAGGGTGGGAAATAATCAGGTCATCTATGACACCTTTCCAATAATCAATGTAACCAGGGTGGTTATAACAAACGTTCCTGCCTTTTTCCCCGGTACTATCCACTTCGGCATATTCCTCAAGGCCAGGGATAAGACCGGTGATTACGTAGGGCTCCAAAATGCGGGCATATACTTTCATGTTCCTTTCGGCGCAGGCCTCACCCAGTTCATCCAAAATATCCCGGTTGGCATATAGGTCTTTAGGGTCTCTATAGCCCCATTCCGGGTTTTTGTAATATTTTGGATTGGTTTTTACGTAAATGTCCGTAATGGTCCTACCTTCTTTGTCCGTCTTTGGGGCGTAATTGGGCTTATATTGCCTAGCCACATGGTTGTGGGAAAAGGGCATGACCGTATTGATGGCCCCGAGCGCCTGCATGCGGTCAAGTTCTGTGGCAATGCCTTTTTCATACAGATCTTCTGCCATGACCATGGTGCCCACCAAAAAGGGAATATTCTTTGACTGGCTGGAGCCTTGGGCCAAAAGGTTGGGACCCATTGCAATACCTGCTGCGCCCATGGTTGTTCTATTTAAAAAGATTCTTCTTTTCATAAATTTTAATTCTTAAAAAAATTATGAGTTTTCTTCGGTATATTCGCTCATTATCATGCGTAGAAAATAGCTTGGCTCCGTTTTCACTGTTATCATCGCCATTCCTAATCTAAGCTCATAATGATAAACATGCCTTTTCTTTTTACTCATTGGTTTTGATGCCTACCTAATAAATGCAATATAAGGTGGGCGTATTTAAAATACATCCTGTACTTTCTTAACCCAAAGTGGTCAATATGCAAAGTGGTCTTGCATAGCAATTGACCAAAGCTGTTGTTCTTCTATAAATATTCGCCGTTTTTCTTTGACAATATTTGTTATGCTCCTAAGACACGATTAGGGTTCGGTTATCAGTTTTGTCTATTCAATTTAAGTGTGATCCAAGTATTGGCCATTTCCCATTGTTCAGGATAGGTCCAATGGCCGGTTTCTTCGAATAGGTGCAGCTCTTTTGGTGCAGAAATACTGTTATATACAGCGAATGTGGTGGTGGGTGGGCATACTGGGTCATTGTACCCCCATGAATACCAGCCAGGCACCCTGAGTCGTTTGGCAAAGTTGACTACGTCATAATAGCCAGCATTTGTAGACCAAACATCCCGTAATTCCGTTTTTACATTTTTAAAAGCATGGGGCCAACCCCCAACGCGGCCGTTTAAATAACCGGTCATGTCACTCAACGCTGGATAAAAAGAGACCAAACCTTTTACCCTGTCATCAAGTGCGGCAGTTACTATGGAAAGTGCGCCCCCTTGGCTTCCGCCCGATACTATTAGGTTTTCTCCGTCAAATTGTGGAAGTGAATATATAAAATCAACCGCCCTTATACAACCAAGATAGACCCTTTTGTAATAGTATTTGTCCTTGTCACCCAGATTATAGCTTGAATAACCGCCCAATGCGCCATTGCCCAGGGCATCATAGATTTCATCTCCAAGATTTACCGGTATGCCATGGATGCCGATCTTGAAACTTATGATTCCATCCCTGGCTCGCTCATCGCTTCCGTAAGACCGCACTCCTGCCCCTGGCACGGATAAATTTGCAGGGAAAGGTCCTTCGCCCTTGGGAACGGAAAGCATTCCATACACATAACTATGATTCCGCCAATGACCGGCCATAACATTGTTGAGCCGTACATGATATACATCGTAGGCATCTGTTGACAAGTTGGGTTGAAGCGTCATTCTAGGCTCCATGGGCATCTTGGCCAACTCTTGCTTTGCTGCGTCCCAAAAGCCATCAAAATCCGATGGATTGTTTACGGTTGGCTTAATCTTGTATGGCTCGTAACCGGCGGCACCAATGCCTCGGTACTTTTTACCTAGATAGTTCAAGGTGACTTCACACCTGACAAACCCTGGGTCTTTCAATTCAATTCCTTTTACAATCAAGGGTTTGTCACTGAGCTTTCCTGTTTTTTTTATGGTGGCCGGCATGCCTTCCAATCCTATTTCATAGTCCAGTTCAACACCAGACAAAAGCCTGCCATTTTTGGTGACCGTTATTTTAAAGTCTGCTCTCACCCCTATATCATAGACCCAGTCATTTTCTACAGGTACAACGGTTATCTCAACGAACTGTTTGTTGGGTTGTGCAGAGACCAGGGAAAAAGCCATAAAGGCGAAGAGCCCCAAAATTCTAAAATTTTTCATGTGGTTCATTTTTTGGGAAATTCAAAATATTCTGAAGGGCTTCTCATGGCCTTTGCCATACTGTCCAACTGTTTTACTATTTCAGGGTTGCTGTTGCCAATATTTTGAGTTTCGCCCAAGTCGCTTGAAAGTTGGTATAATTCTTTTCTCACAGAATCTGTACCTTGGGTATAAAAGGAAATCAATTTATAATCCCCTTTTCGTACGGCCTGCAAGGAGGTGCTGCCGCCGTGAAATTCCCAGTAAAGACCGTCATGCTCTTTTTGATCGTTTTTGCCCAACAGGGTGGGCAGAAATGAATTACCATCAATGGGTATGGGGTCTTCATAGTTTGTTATATCGGCTACTGTTGCCATAACATCCCAAAAACCTGCCGCATGGGCGGTCGTAGTATTTGGGGCAATAGCCCCTGACCATTCTGCTATGAAAGGTACCCGTATACCTCCTTCGTAAAGGTCTCTTTTGCCTCCCCGCAGCTTACCATTACTATCAAAAAAATCTGTTGTGGGGTGGTTTCTGTACGGGCCGTTGTCTGATGTGAAGATAAGCAGGGTATTCTTGGCCAGCCCCATTTCCTGCAAAGTCTTACGAATTTGGCCAACGGTACGGTCTATTCGCGACACCATGGCCGCATAATCTTTTTGGTTTTTTGTCCAGGAACGCTCTTCGTATATGCCTTGGTCTGGCACTTCAAACATTTCATTGGGTGTTTGTTCGCCATTATCATGGGGCAATGTTAAGGGTAGATAAAGAAAAAAGGGACTATCTTGATTGGTTTTGATAAATTCTATTGACTCTTTGGTGAAAAGATGGTTTGAATAGGTATTTCGTTCTTTTGATGTGCTGCCTAAACCTTCGTGCCAGCGCGTACTATCTTGATAGACCACGGTGTTGTCCAAAAATTCCTTCTTTCCATTGCGCCAAAGGTATTCTGGAAAATAATTATGGGCCAGAATCTGGTCTGTATATCCATAATAGAAATCAAAGCCTTGTGTTAAAGGATTTCCTGTGGTATTGGGGTTCCCCAATCCCCATTTGCCTACCATGCCGGTTGTGTACCCAGATGCTTTCAACACTTCGGCCAGTGTTAATTGTTCTTTCAAAAGCGGCATCTGGCCATTGCGATAACCTTGTTGACGATTCCCCCTGATCCTGGTATGCCCGGTATGCTTTCCGGTGAGCAAAGAAGCGCGTGATGGCGCGCAAACCGAGGTGCCTGCATAAAATTGGGTGAAGACAAGACCATTACTGGCCATTTCCGCTAAATTTGGTGTTTCGATCAATTGTTGTCCGTAAGGCTCAATATCCCCATAGCCCAGATCATCTGCCATAATGAAAATAATATTGGGGCTGCTGCCCAAAACCTCTGTGGGCTTGCCTTCGCAATAGATAAGAGTACATGCCACAAAAACAGACAGGAAAATTGCGGACTTCACTCGTAAATGCTTCATCGACATAAATTTTATGAAAGTTAGTCTTTATATCTGCCAAATGAATCCTGTGGTATACTGACCCTTACTTTTTATAGCAACTTTTCTTTTTTCCCATTGAGCAGGATACCGATATTCTTTAATTAATGTAGTTTTAAAAATGTTTATAAAAAGTCAAGATATGGTCCTCATAAAGTTGAACTCCCAAAATAGGCTTTCATAAATTTATTATGATCAGATTTACCGCTAGGTTGATTGTTTTTGGCATTACAGCCTGTATTTTCTTATTTGGATGCCAGCCAGAACCCGTTCCAGAAAAGCCGAATATTGTATGGTTTATAAGTGAGGACAATAGTCCCTACATTGGGGCCTACGGCAATACCTTGGTCCACACACCGGCATTGGATGCCTTTGCCA
>CAKZLG010000252.1 GCA_937125035.1 uncultured Maribacter sp. | reverse complement strand
AACATGGCCCCGCCGCCGGTAGATACATAACTTACCTTATCCTCAAAGCCAAATTGTTTTACGGCAGCCACGGAATCCCCTCCGCCCACTAAGGAAAAAGCCCCGTTTTGTGTGGCCTCATCAATGAAATTTCCCAAGGCGATGGTTCCTTTGGCAAAACGTTCCATCTCAAAGACCCCTATGGGCCCGTTCCATAGAATGGTCTTGGCACCAAGAACCACCGTTCTAAAATTTTCCAAGGTCTTAGGGCCCGCATCCAGACCTTGCCAGCCTTCTGGAATCTGGTCCACGGCCACCATTTGGGTGCCGGCGTCATTGCTAAAATCATCTGCAGCCACAACATCCACCGGAAGATGTACGTTCACCCCTTTTTCAGATGCGGCCTTTAGAATGTCCAGGGCCAAATCCGTTTTATCATCCTCACAAATGGAATCGCCCACTTGGCCACCTTTTGCTTTGATAAAGGTATAGGTCATGCCCCCACCAATGATCAGATCGTCCACCTTGTCCAAAATGTTCTCTATTATGGTGATCTTAGAGGATATCTTCGCGCCGCCCAAAATGGCCAAGACCGGTTTTTCACCCGTGCGCATCACCTTTTCAATGGCCTCAATTTCCTTCGCCAAGAGATAGCCAAAACACTTTTGACCGGGAAAATAGTTGGCCACAATGGTAGTGGAGGCATGTGCCCTATGGGCGGTACCAAATGCATCGTTCACATAAATGTCACCCAGTTTGGAAAGGGCCTCCGCAAAGGCATCCTCACCATTTTCCTCTTCTGCATGGAAACGCAGGTTCTCCAATAGCAATACCTCACCGCTCTGCAGTTCGGCAACGGCTTTTTCCGCTTTATCACCCACACAGTCCTCCACGAACTTTACCTGTACACCTATGATGTCAGAGACCACATCGCAAATATGCTTTAGGGACATCTCCGGCTTCCGCTCGCCCTTAGGTCTTCCCAAATGACTCATGAGCACGGCACTGCCGCCATCTTCCAGAACTTTGATGATAGTGGGTTTCGCTGCGGCGATCCTATTGGTGTCCGTAACTTCAAATTCTTCGTTCAAGGGCACGTTAAAATCCACCCTGATCAAGGCTTTTTTGTTTTCAAAGTTAAAATGGTCCAACGTTTTCATAAGCTTTGCCTTTAAAGTGAGCCACAAATGTAAAGATTTAATGGATTTTGGGTTGGCATAAAGCCAATAATTTATAACGGCCCCCGGCAATTCCGTAATGTGCGAAAACCGCTATCTTTGAAGGCATGTTATTTGAACAGGTTTTAGGACTACAACATATCAAGGCGCACTTGACCTCTAGCGCCGATGCGGGGCGCATACCGCATGCCCAGCTTTTTGTGGGCCCAGAAGGATGTGGCCTTTTGCCCATGGCCTTGGCCTATGCCCAGTATGTGATCTGTAACCATAACGGTGCCCAAGACCGCATTGCCCCTTGCCGCCAAAAATTTGAACAGATGGCCCATCCAGACCTTCATTTTGCCTTTCCAGTGGCCACTTCAGAGAAGATAAAGAAACATGCGGTCAGCAACCATTATATGCAAGAGTGGCGCCAATTTGTCCATGAGCAGCCCTACGGCAACCTGTTTGATTGGTACCGCTGCATAGATATTGAAAAAAAGCAAGGTCAGATTGGGGTGGACGAGGCTCAGGATATTGTAAAGAAACTCTCTTTGAAGGCCTACGAGGGCGGCTATAAGGTCATGATCATCTGGATGGCCGAGCGCATGAACAATGCGGCGGCTAATAAATTGTTGAAGTTGATTGAGGAGCCGCCTGAAAAAACCGTTTTTTTATTGCTCTGCCAAGAGGAGGAACAAATCATACAGACCATACGCTCCAGATGCCAAATCCTTCACTTCCCCCCATTGCCCCAAGATACCATGGCCGAGGCGCTTGTAAAACGTGGGGCCACCCAACAAGAGGCCATGCGAATGGCGCATGAGGCCAATGGTAATTTCAATAAGGCATTGGACCTTCTTAACCGAGATTCAGAGGACCTTGTCTTTGAAAAATGGTTCATACAATGGGTAAGGAGCGCCTTTAAGGCCAAGGGGAACAAAAGCGCCATTCACGAGCTGTTGCTCTGGAGCGAAGAGCTTGCCAAGACCGGTAGGGAAACCCAAAAAAAATTCCTTCACTATTGTATCATGGCCATGCGCCAGGCCCTTATGCTCAATTACGGCGTACAAGAACTGGCGTATATGAACATACATACTGACGGATTTCAATTGGAGAAATTTGCGCCCTTTGTGCATGAGAACAACATCCTTGACATCGTTGCGGAGCTTGAGAATGCCATGCACCATGTGGAACGTAATGGCAATGCCAAGATCATTTTTACGGATCTATCCATAAAACTAACCCGGCTTTTGCATAAAAAAGCCACCAAAACCACATAAGATGAACCTTTACTTACAAAATGCCACGGTCCTTTTATTACTGTTGTTTATGGTCATTACCTTCTTACAGAGCGGCATGGATAAACTACTGGATTGGAAGGGCAACCTGAGCTGGTTGAAGGGCCATTTTTCCAAAACCCCCTTTAAAAACACTGTCCCTTTGCTTTTGGGCGTTGTGCTGTTCACGGAAGTGGTGGCAGGGCTTTTTTGCGCCGTGGGCATCTATCAAATCCTTATGGAAGGTTCCTCTGTGCTTGCCCTGTACGGCGCCATTTTATCGTGTATGGCATTACTTATGCTTCTCTTTGGCCAACGCGTGGCCAAGGATTATGATGGGGCCAGGACCATAGCCATTTACTTTGTGCCGGCCATATTTCTGGTATTCCTACTACAGCCGTGACCATCAGGAAAAAACTGGTATAAAAAAACCTTCCGGTTGGGAAGGTTTTGGAGGCATCGAGCGGATTCGAACCGCTGTACAAGCTTTTGCAGAGCTGTGCCTAGCCACTCGGCCACGATGCCATGATTTTTGGAAGGCAAAGGTAATGCCTTATCCCAAGTTATCAAAACCTTATTCTAAGGTTCTCTTCAATTTTAAACGTACCGTGACCTTTTCCACATCACCATTAATGGGTGGGTTTACTTTGGAGACTTGGACCATTACTTTTTGTGCCGATGGCAATTCTTTGAAAACACGGTCCAAAATCCTTTGGGCAACGTGCTCCAAAAGTTTTGAGGGCAGGGCCATTTCCTCTTTCACAATTTGATTGATGTGCACATAATCCAGGGTGTGCTCCAAACTGTCTGATACGGACGCCTTGGAAAGGTCCCCGTGCACCGCTAAGGTCACCAGATAGTCGCTACCGATACGGGTCTCCTCGCTTAGACAGCCATGATGGGCAAACACCTTGATGTTCTCTACTGTAATTTTTCCCATTCTCAGAAGGGTTTTAGGACATGCAAAGGTAAACCATTGCCGGTGCAATCAATAGGTACACCTACAATTACTGATCCCTTGGAAGAGATCTACCCCAAGGGTGACCACGTGGGTCCCTGAACTATAGCCTAAAATCTCGTTCAAAATGACCTGATACGAGTATCCAAAATAGAAATTATTCTTTTTAAGACCTACGATCGGGGCAATGTAGAGCGGATTTCCAATTTGGTCGTTAAGGAACCGATAGGTGACCCCGGCATAGTAATAGTCCTCAAAATCATACCAACGAAACTTTACGTTAAGGTCTGTTACGGAACGGCCGTCACTCTCAAACAATTGGAAGAACACAGAGGGCTCTATCTCCAAGTTGCTGTTCTTGTTCTTGGTATACCTATACCCTGTATACACGTAGTAGTTCCTCAAGGTATTGGGCTCAAAGACTGGATTGAACTGGGTGAGGTCCTTGTTCAAAAGGTTGGAAGCATTGGCACTGAAATAGAACTTGTCGTAACGATATAGAAAGCCCACATCAAAATTGTGGTTGGTTGTGGCGCGATCATCCGTTACGCTTGGGTCCAAGGCATCAAAATTTTCGATATCTATTCTAAATTGGTTGAAGTTGTACGATATGCCGAAGCTCAAAAACTCATCGTCATAACGGTCCAGCGTCAAATGGTGCGCAAAGGACAGTCTGGCGCCCCGTTGCTTGGTTTCCCCATTGCTGTCATTGTAGAGTAACGTACCGATGCCCGATTTCTCCCCTACCCGCATGTCCGCGGCCAGAGATTGTGTGTCCGGCGCATCCTTGATGCCCACCCATTGGGTAAGCCCGTTGACGCGGATCTTAACATGGTCCCCAATACCGGCATAGGTGGGCGACATTACGAAGGGGTTGTCCGCCAGATACTGTGACAATTGGGGTATGGTCAATTCTTGGCCCCATGATACAGAGGTACCAATGAAAAGAAACAGGGTCAAAATTCTATTACGCATAGTTCTTTTTTAAGTTTTATCTGTACAGGGTGAAATGACCAACAAATTCCCGCTCGTCCGATGCTCCGTTCAACTGGATCACATACCAATAATCTCCCGTGGGCAGCTCATTCCCAGAGTATTTACCATCCCAACCTTGTGCATCATGGGCCCGTTCGGAAACCACTCTACCATAACGGTCAAATATTTTTATTAGTATCTCTGGAAACTGTTCTATGTTTCTCGGTATCCAGAAATCATTTTGACCATCACCATCAGGTGTAAAGAAGTTGGGAATCT
>CAKZLG010000251.1 GCA_937125035.1 uncultured Maribacter sp. | reverse complement strand
GCGGCCAATCCCAAAGCGGCAGTGGCCGTGGCGCCAAGCTCCAGCGAGACTACTTCCCCCAAACCCAGAAAGCGTGTTGTACGCAAAGTGGACCATAAAGAAGTAAAAAAACAAGCGGCTCCCAAGAGCGCAGAAAGCCCCGCCGAAGCTAAGGAAAGTGCCCCAACAGGCACCCAGGACAAACCTGAAAGGGCCAAGCCCAGGGCGCGGGCGCAGGCCACGAACCAAGGCAACAAAAAAGACCATTCCAATAACAACAACAACAAGACCCAACCACAACCACAACATAAAAATCCAAATCCAAAAAAACAAAGTACTCCCAGAACCTCAGGGTACGACAAGAGTAATTTTGATAAGGATCTCAAAAACAGGTATAAGGAACCTGAATACGAGTTTGACAGCATTATTGCCAGTGAGGGCGTTTTGGACATCATGCAGGATGGCTACGGCTTCTTGAGATCTTCAGACTACAATTATCTGTCCTCACCGGATGATATCTATGTGTCGCAGTCCCAAATACGCCTCTTCGGACTTAAGACCGGAGATACCGTTTTGGGCAATGTACGGCCTCCAAAGGAAGGTGAGAAATATTTTCCGTTGATCAAAGTGAACAAGATCAATGGCATTGATCCCCAAGTGGTTAGGGACCGGGTATCCTTTGAACACCTTACCCCTTTGTTTCCACAGGAAAAGTTCAATTTGGCAGAACGCCAGAGCACCATTTCCACTAGAATCATAGATCTGTTCTCCCCCATAGGAAAAGGGCAAAGGGGCATGATCGTTTCCCAACCCAAAACGGGAAAGACCATGCTGCTTAAGGATATAGCCAATGGTATTGCCGCCAACCACCCGGAGGTATACCAGATCATCCTATTAATTGATGAACGACCAGAAGAGGTGACCGATATGCAGCGCAATGTGCGGGGCGAAGTGGTGGCCTCTACCTTTGATAAAGAAGCCACTGAACACGTTAGGGTGGCCAACATTGTCTTGGAAAAAGCCAAGCGCTTGGTTGAGTGTGGACATGATGTGGTCATTCTCCTGGATTCCATTACCCGGTTGGCCAGGGCCTACAATACCGTACAACCAGCATCCGGTAAGGTGTTGAGCGGCGGTGTGGACGCCAACGCCCTGCACAAGCCAAAACGATTCTTTGGTGCGGCAAGAAACATTGAGGGTGGCGGATCCCTCTCCATAATCGCTACAGCGCTTACGGAAACCGGATCGAAAATGGACGAGGTCATCTTTGAAGAATTCAAGGGTACTGGGAACATGGAACTCCAATTGGACCGTAAGATCGCCAATAGAAGGATATTCCCGGCCATAGATCTAACGTCTTCAAGCACCAGGCGAGATGACCTATTGTTAGATGAGAACACCCTACAGCGCATGTGGATCATGAGAAAATACTTGGCCGATATGAATCCGGTGGAGGCCATGGAATTTATAGAACAACGCTTTAAGCAGACAAAAAACAATGAAGAGTTCTTGATGACCATGAACCAATGATGTAAAAATCAACTATTTCAAATTGGAGAAAGGCCCAGCGCAAATGCGCTGGGCCTTTCTCTTTTGATGTTAAAATAAAATCATATCTTTAACCTACTTCCCCCTATTGCTGAAAATTTTAAAAACGTAAAGAATGAAAAACGTAAGACCATCAATGCGTGCTGCCATGGCCATGGTGACGATTGCCCTGCTCTTTGCCAGCTGTAAGGGAAATGCGGAACAGAAGCCCAATCAAGAAGAAACGACCCAGCCACAGGATACACCTGCTGAATTGATCAAAGCCCCAGAGCAAATCATTTCACTGGAACAGGCAGAGGCCATTTACAACAATTACTCAGCGCACAGAGTGCCGCTCATAGAAAATTATGAAACAAAACGAAGAGCTCCCCAGGAAAATTTTGAAGTGGCCCGTTTTGTGGATTTTGACCTTGCTGTTCTAAAACAATACATAGCTTATGTGGAGCAAGAGGCACAGAGCGCCGGGGTGGAAAAGGTGACCAACATGCGTATTTATTTTGCCAATTACCCCAATGAACAACTATTTTCAGATGGCAAAGCTGTGGTTCATCCACGACAGAATTCCCTGTTCTTAGTGCCTACCTTGGAAAAAGGAGGAGAGCACTATGCCTTTTACATTGGGGACGATGGTAAACCAGCATTAATCATTGACCGAACGACAAATGGCAACAATGGTATGGGATCCTTATTCAAGAACAACGGTAAATCACATGCCAGTCTCGTTCCTTCCCTCTCGCTGAACACCAATTTATACAGGGGCACGAGCCTAACTTTAAACAGAAGTGGATCTGGCCCACCGCCTCATAGCGATTTTTGAGATGCCGACCGAATATGTTGAAATAGCAAAGAACAACTTCCCTATCTTTTTCTATTTGGTAACGTTCTTCTTATCCTTGAAGTATTATAGAAAGTACTTTGACACTGTTCTGAAATACCTGCCATTGATACTGGCTTATACTTTATTAAACGAGCTATTGGGCCATATTATACGGTATTCCAGCACATTTGCCATTTTTCCGGATAGAACGGTTGACAATGACATTATCTACAATGTTTATGACCTGATTTATTTTGGATTTTATTTTCATGTATTATGGCAATTGGTCGAATCCCAAAAAAAGAAAAATTTGATCAAGTGGGTCTCTTTTGCCGTGCTCACAGCCTACCTCATCAATTGCATTTTTCAGAATCCGTTTGAGATCAGCCTGTACTACGCATATACCTTGGCGTCCTTCGCCCTTGTCCTGTTTTCGATCATGTATTTATCCCAGCTACAACCTTACCCTGGGCCAAGTATCAAAAAATACAATTTAATGTATTGGATAACGATTGGACTCGTCATCTTCCATTCCATCTTTCCTATTCTTTTTATTACCGGTTATTTAAAACCGGCCATTTGGTACGACTATGAATTCCAAACCATAGGAAGAATTTTGATAGTGGTGATGAACATCATTTTTTGTTATGGTTTTTTCAGGGCAAGGAAAAAGTCATTTCAGAACGGTCGCAGTCCATCCCTGACCCATGATATATAGGCTACACCACCACGAGCCATGGATCAATGATCAAATAAGGACAGACCTCAGAAGTTATGGCTTTTTTTCAATGGCACTATGCGTAGTAAATATTCCTTGCCCAAAAGGAAATAAATGATAGGGTCAAAGCAGTGAAAACAAATAAACCCTCCTTAGAACAAGAAACGTTTTATTGAAACAAAAGAACCTGTCCCTAACAGAAAGCCATGACTTTGGGCAACATTTTAAGGTTGCCGACCTTTGGCTTCCCATTTTTAAATTTTTCGGTGCGTTCTTACGGTCTACATCATTTCATTGGTTTTCATTGTTCACATGGGCCTTTACATTAAGACCATAACATAGAGGACACAACCTACCCCAGAACGTTTCACACAGGACAAGCTATTTGCCGTCGCAATGGCAATATTCCAGTGTCAGGGTTTATGACAGTAAAAATAACGGGTACATGGATCCTTTGATTTAACGGCACAAAAAAACCCTCTTACCTAAGAGGGTTCATAAAACCGTACAAAATGGATGTGCTTATAAGGCAGCCACGTGCTTGGTAAGCTTACTTTTTAAGTTCGCGGCCTTATTGGAGTGGATAATGTTCCTTTTGGCCAAACGATCGATCATGCTCACTACTCCTGGCAACAAAGCCTCGGCATCCTTTTTATTTTCTTCAGCACGTAATTTTTTTATTGCATTACGCGTTGTTTTATGCTGGTACCTATTACGCAGACGGACCGCTTCGTTTCTTCTGATTCTCTTTAATGCCGACTTATGGTTTGCCATTTCTATTTATTTATTTCTTTGTGGGGCGTCTTCCCCTTCATCTGTAGCCCGTAGGGGAATCGAACCCCTGTTACCAGGATGAAAACCTGGCGTCCTA
>CAKZLG010000250.1 GCA_937125035.1 uncultured Maribacter sp. | reverse complement strand
CCAGCTGGTCCGATGGCGTGAAAGAATTGGTTATGGATACCGTAAAGTCCGTAATGGCCGTGGCCGAGGTGATCGTCAGGTCAGGGGCCACCACCGTGGCCGTGGCCGCATTGGTCGTGGTCGCCTGTTCATCACCAGTAACCACGAGGGCTTGTGCCTGTAGAAATAAGGGGCACATTAGGAGCGCCAATACAAATTGATATAATGGTTTCGGTATCATATTTAGAGTTTATAAGAATACATTCAAAACTCAAACATAGAATCTTTAGTACGTTTTTTCCTACTTTTGTTGTAATCTATAAGATACATGTGGTTAAGCGATGTTTTTATGTTGTTTTGCTCAAACCCCACCTGCCACGTCTTTGTGATTTGGACCAACGGACTTTATCCAAAAACCCTAGGGACACTAGGTGAGACAGTTGTAGCGCTTTAACATGATCCCATACCCTTGAGGCGAACAGCGTTAATTTTCCTATCTTAGGGTCATACAACGTAAGCAACAATGAAAAACATCCTGGTCCTTTTCCGTAAAACCCAAATGGTCTATTTCCTCTTTTTCAGCTTTCATTTGGTAGCCGCCCCATCTTTTCCTTCAAAGGACACGAATGGCGAGGCCCACCTTAAGAAGCGTAGAAACATCATCTTCATTTTAACGGACGATCACCGCTATGACTACATGGGGTTTACCGGGAAGGTACCTTGGTTGGAAACTCCGAATATGGACCGTCTTGCCCGTGAAGGTGCCTATTTGCCCAATACCTTTGTCACTACTTCCTTATGCTCCCCGAGCCGAGCCTCCATTTTAACGGGGCTGTTTTCCCATACCCACACCATTGTGGACAACCAGGCGCCAGACCCCGGTAATCTTACTTATTTTCCACAATACCTTCAAACAGGGGGCTATCAGACGGCCTTCCTTGGCAAATGGCATATGGGAGACGCAACTGATGACCCCAGACCGGGCTTTGACCATTGGGAAAGTTTTTATGGACAGGGCGTTTATTACAATCCCACCATCAACATCAATGGTAAGCGCACCACCTATAGTGATTCCACCTACATTACCGACCTGCTCACGGAGCACGCCATAGATTGGCTGAAGGACAGGGACAAAAAAAAGCCCTTCTTTTTATACCTTTCCCACAAGGCGGTACACGCGGCATTTCAACCGGCACAACGCCATAAAGGGCGGTACAAGGGGAAAAGGATTGAACTGCCCCCTACCTATGACCAGACCAAAACGGGTGAATGGCGAACACTCAAATGGCCCAAATGGGTGGCAGACCAACGGGTGAGCTGGCATGGCGTGGATTACATGTACCATGGTAATACGGATATGCAGGAACTGGTGCAGGCTTATTGCGAAACTCTTTTGGGCGTGGACGAAAGCATAGGCTCCGTAATGGAATACTTAGAGAGTGAAGGCCTGGATGACGACACCATGATCATTTACATGGGCGATAACGGTTTCAGCTGGGGCGAACATGGCCTCATAGACAAACGGCATTTTTACGAAGAATCCGTAAAAGTGCCTCTGCTGGTTCGGTGTCCCGAGCTATTCAGCGGGGGAATCACACCCAAGGCCATGGTGCAGAACATAGACATTGCCCCAACCATCTTGGCGGAAGCTGGTATAAAACAGCCCACCAATATGCCTGGGGTTTCCTTTGTGCCCATATTGACCGGGGAGAACCCAGGTGGCCATCGGGATAAGATTTTTTATGAATATTACTGGGAAAACGACTTTCCCATGACACCAACGGTATTTGGTATGCGCACGGATAAGTATAAATACATACGTTATCATGGTATTTGGGACCGCAACGAACTTTACGATTTGGAGAACGACCCGCATGAAATGTACAATCTCATAGACGATGCCAGTAAGCAAGATACCATTAAAAAAATGTTGCAAGAGCTTTATCTTTGGATGGAAACCACAAACGGCATGCAGATACCCTTAAAAGCCACGGACAGACCCCGCTGGGGCGATTTTAAGCATCAAGGGGAATATTGACCAATATGGGTCCCAAGCTTGGGAAAAGGAGAAGACCGATTGCATATACTCTACTTCAAAAACACCGTATGGTTTTATCATTTCGTTTGCAGTTGCAAATCACCTTGGGCCACCGCATGGGTTATGAAGTTTTTTTGAAAACAAATGACTTTAAACGGATATCTGAGCTGCTCAATGCCCGTTCAAACGCGGCTTCATCCGCAAATTTTATCTCCTTGACATAGCGCGCATCCACCTGTAGCTTGAAATGGTCCTTCTGAAACAACCAAGGGCGCACGGTCAAAGAACTGTCTGCTGACCGGTGAACGAAATAGCGTTCATCATTCACGGATTGGTTGATCTCCACCTCCCTTCCTGCAGCAGGCACCTCATCTTGGCACAAAATAAGCGACAATCGGTCTGAAAATACCATGAGCTGGTATACTTTGCCCATTTCACCGGGATTCGTTCCGTGCAACGTGCACAACTCCTCCCTGTTTTTTCGTAGGTTCTTCAAAAACTTCTCGAAATCCTTCGAGCCTTTCGCCGTTTCAGCATACAGAAATTCCAAATGATAGGATAATAGGAGCGCCGCCCAAGACGATTTCAGCATCATCTTGTCATAGACCGCTTGGGCGTGGGCCAATGATTTTTCTGGAGGTATGCTATTTTCCATGAAATCCAAGGGCATGCCCAGCTCCGAGATGCAATTTTTTGCCGAAGGGGCCAACTGCTCATCGTCATGGCCCATGATTGTGGCCAGTGTATCCACCCAATGGTCATTGCGGACATGGTGGTGCAGCTCATTGGCTATTTTGCCTGCTAGAAGACCGTGGGCCGCATGGGAGATGACCTCCAATCCCTCCTTTTTAAAATTGATCAACATCTAAAACTAGTTTACTATCCCTATCCTTGGGGTCATGGCCTGTCTCATTGGGGCATCAACATGGCCTCTATACCATGTATGACCCCGTCCGTGGCCCTCATCTCCGCCATGGTGATCGCGGATACCGTGCCCATTTCATCGGTAATGGTGAGGTCACCATCTTGTAGGGTGAGGGCAAGGTAGCCCCCCTGCATGGTCTTGAGACGCAATTGACCCTCGTTCAACCGTATGGTGGAACGCAGGCTCTCAGCATCGTAGGTTTTCCCCTCAACAATATGGTATTTGAGGATTTCGGTGAGACGTTCCTGTTTTCCGGGTGTTTTCAAAATGGCCAAAGTACGTTCGTTCAATTGTTCAAAAGCCTCATTGGTGGGCACAAAGAGGGTGGCGCTCTCCAGACTGTCCAATGCGGTATGCAGGTCAGCACTTCTAAGCGCCCTACCAAATTGATCAAACCTGTTTTCATTGGAGAGATGGGCGGTTATCGTAGCCCGGTCCTCCCCTTCTGTCCAGTCATTGTTGTTGGACTTCCATTGTTCTTTGAGCACCGGAGTTTGGGCCTCTACCCTCGCTTCTTTTTTATTTTCCTTCATGGTGTCCTTACAACCGGCCACTGCTACGAGCATTCCTATGGATACCCCAATATATTTTAAAGTCTTCATGCTTCTATTTTTTTTGATTAGGTACTAAACGTACTATTAATTGGTGGGTTTGTTTTGTCCTAAAGCATCTATTCTTAGAATAATAGATAACCCGGGCACCACCCCCCAGACCTAAGCGTCAAGATCTTCCAAAATCCTGTATTGTATGGATTTAAAGCCATTGCCGTTGGAATCTGCCGCGGAACAGGCCGTGAGGCCTATGATCAGATCCATATATGCCTTGAAAATGACATAATCCCCGGCAACCGCCTTAGGGGGCTCAACACGTATACTGAGCTCCTCATCTATCTCCACGTTCATAAAAATATTGAAGGCCGTGGGTATGGACCAGCGTTCTATTTCATATTCCCGCAAAGCCATGAACAAATTGTCCAGACATGAAGGGTGTTTCCCTTTGATATCGTAGAAATGTTCCATGGTGGCCGAACAACACGGCGCCAGAAGAAAGTCATGTACCCCACAGGTATCCCGTTCCAGCTTCAGCATGGGATTGCTCATATTACTGTAGAGCATATGGCCCGTGGTCAGCCGTAGTGATTGCTCATAATCAAACGTTTTGCCATTGCTAAGACACTCTTGCAGGTCATGGCCATTGTGGGCGGTCATATCCGAAACCTGTTGCCCGTCCGGACATAAAACCTGCAGGAACTGGCCTTTTTTGATACGAAATGCCGTTCCGGATTTAGGGGGAATTGTTTGGAATTTGCTCATGATGAAATGATTTCTTTCTTAAAAGGACATTCCCATTGGGGTGATACGGCACGGCCCGAATATTGTGGTGCTTCCAGGCCCTTACCAAAATCACTCAACATGGGGTTGATGCTTCCGGAAAAGCGGAGGTCATTTTTTCGTATGACCTGCTTGATTCTGCCATATCTATGTTTTTTCCTTAAGGCCTCAAATTGTGAATGTAGATTAAAGGCAATGGCCGTGTACGGAAACCTTCTGGCCTTTCTGCTGCTCTTGGGATGCATACCCACCAAATAAAAGGCCCTGCCACCAAAGGAATAGGCAAATTGGGCATCTGTAGGATTGTCGCTCACCTTTTCGGGCCATGGAAAATGTTTATCGCTCAATAGGGCGAGCCTATTCAATAAGGACCACATGGCGGTCTCATACTGTTTCTCGTCCTGAAAGCCATCAAACTCAAAAATAGCAATATACGTTAGGTAATTGCTTGGTTTTGTGGCCATCTCATGCAAATAGCGGGTGAGCCCATGGGCAAGTTCCCCATCCGTCCGCCAACAATCCATTTTATCAAAAATGCCAAAAGCGAAGGCTTTTGAATTAATGGAGGTTCTTGCGGCAATGCACGGATAACCTTCCTGTAAAATGAAATCTTCTATTTTCTTTTGAAAAACCCTTATTTTCTTTGGGTGTTTTTCCTGATCTGCTGCGCTAACATAACTCTCTGGCCTCTCATATTGTGAGAAGGGAAATAACGTGGCATGCTCTTTTATTTCTTGCATAGGGTGTTTGCTTTGTTTTTTTTGTACTATCCAAAGTACTCCTAAAAACACAGCCCTATGTTTCCTAAAAAAATAAATAGGGGCTCAATAAAAACAATGGTTTTGGATACAGGTGCACACCGTAAAGTGTATCACACCCGGCATGTAAAAAAGGCGACTCCCCAATTCTTGAAACCTCGAACCACGCCCTTTTCTTTTGGCGTTTAGAGCGGTGCATGTAGGGATGCAAGTGGCATCCTTTGTGGTGTTTTTTTGGCATTCAGAACCAAAGGGACTATAACAGATACCGGCGGGGGATTCTTTGTATCTAGGCTCATCCTTTTTTGGCCACATGGTACCTGCCCAACGCTCTCAATTACTGTGAGGACTGGAGCTCCACAGCGGGCTCGGAACCCTGTTCCTCTGCCCCGTTCTGAAAAATATCCACTGATACTATGACAATGAGGTATACAACACAGGCCAACACAATGGCCAGCATGACCCAAACTGCAGGGCCTTTGCTTTTTATAGTTCCCATACTTTCTTTTTTTCAAAAGAAAACGTTAACGACCAAAATGGGTTGTTGTATCCGTTTAATCATTGCTACAATTAAAAAAACCGTTGTTGACACGCTCCTTTAATCGCCCACTACCCTAGCCTCCATTCTCTCGTCCAAAGGGTAAAAAACTCAGCGAGCGCATAAAAAAAGAGGAGGTTCAAAAAGTGCAGGGTACCTTTGACCGCCAGTAAGATCGGAGGTGAGAAGTTTTGGTACTATGTACCTTATTATTCCCACTGCGCTCAAACCAACTCAATACCCGACTTTTTAAACTTCCTCTTCTACCTTTGCCTATATGGCGCGCAGCTTAGGAACGTATATCCTCCATGGTCCTGTTTTGGGACAGCGTACTCTGTATTTCATCCTTCTGCTGGCGGATCAGCTGTGCAATGCCAGCGGGCAACGTGGTATCATTGAGTACATCTTTGTACTCCTCTACAGCCGCCTCGTCCCCTCTTATGGATTCCTCTAACATGGCCTCATCATCATTTCCGGAAAAAAGTGATTTTACATCCATCCAAGTACGGTGCATGCTGCCTTTGAAACTTCCATCGGTGTCAAACCCCTCATAATGGTTCACCATTTCGCTTTCCAGTGCCTTGTTGAAGGTCTTCCGATTTTCCGCCTTTCGTTCAAAATAGCGTCTAAGGCTGGCATCATCTACATTTTCGGCGGCCTTATGATAGCCTTTGTGAGCATCTTTGTTCTTTTCTAAAATTTCTTCCAATTGATCTTTGATCTCTCTAGTGTCCGTTTTCATACTTTTTTATTTTAGGGTTTATACTATATGTTGTGTATTGGGCACGCTTCTCATTTTGCGCGCTTTCACTTTTCTAAGGTAAATAGTATGCAGGTTGGCTGCTGTCTCTAAAAATTCAGAGTTTGATGCTATCCCGTTGAGTTGATCTTAACGGAATGAAAAGCACGATGTTACGGAATGGACACCTCTTTGGGATGGCTTATTTTACCGGGCAGCACTAAATGCCGGCCCACCCACCACTGACTTCTTTTCTTCCCTCTTTGATGGTCCTTGGGCCAAGAGAAGCCCCTGATAGGTACGCCGTACTGCGTTGGCCCATAACCATATAAATAACAATGCAAGGTCCGCATTCCTATTTATTACGATAAGGGTTGTTTTTTTTACAGTAATGAATTCCAAGACCTTGGCCTACTTTTAAGAAAAAAATTTTGGAAGACCCCAACAACATATTGAGTCTATTGAACAAGCTTGCCGAAGTGTATAAGTTAACGATGCACTGCTACATAGATTTTGCCATTTACGAAAGACAGCCCGTTGTGGCCACATTTTATGAAGAACGGGCTTTTGAAAGATTGACTTTCCTCAGCGAACTGAAATCGGAAATCGACTTTTTCTTTGCGATGGACGACAAGAACAAATCGTTGCCAGACCTCTTTACGTCTTGGAAGTACACCTATGGCTTTGAGGAACTGAATTGCCATTTGCTGAAGGATGATGATTTATTACGGGCGGAAAAAAACCTGGTCCGGCTGTTGAAGCTATTGATCAATCAGTCCCTACCCTATGACCTGGAAATGAAGTTGAGTGCCCATATGGACGGGGTCAGCGCTAGCTTACTTTCCGTCATCTGTATCAGACAGCGGTTGAAATAGTCATTAAAAGGTCTCGCGCTTGTGCATCACTACATTCTATGGAACAAAAAAACTGCAACAGGAGAAAATCCCCCCATTGCAGCACTCCAAACGAATGATTTGCTTTCTGGTTAAGTACGGAGATCAGTCTACCATAGCTAGGGATACATTGGGATCAATAACCCCATTCACTACATGTACCACGCCATTGGAGGCCTCAATATTGGCCTTGATCACTTTTGCGCCACCTATGAATACATTGTCATATTGATCTTTGGAGACCGAAATTTCATCAGATGTATCTGTGGTGATGACCATGTTATCCTTAAAATCCATGGCCATTTGTTTTTCTGGCAAGGTGTGGTACTTAATGAACTTGACCAGTTCACTCTTGTTCTTGGGGTCCGTTAGCTCATTGAACCTTTCTATGGTCATGTCCTTAAATGCATCATTGGTGGGAATGAGCAACGTATATCCATCCATGTCAGCTTGAGAATTGTAGAGACCAGATAAAACGGCCAAAACAGCAAAAGTAGATAGGTTTTTGTCCTTGCTCACCAATTCAAACACTTCATGTTGGCCTGGGTTTTCAACCTCAGATAATATCTGGTTGTTCTCTGATTGCGATGTGCCGTTCAGCGTGCCCATGAAAAATAGCAGACAGGCTATGGCTACGGTATTTATTCCTTTCATAATTAAAAATTTAAATTTATTAATGATTTCTACGGCCCCTTATGGACCTTTTCAAATGTAAAGGCCTTACACCAAAGGTATTGACAGGAACGCATCAATTCTTTATCGTAAAAAAATCATTCTGGGCCATTTGCGGACATTTATGGGTATTGGGTTCGTTTTCCTTCTGCCAAAGCAGTGAAATGAACCAAGCATACAAAAGTATTAAGATAATGGGGTATATGAGCAAAGACCTCCTTGCGGACTTGAATATTTTTGAATCCTAACAGATTAAAACATATATGATGAAAGGATTTATTTCGATTTTATTGATTTTAGCGACCACCTCCATGTCCGCACAGGCATGGTCCAATGAATTTCAATTGGGCTTTAGGGGCGGTCTTAATTTTAGCACGGTTACGGGCGATGGCTATGACAGCCCCGATGGGCGCACCAGCTTCTACGCCGGTCTTTTGGCCGAAGCACCCTTAACGGAACGCCTTTCCCTACAACCGGAAGTATTCTATGCCAGACAGGGTTTTGACATTGGGGGTACACCGAGCGATCCCGCCGTGGAATTTCAATTGGATTATATTCAGGTGCCCGTCCTCCTTAAACTTTATCTCATTGATGGGCTCAATGTACACGCCGGCCCACAATTTGGTTTTAAGGTGAATGAATCCTTGGATTTCTCACCGGCCAGTGCCGGAAATACCATTGATGTGGACGCCATTCAAACATTGGATGTTCAATTGAGCGTAGGTGCCGAATATAAAGTACTGCAGACCTTTTTTGTGCAGGCCAGGTACGCCTACGGTTTCAGCGAAATCATTGAGGACGCGGATGCCCATAATGCAGTGCTGTCCCTTGGGGTCGGTTTTATGTTCTAGAACACCTTACCGGTTTTGAAAAGGAGGGTGTCCAAAAAGTCGTTGCTTCTGTCCTACAGTTGTTATTAGAGTAGAGTTTTTGGGCACCCTCTTTTTTGTGCTTGCCAAAATGTACCTTGGTAAGGCCGGTTACCAAGGCCCTAAAGAGACCCCAATGGGCGTGACCTGCCTTTTTACCTTCCACCTTCTAAGGCCCAAGCGTATTACGGTATTCCTTGGGACTGCAGTGAAATTGATTCCTGAAGATTTTTGAGAAATAGCTTCTACTGGTAAGGCCAATGGAATAGATGATCTGTGAGATGTTCAGATCGGTTTCCCTCATTAAATGCCGAGCATGGTCCAAGCGAACCCTTCTAATGTGATTCGTTACCGTAGTGGCATGCAGTTTCTTGAAACCGTATTGCAATTTAGCAGGAGACAATCCCGATTGCTTGCAACAGCCGGATATCGTATACTCCCTTTCAGGAAATTCCTGTATGAAACTGGGCATTTCGGTGATGGCCTCCATGTCTTTCAATGAGAGCATGTTATCCCTTGTTTTTCTTTTTTTTCCATCAGCCTTGTGTTGTTCCATTTCCAGTGCCAATATCATGTAACCGATTCCTTTCATTAAAAGTAAACGCACCGCACCTTTTTGGCGCACTGCGTTGAGCTCTTTTATTTTAGAGGCTATTTTTAGATTGTATGACCCCAAATAGCTACACGTAGTGTGAGGTCCCTTGGGAAGAAAAGTGGTCCTTACATGAGTGAGCAAGGACCTGTTATCATGATGAGTTGGCTGCCGATTATTACTGGCATGGGCATTTACCATGATTTTGGTAATCTGTACATGCTGGTTTTTAGCGAAGAAAAAAATGCTGTTGTAGCTGGGGTCACTGGAAAAATTAGATGGGATTGGTGAGCGGGGCTATGCCAATGATCTCTGTATCTTCCGCAAAAATCGCGTTATATTACAAATAACTGAAATCAGGTTCCTATTGAAATCCCATTACGCTGCCTTTGGACCCATTGTGTTGGAATTCCAACCTATACTCATCTGCCCCTTTTGTGAATTGTCCTTTGAACTGATTTTGAAGTTGAAAGAATACAGCATCCATGCTGCTAGCCCTCAGGTATAGCTTTTTCATGCGATGGTCTTGATTTTTTAGTTGCCATGGCCATAATCGCTGGGGGAACTTATGGGAGTCGCACTACATAAAATACCACAATGGGCCATTTGTTAAGAACAAGTCTGTTCTTCCACGTTGGCCTGGAATGCAATTCGTTTTTTCATGCCCCCCACGATCATAATAAAGGAATCCTCTTCCTTTTGGGAGGTGAGGACCGGTTTACTTGCCTTGGAGGCAGATGCCTGCGTAACCCACTTTTTGAAGGTGCGGTGCACGATGGCAAAAATTTGTGTCATTCTCTTTTTCTGCATGTTCAAATTTCCGTAAAAACGGAAGCCCATCTGTTATACAATTTCCACCAACTCTTATGATATTATGACAAAAGGGCCATGGCACCGCCCTGTGCCCGTGCCACCGCGATTTTTCTTGGCGGGCTCAATACGGCTGAACCTAATCCCGATTCTTGATGATTCTTTGAAAACTAGTGGGATTGATGCCGGTGGTCCGTTTAAATTGGGCACTGAGATGTGCCACACTGCTGTAGCCCATTCTGTGGGAAACCTCGGTCAGGGTAAGGCCCTCCTTTACCATGAGGCTTTTTACCAGATCAATTTTCTTGAGCAAGTAATAATTTTCAATGGAGGAATAGGTTTGGTCGGAGAACATACGGGCCAAATGGGCGTAGGAATACGGTAGTCTGTCCGCCAAAAAAGTAGAGAGGTTCTGTGGTATGCCGTCCTGTTCATTTTCCACGAAATAGGTGATGTTCTCTTTGATCTGCTGTATTAATATGGTGTTCTTGTCCGTGATAATGTTGATGTGGGCCTTGGATAATCTTTTCCTTATTTCCTCTAACCGTTCCGTTGGCAC
>CAKZLG010000249.1 GCA_937125035.1 uncultured Maribacter sp. | reverse complement strand
CGGTAACGGGTTCAACCGCGACAACATAGAAGCGGCTACTTACGATGCCACTTACTTTAAGCTGAGGGAGATGAGCATCAGCTACGATATCCCGACTGAGTTAACCTCGAAAGTAGGTATTCCAAGGGCTAGGTTCTCGCTCATTGGTCGTAACCTGTTGCTTTTCTCTAATGTACCCAGCATTGACCCAGAAACCTTCTCTACCCGAAACGGGGTATTTGTAAATGGTTTCGAGAGTACCCAACTGCCATCTACAAGGAGCTATGTAACTACTATGATACCCATGGCACCTATTGCAATGGCGGCGAGCCCTTTAAGGGGAATAAGCAATTCCATGAATATGACCTTCAAGAGGATGATCTATTCGGCATTTTAAATTCCGTGCAGCCCCATATCATCATATCCGCATTACGGGGACATTTTGCGGCCCAAATCATAGCCCACCAACATTTAACGGAATATGTGTTGAACCACCAGGCCAGGCTCTACTTTCTGTCCTCTGCCAATGTGTTTGACGCCTATAGCAAGTACCCATCCTACGAAACGGACAAAACCCTTTCTGAAAGTATTTATGGTAGATTGAAGATCAAGATAGAGAACATGTTGCTCCGTTTGCCACAAGAAAAGATGGGCATTCTGAGAATTCCCATGGTTTTTGGAAATGGGTCTCCCCGCATCAAGGAAATGAAAGATCTGGTGTTGGCGAACGAACCTGTGGAGGTTTTTCCAAACCTTATTATAAACGTGACCAATGATGATAAATTAACGCAGCAAATTCATTATATTATCAACAGGAACAAAACAGGCGTTTTTCACTTGGGAAGCAAGGACTTGGTGCACCATGAAGAGTTCACAAAGGAAATTTTGGATCGAGTGGGCACATTCAACCCTATTTTAAAAAGGGTGTACACCACCAATGAAGACCGTTATTTGGCGGTGTTGCCCAAAACCAACAAACTGCCAAAAAATTTGCAATTTTCCTATCAGGAAATCATTGATCACCATGTTTTAAAATAACATACAAAATTACAACTATGGAAAAATTTACAGACAAACAAATAGAGGACTATCTGGGGCAACTGGATGGTTGGGAATATGTGGATGGTGCCATTGAGACCACATTTGAGTTCAAGGATTTCAAAGAGGCCTTTTCCGTCATGACCCGTATCGCTTTTGAGTGCGAAGCCCAAGGGCACCACCCGGATTGGAGCAATGTTTACAAAACCGTGAACATACGGCTCAATACGCATGACGCCAATGGCGTTACCGAAAAAGATTTTGCCTTGGCCAGGGCCATAGAGGAAATCATTGAGAGCGATTAAGGGCAAAAGTCCGCACGAATACCCATTTTCACCGGAAAGCACAGAGGACTGCCCATTTATGGCGAATGGGCAAAACAACTTTTTTGTTACTTTTGGAACGTTAAAATAATACAACCTATGGGAAGAGCTTTTGAGTTTAGGAAAGCAAGAAAAATGAAACGTTGGGCAGCCATGTCCAAGGCCTTCACAAGAATAGGCAAGGATATTGTCATGGCAGTCAAGGAAGGAGGTCCTGATCCGGATGCCAATGCGCGCTTAAGGGCAGTCATTCAGAATGCAAAGTCCGTCAACATGCCCAAGGACAATATTGAGCGGGCCATTAAAAGGGCTTCGGACAAAAATCAGGGGGATTACAAAGAAGTACTGTTTGAAGGCTATGCCCCCCATGGCATTGCCATTTTGATTGAAACAGCTACCGATAACAATACCCGCACGGTGGCCAACATAAGAAGTTATTTCAATAAGTGCAATGGCAGTCTGGGCACCGCCGGTTCCGTGGAGTTCATGTTTGACCATACCTGTAATTTTCGTATCCCCGCCGATGGCATAGACCCCGAGGAGCTGGAACTGGAAATGATCGATTTTGGAGCCGAAGAGGTGTTCGTGGACGAGGAGGACATACTGATCTATGCCCCTTTTGAAAGTTTTGGAGCCATTCAAAAAGAACTGGAAGGCCGCGGCATTGAGATCCTCTCTTCTGGCTTTGAACGTATTCCGCAGGTGACGAAACAATTGAGCGAGGAAGAAGCCGCAGATGTTGAGAAGCTTTTGGAGAAAATAGAAGAGGATGATGATGTTCAGAACGTATACCACACCATGGAGGAGTGATTGAAAAAAGTGCTGTTAAACCTATATGGTAAAGGTATTGACAGTCGGCTTCAATCTAAGCGGTCATATCAATTGGAGTCAAGGTGGAGTCTCAATGAACAGTTTAGCATTATGGACTCCGCTCAAAACGGTCAGTATTAAGGGATTTCCCACCCTTTTATTTTATTCCTAAAAATTCTTCTTAATCTTATTTACAAAGGGTAGTGGCCCATTATATTACCTCGGTTTTTCAGACCGATGTTTAGGTTTTCTTAATTGAATTTCTA
>CAKZLG010000248.1 GCA_937125035.1 uncultured Maribacter sp. | reverse complement strand
AGGCCCTTACCACTTCCATAAGGTTCATGTTCATATCGGTTGGGGCATCCACTTCGTGAAGGGTACCGTTTCGGTCGGTGATGTTTATTTTGATATCTGACATGGCACCAGTTGTGGGTTAGTGGGTTAGTGGGTTAGTGGGTTAGTGGGTTAGTGGGTTAGTGAAAATACTGTTCCTCATCATTTCATTGATTTTATAAAGGCATAGAGCATTTTTGAAATTTCATTCGTTTCATCTATGTGTTCCAAAGCTAAAGATCTTTTAATATATTCTAATCTTTCCGCAAGATATAGCATGGACCTGAGTTCACTATTGGAGGCCAATGAAAAATAAAGAAAACGCTTAAAGTCAGGGTTGGAACTTCTTTCGAAACCTTCGGCTATATTATTTGAAATGGAAACAGAAGCTCTTGTAATCTGGTCCCTAAATCCAAAGTCTTTGATGTCTGAAAAATTTTGATAAACCAATACCGCTAAATCCTGTGCTTTTTGCCAAACTTTTAAATCTTCAAAACGATGAATAGTCATTGTCTAAAAATATAATCTTTGAAACACTAATATCCTAACCCACCACCTAACTAACCCACTGATTCACTGATTCACTGATTCACTGATTCACTATCAAACAAATTCAAAATTTCCTAACTCCTTTATACTAATCTATACTTTTCACAACCGCCTTAGGGGCTTCCTTTTTAGAGCCATCAAACCCGGTTATGCCGCCAACGGTCGTATATTTCATCACATATTTTTTATCTGGAAAAATACGTTGGTAGGCACTCTGGCACATTAAAGTAGCTTCGTGGAAACCACAAAGAATCAATTTCAGTTTCCCGGGATAGGTATTGACGTCTCCAATGGCGTAAAGGCCTGGTATGTTGGTCTGATAGTCCAGCGTATTATCCACTTTTATAGCATTTTTTTCTATTTCCAAGCCCCAATCGGCAATGGGACCCAGTTTGGGGGACAGCCCGAACAAGGGGATAAAATGATCCACAGCAAGTTCAAAGTCCTCTTGTGGATCGGACATCTTGCGTACCGTGACGGCCTCTAGATCATCAGCACCTTTTAGGCCCACTACTTCAGCAGGGGTAATCAAATTGATCTTGCCTTTGTTTTTTAAGTACTGTACTTTTTCAACAGAATCCAGTGCGCCCCTGAACTCATTTCTGCGGTGTACCAGAGTGACCTCAGAAGCCACTTCGGCCAAGAAGATACTCCAATCCAGAGCGGAATCACCGCCTCCGGCAATGAGCACCCGTTTGTTCCGATACACTTCCGGATCTTTGATAAAATAGTTGACACCCTTATCCTCAAATTTCTCTAGGCCTGCCAATTGTGGTTTTCTGGGCTCAAAGCTACCCAATCCACCGGCAATGGCCACTACGGGCGCTTGGTGCTGTGTGCCCTTGTTTGTGGTGACCACGAAGGAACCGTCTTCCTGTTTTTGGATGGTCTCTGCCCTTTCGCCCAAAGTAAAACCGGGTTGAAAGGGTTTGATCTGTTCCATGAGGTTATCCACCAGATCGCCCGCCAGCACCTCCGGAAAACCGGGGATGTCATAGATGGGCTTTTTGGGGTAGATTTCTGAACACTGTCCACCAGGTTGGGGCAAGGCGTCTATCAAATGGCATTTTAACTGTAAGAGTCCCGCTTCAAAAACGGCGAATAGACCCGTAGGTCCAGCGCCAATTATCAATATATCGGTCTTGATCATGTAAAAAGTACTTTTGGAATTTTGGGTAAAGGTATCGCCCCCAATCGTTGAAAAAGTATGATATGTATCAGGTATGGCCTAAGCAATATTGATGACCTCCTCTATTTGGGGGGCATATTTCTTTATGGTCATCTCAACGCCGCTCTTTAGGGTCATCTGGTTTACGGAACAGCCTACGCAGGCCCCCTCTAATTTGACCTTAACGGAATTCTCATTATCAATGGAGATCAAAGAAATATCACCGCCATCACTCTGTAAAAAAGGACGGATTTCTTCCAGTGCCTTTTCCACATTTTGCCAAAGCTCATCTGAAGTCAATGTTGCCATAATCACTTCTTTTTAACGGCAGCACATCCTGCCATGGTCGTTATTTTAATTGCCTCGGTCGGCGGAATGCTCTCATTGCGCGCCACTACCTGCTGCACCACATTTTTAGTGAGTTCCTCAAATGCCGCTTCAGTAGGTGTAGCCGTCTGCAATGCCGCTGGGCGGCCTACATCGCCGGCTTCCCGTATGCTCTGCACTAAGGGAATCTGACCCAAAAAGGGAACCCCTAAATCTTCTGAAAGGTTTTTGGCCCCTTCTTTTCCAAAGATATAATATTTATTTTCAGGAAGTTCCGTTGGGGTAAAATAGGCCATATTTTCCACAATGCCCAATACAGGTACGTTAATGGACTCTTGTTGGAACATGGCCACCCCTTTTTTGGCATCGGCCAGAGCCACTTCCTGTGGAGTGCTGACCACCACGGCACCGGTGACCGGCATGGCCTGCATGATGCTCAAATGAATGTCGCCAGTTCCCGGGGGGAGGTCCAACAGCATAAAATCCAACGCGCCCCAATGGGCATCAAAGATCATTTGGTTCAACGCCTTGGAGGCCATGGGCCCCCTCCAAATCACAGCTTGGTTGGGCTGGGTAAAGAACCCGATAGAGAGCAATTTTACCCCGTAATTTTCAACAGGCTTCATTTTGGACTTGCCATTGACATTGACCGCCAAAGGTTTCTCTTGGGCCACATCAAACATAATGGGCATGGAGGGGCCATAAATATCGGCATCCAAAAGACCCACTTTAAAGCCCATTTTGGCCAAGGTCACGGCCAAATTGGCGGTGACCGTGGATTTTCCTACCCCACCCTTGCCAGAGGCTACAGCAATGATATTTTGAATGCCGGGAATGGGCTTGCCCTTGATCTCATTGACTTTGGGCTTAGCAGCAGGGGCATCCACCTTTATATTGATCTTTATTTTTGCCTTGGCATAGACCTCCCTATGAATTACTTTAAGGATCTCCACCTCGGTCTTTTTACGGGCCTGTAGGCTGGGGTTGTTGATGGTGATGTCCACCTCTACCTCATCCCCGAAAATCTGGATATTCTTAATTGCCCCACTATCCACCATATTCTGGCCTTCCCCGGGCACGGTGATCTGCTCTAAGGCCTTAATGACCTCCTTTTTATCTATCTTCATTATATAAACTCATTCTAAACAACAAAGATAGGCTTTACACTAAAGAAACTGAAACGATTGCATTGAAATATAGCATCTTGACATTGACAAATTGTATGGTGAAACAACCCTGTGCGCCATAGGCCACCACTCTTAAAAAATCCATTAACTTTAGCGCATTCTAACCCACCCCAATGCCATGAGTTTTCATTTATATTTCAAAAAGGTCCGCTTCTTTAGAACAATGATGCTTTTACTTTTGATCGTCTTTGGTGCATCATGTAAAGAAGACCCTAAGGACTTTTCCAAAACCGATGTGCAGAGTGCACAAAAATTATTCGGTATACCCTTCGCGAAGGCCCGTATAGATACTTTGACCCCCTACTTGGAAAAAAATAGGAGTGGGTACGATTCCTTGAGAAAATATAGCCTTGAAAATGATGTGTTTCCCGCCCTATTGTTTGACCCCGTTCCCTATGGCTTTGAATATCCCAAATCCACGGATACCATTTTGTCATGGTCCGTCCCAGAGCAAGTACACCTGCCGGACAGCCTACAAAAATTCGCCTTTTACACCATTCCTCAGTTGGCTTCACTTATCAAGCACCGAAAAATATCCTGCGTGGAACTCACCCAGTTTTTCTTGGCCCGGTTAAAAAAGTACAGTCCCACTTTGGAATGCACCATTACGCTAACGGACAGCCTGGCCCTTGAGCAGGCGGCACTTTTGGATGTGGAACTGGCCCAAGGCCACTATCGGGGCATCCTGCACGGTATCCCCTATGGCGTAAAGGACCTTATGTCCGTTGCGGGCTATCCCACTACATGGGGGGCGGCCCCCTATAAAGATCAGCGATTGGAGGAGACCGCAACGGTAGTGCGACGCTTGCAGGATGCCGGGGGCGTTCTGGTGGCCAAGTTGGTCTCTGGGGCCCTGGCCCGGGGCGATGTCTGGTTTGGGGGCAAGACGAAAAACCCTTGGGACTTGGAGGAAGGTGCCAGCGGTTCCTCTGCGGGCTCCGGATCGGCCACGGCTGCCGGGCTCGTTCCCTTTGCCTTGGGGACGGAGACTTTGGGATCCATCACCTCACCCAGTTCCAAAAATGGGATTACGGGACTACGCCCTACGTATGGCCGGGTGAGCCGGCACGGGGTGATGTCGCTTTCTTGGTCCATGGACAAGGTGGGACCCATGGCCCGAAATGCAGAAGACTGTGCCATAGTGTTTAGCGTGATACAGGGAAAAGACAGTTTAGACAGAACCACCACCCATGTCCCCTTCAACTACGCCCCAGAAAAACCGTTATCCTCGTTGAAAGTGGCCTATCTTAAAGAAGATATTGAAAAAGACACCACGGACGGGAGGAAAAACCTTGATCGGGCCATAAAGACATTACAAGAGATGGGCATCACCATGGATTCGGTACGCTTGCCCATGGATGTTCCATTTACAGGGTTTGACAATATATTGAGGGCGGAATCCGGCGCATTTTTTGATGTTTTGGTACGCTCCGGGGAAGTGGACCTGATGGTGGAACAGGACCAAAAGTCCCGGGCCAACTCCCTGCGGCAATCGCGCTTTATCCCGGCGGTGGAATACCTACAGGCCAACAGGCACCGGCAGGTGCTCATAGAAAAAATGCATGCCCTTATGAAGGCGTATGATGTTTTGGTCTCGCCCTCCTTTGGCAACAAGCAGTTGCAGATCACCAACCTCACGGGGCAGCCCGTAGTGATCGTACCAACTGGCCTGGATGAGGAAGGGCACCCTACCAGCATAACGTTTGTGGGCAACCTGTATGACGAAGGGAAACTCTTGCTTTTGGCCAAGGCCTTTCAAGACCGGACGGATTTTGATGAAATGCACCCCCCAGGGTATTTGGAATAATGGCCCGATCAAATTTTCCTACCATCCAACAGGTTAATGATCCTTGAACCGTAGGCCGCATTCATTTCTGAATGGGTCACTTGAATAATGGTGACCCCATCCTCTTTGTTCAATTTCTGAAAAAGCTGCATGATCTCCTCACTTTGCTGGGAATTGAGGTTTCCGGTGGGTTCATCGGCCAAAATCAATTTGGGTTTTCCGATCAGGGCGCGGGCCACCCCCACCAGTTGCTGTTGGCCCCCACTGAGCTGGGCAGGAAAAAGGTCTTTCTTTCCCACGATATTAAATCGGTCCAACATATCGGCCACCATGGCCTTGCGTTCAGAACCCTTGTATTTTTTGTACAACAAGGGCATTTCCAAATTTTCCTGAACGGTCAGCTCATCCAATAAATGATAGGATTGGAACACAAAACCGATATATTCCTTGTACAGGTTGGAACGGTGCTTTTCTTTTAGGGTGTGCACGGATTCGTCCAAGAAATTATATTCGCCCTCGTCAAAGGTGTCCAACATTCCTATAACGTTCAATAAGGTAGACTTTCCAGAACCTGAGGGCCCCATAACGGAAATAAACTCGCCTTCCTGTACTTCCAAATTAATGTCCTTTAAAAGGAAAATTCGTTGGCCGCCCGTAGTGACCCATTTGAAGATGTTGTTTAGTTTTAGTAGCATGGTTTTATAGTTTTTTTTAAGCTCCCCTCTACTTGGTCTCCGCTCAGCACAGGTTTTTTAAAGAGGGGAATGAATTCCGCTTGCGGAAGAAAGGGGAGACTCCTACGACAAACATGATCCCCGGTTAATCCCTCCGACCCCGCCAAGGGGGGGCCACCTCCCTTTGCTTCGACTACACTTCGACTACGCTCAGTGAACACGCTCAGCAACCAAAAAGGGAGGATCTTTTTTTTATTCATCCCTAAGTGCATTTACCGGGTTGGCCAAGGCCGATTTTAGAGACTGGAAACTGCACGTTATCATAGCAACAATTAACGTTAGACAACCGCCACTCAAAAACATCCAGGCCGATAATTCGATGCGATACGCGAAATTTTCAAGCCACAAATTACTAAAGTAATACACCAGAGGGGCCGCAATAACAAAGGCCGTGATTATTAGACTAGTGAATTCTTTACTAAAAATAAAAAAGATCTGCAAAATACTGGCACCCAATACTTTTCGAATACCAATTTCCTTGTTCCTTCGTGAAACCATAAATGAGGTTAATCCAATAAGTCCCAAACACCCAATACTTATCGCTATAAGGGAAAGAATGGTAAAACCTTTAAAAATAAGTTTTTCCAGCAAATATTCGTTTTCTATAGAATCATTTAAAAATTTGAGATGATAGACAGAACCGGTAAATGTATTTTCCCAAACCTCTTGTATCTTAGCAATAGCATCAGTATGGTTATTTCCAATTTTTATAAACGCCTGGTTCTGAAAATACGCCCAGTTCATAATAATACAGGGAGTGATATCCCGTTGAAAAGAATTGTTGTGAAAGTCCTTAACTACCCCAACAATAGTTGCCTGACCCTCATTAATTTCAATCTTTTTGCCGATTGCCTCCTGTGGGGACCAACCCAATGAAGTTAATAAGGTCTCGTTAACGATAAATTCATCAAAAGCTTCTTTATTTGTTGTGAAGCTTCTCCCGGCCAAAAGTTCTAGCCCATAAAATTCAACATAGTTAGGGTCGCCGACTTTTATTTCGGCATCCAAGGCCTCTTCTGGAGGTTGTTTGGGCAGACGAAACCGTGTCCCCAACTGAAGCCCATCCACGGCCATTGGGGGGCCTGAAGCCATTGTCATATTGGAAATAGTACTGTTTTCCAGTAAGGTCTGCTTATAAACATCTAGTTTTTCAAAATTGGGCACAGTGGTCATAACTATGGCATCGGACGAGAATCCCATGGGTTCACTTTTGAAATAATCCATTTGTAAGGAAACAATAATTGTTGCGATTACAAAAAGTTGCACGATGACGAATTGAAAAGCAACCAAGGACTGGCGAACATTGATGCCACCCACTTCGGAAAATTGGATTTTATTCGTCAACGCCCTTATCGGTTTAAATGCGGATAGCACTACAGCCGGATAAACAGCAGCCAAAATAATGGTTAAAAGTCCTACTATAAAGATTAGGCCTATATGACCCAAACCAAGTTCCAGTTGCATATTGATTACCATCAAGTTTATATTAAGTTGCTCCAACAAAAAATTTAGACCCGCAACGGAGAGGACCAAAGATCCAAGGATGACCAAACTGTTTTCAAAAATGAACTGAACTATCAGGTCCAATCTTTTGCCTCCAAGTACCTTTCGTATCCCCACCTCTTTTGATCGCATTGTGGACTGAGCGGTAAGCAGGTTGGCAAAATTTACTATGGCGATGATCAAAATGAACATGGCCACAATCGTAAGTGTGTAAAGAATATTGAAAGGCATGATATACCCACCGGGACTGTTTCCGTAGGCGGTTTCGTTATGTACATCAGTAAGGGGTTGGAGCATAAAACTAATTCGCCCATCCTCCTCTGGCTTTAGGTATTTTTTCTTCCAGGAGGCTAATTTTGATTCAAGAGATTTTTCTAGGCCCGTATTTGGCAAGACCACATAGGTAGTTCCTTGATGGTTCCCTGACCAGTTTAAAGCATGATCCGGATTTTGGGCTTTGAAGAATCCATAGGGAATCAGCATACTAAAATTCTGGTTTGAGTTCCCTGGAAGATTTTTGATTATTCCAGAAACTAAAAGAGGATCCTTACCATTTAGAAGTATGGTCTTCCCCAAAACCTCATCAAAGTCTTCATTGGAAACCTCAAAGTACTTTTTTGCCATATCCTCAGTCAGCACTATGCTGTTGATATCCTCTAAAGCAGTTTCAGGATCTCCCAATACCCATTGAAAATCGAATATTTTCGGAAAGAAAGTGTCCACGAACAAAACTCGTGGTTCCTCATATATTTTTAATTCTTGGCCATTATTAATTGTAAATTCTTGGCCAATTGGGCCCATGGTCTGTGTTACGGTTTCTATTTCCGGGAAATCGTTCCTGAGTGCTTCAGCCAAGGGATAGGGAGTGATATCCCAATAGAGGGTCTGGTCTGGGAGCTTGTTGTGCTGTACCACTCTATATATCTTTTCCGCTTTAGAGTGATGTTTGTCAAAAGTTGCTTCATATCTAACAAAAATCAGGATGGCCATACATGCGCTAATACCTATGGAAAGACCAATGATATTGATCATAGAACTTAGTTTGTTTTTTAAAAGCGTCCTCCAGGCGATTTTTATATAGTTCTTGAACATGATAATCCCTTCTTTGTTTTACTATTTTAATCTCCCCTCTTTGTGAAAGAGGGTTGTCTAGCCCATGGCGGAAGGGGGAGATTGGGCCATCTTATAATGACGGCGAAACATAAATAAACATGTACCATCTTCATCCCTCCAGCCCCACCAAGGCGGGGCCACCTCCCTTTCCTAAAGGGAGGAGCTGTTATTATTTTTTACTCCGTTCGTAAACTCTTCACAGGGTTCGCCACCGCCGATCTTACTGCTTGTAACCCCAGAGTAAATGCGGTGATGAGCAGGGCGATGCATCCTGCCAAGACAAACATCCACCATTTAATGCTAATGCTGTAAGCGAAAGTGCCCAACCAAGCATTCATGACATACCAAGCAATGGGAAAAGCAATTAAGGTAGCAATGCCTACAAGAATGATATAGTCTTTTGATAGCAATACCACGATTTTGGCAACACTTGCGCCCAACACTTTTCGAATGCCAATTTCTTTGACCTTGCGTTTTGCCAAAAAGGAAATCAACCCAAACATGCCCAAACACGAAATAAAAATGGTGAGGATGGCCGTAATATTGACCGATTTCAAAATACCCTCTATGAGTTGGTATTGTGAACTTACCTTATCGGTCAAACGAGATTGCTCGTATTCACGTCTAGATGAAATAGCATTAAAAGCGGACACAATCATGTGCTCGATTTGTTTCTCTTGCCCCTCAACTACTTTGACGGTTAGGAACCGGTGCTTTTCGAGTGCTTTTTTGTCCCTGTAGATATGTACCAAAGGTTCTACGGCATTCTGCAAATCTTGATAGTGAAAATCTTTGACCACTCCAACAATGGGGTGACCTGGGTCAGTATCCGTCTTAAATTTTAATCGTTTACCTTCAATGCTTGTCCAACCGAATGCTTTTAGGGCCGCTTCGTTAATGATTACTGCCTGTTCTTCATCAGCATCCATATCTCGGTTAAAATCCCTTCCCTTTACTATCGGCACTTGCAGCGTTTTAAAATAACCATCATCTGCATAAGACCTTCTAATCCGCACATCTTTATCATTGGCAGCATCGTAATAGTTGGTATAGTTGAAATAATAATCGGATGGGATTGCTTGACTGGTTGCAACGCCTTTTACATAGGGGTTGTCCTCCAAAGCATTCAACAAGGCGTTGAACTTTGCTTTGGCGGCATCCAAATCTTTATAGTCCAAATCAATATGGCCCACTAATATATTGTTTCGCTCAAACCCCAAATCGGCATTTTTCATGAACCTGATCTGTTGGTTTAAAATGACCGCGATACTGATAAAAAGTATGGCGATGGTAAACTGTAAAATGATAAAGGAATTACGCAACAGAAAGTTGTTCTTCATTTGGCCCATTTTTCCTTTGATTCCTATGGTTACGGGTACTTTAATAAAGCGAAGTGTTGGGAATATACCCACTATCATGGTGGCCAAAACCCCTATGGCCATAACGCCCAGAACCACGGGATAATCCTTAAAAACATCAAATGAGATATGGCCAAACTCTGGACCGAACGTGTCATTTAATCTTGGAAGATTAACCGTTAAAAATAAAATTCCAGAAATAAGGATCGATACAAAAACCAAGATGCCGTTTTCTATACAAAACTGGGCGACCACACTCTTTTTGCTACTACCCAAGACTTTGCGAACGGCAATGTCCTTTGTTCGTTTTAACATAGTAGAAGTGTTAAGATTGAGTAAGTTCACCAAAATAATCAACAATACAAATAAGGATGCCGCAATGGAACCACTGATTATAGTGTCCACTACCGGAATGATATCCGTACGCATTTCGGCATAAGGCATCAAATCCATACCCGCTATCAGGGCTGGGTCGGTATAGTTTTCTTGCACCAATTGTTCAATACGGGTTTTCAATGCTGTGACATCGGTATCAGGTCTCAGTTTTAAATAAGCCGGGGAGAAACTATTGCTCCAGTCCGTTTGAGCAATGAAAGTTGGATTGTTCTTTAACAAGGTGTTGGGCAATACTACGCCCAAACGAAATGAAGAATACGGACTTATAGGTTCAAAAACCCCTGTAACGGTGAGGTTCAAAGTATCCGCACCAATCAAGGTTTTACCTACTGGATTCTGATCACCAAAAATTTGCTGGCTTACTTTGTCTGTAAGTATGATGGAATATTTTTCTTTCAATGCCGTTTCTTGGTTTCCGAATTTCAATGGAAGAGCAAAAACTTCAAAGAATTCAGGGTCGGCATAATCGGTACGATGTTGAAACTCCTTCCCCCCTTTTTCCAACCAAATATTGCCCCATCCGTGCAGGTGGGTCCCAGCTAGAACCTCAGGTGAGGTATTGACAACCTTTTCCAAAAGCGGATAAGGTACTTCTCGGTAGCTATTGCCATCTTTTAACTGGGTCTTCAGATAAAAAATGGATTTTTGATCAGGTATATGTTCATCTGCCGTGTAATAGGCATAAACCGAAAACAACAAGGTCAACACGCTTGAGACGCCAATACTCAATCCCAATAGGTTTAAAATGGACAACGTTTTGTTTTTCCAAAGGTTCCGTAAGGAAATTTTTAAGTGGTTCTTAAGCATGGCACTACTTATTACGTTCATTCACAAATATGATTCGATTTTCATGCCAAAACATAAACAAATGAATATCAAACTATTAAGACAGTATATTTCTTTAAGACTGTAAAATATTTTGACAAGTCCTGTATAAAATATTTACACTCTCCTGAAGGTATACCTTCTATTCAGTCCGCAAACTTTTCACAGGGTTGGCCTTGGCCGCTTTTATTGCCTGGAAGCTTACCGTGAGCACCGTTACCGCCATGGCCCCCAACATGGCCAAGGCAAAGATCCACCACTTTAAGATGACCCGGTACGGATATTCCTGTAACCAGCCATTCATAATGAAATAGGCAATAGGCACAGCGATAAAACAAGAGATGACCACCAACTTCAAAAAGTCTTTCGAGAGCATGTTCCACACGTTGAAAACCGTAGCCCCCAACACCTTGCGCACCCCTATTTCCTTAGTGCGCTGCTCGGCCACAAAAGAGGTGAGTCCAAACAGCCCCAAACAGCTGATCAATATGGCCAAGGCCGTGAAGATGGCGGACAACCTCCCTATGCGCTCTTCCGAGGCAAATTTGGCCCCATAGCGCTCGTCTACAAAGATGTACTCAAAAGGGATGTCGGGAAAATGTTCTTTAAAGACCCGCTCCACGACCGCCAGATTGGCACTGGTGCTTTTGTTGGGGTTGAGCCTAAGATTGTAATAGCTGCTATTATTGAAACGATCGTACACGTACACGCCCTGCTTTACAGGCTCGTAAGGGCTTTGTGCCACCATATCGGCCACTACGCCAATGATCTTTAAGGGCGGATTGGGGTCTTCCTCATCTTCATCCTTCAGGTATTTGCCCACGGGATCGGTCAGGCCCAGATAGGCCTTGGCCGTTTCATTGATCAGTACGGCCAAGGAATCTGAAGCAAACTCGCGCGAGAAATCGCGCCCCTCCACAATTTTAAGGTTCAAGGATTTCGCGTATTCAGGAGAGACCTCTGTCCAGGCGAGGTCTTCCTGAAAACCTTCTGGCTTGCCCTCCCAGGTGAAGCCGCTTCTATTGGACCATATTTCCGTCGTGGGACTGCTGGAGGTGGACATTTCCATCACCGCCCCGGAGTTGATGAACTCCGTTCGCATCATATCTGCCTTGCCATTGAAATCCTGACTAAAGGTGGGCACCTGTATCAGGCCTTCCTTGTCATAGCCCACGGGCCTGTTCTTGGCATGGTTGATCTGTTGCATTACGATCACGGTTCCTATGATAAAGGCCACCGATACGGTAAACTGGAGCACGACCAATATCTTACGGGGCAACCCGGCGTACTTGCCCGATTTGAAGGTACCCTTCAACACATCCACCGGCCGAAAAGAGGAAAGGTACAAAGCGGGATAACTCCCTGCCAAAAGGGCCGTAAAAATGACGAAGACCAAGGAGACCGCCCAAAAGCCCGTTTGCTTCCACGGAAAAAGGATTTCCTTTCTAGCCAGATCGTTGAACCCGTTCAAAGAGAGCAGCACCAGCACCACGGCCACCACATAGGCAAACAGCACCACCAAGAAGGATTCGCTCAAAAACTGAAAGATCAATTGTCCTTTTTGCGACCCAATGGACTTGCGAATGCCTACCTCCTTGGCCCTTTTTTCCGAACGTGCCGTACTCAGGTTCATAAAGTTGATGCAGGCCAGCAAGAGCACAAAGGCCCCTATAATGGCAAAGAGCCACACATAGGTAATGCGCCCCCCTTTTTGTTTGCCATCCACAAAGTTGCTTCGCAAGTGCCAATCCTCCATGGACAAGAGGAACAAGGTGGGCTCAAACTCCTCCGTATCCGAACTGGCGTTCTTCTTTACGTCCTTTATCCGCGCGCTTACTTCCGCCATGGTAAGGTTGTCCGCCAATTGTACGAACAATTGAAAGGAATTGTTGCCCCAATTGTCCAGTGAGTTCTTGATCCACTCATTGGAGTTCACATAAAAGTCCCACGGAATGATGTACTCCGTATCATTAAAGCTGGTGTTAAAAGGGATGTTCTTATAGACCGAGGTAACTTGCAGATCATGCTGGTTGCTCACCCGTACCACCTTGCCAATGGGGTCTTCCGATCCAAAAAGGGCCTGGGCGGTAGCTTCGGAAAGCATAATGGCGTTGACCTCCCGTAAACCGTCTTTCTCGCCCTTTATGATTTCCAGCCCAAAAAGTTCCGGGGCATTGCGCTGCATGTAATTGCCCGGGGTGGAAATGCTGGTCTCTCCATATTTCAAATAATGGTTGTTGGTCCATGAGGACATTACCAAATATTTGAAATTGTCCCCAAACCCTTCACGAAGAGCAGGTTCCAAAGGCAAGGGAATGGCTGGGCCCGTACCTGTTTTTCCGTTGAAGGTCTGTGATTGAAAGACTTGGGCTATTTTATGTTTGTCCTTGAAATAGCCATTGTGGGCCAGCTCATCCTGTACCCATAGGCCAATGATCAAGGTAACGGCCATACCTAGTGCCAGTCCACCTACGTTAATAAGCGTGTAACCCTTGTTTTTCCATAGGTTTCGCCAAGCGATTTTTAAATAGTTTTTAAACATGATTGATTGTTTTTTGATGCTTAGACTACGTTCAGCCCAAGTTGATGATTTTTATAAAGACACGTTTTTATTATCATTGTTTCATTCTGATCGTAAACTTTTGACCGGGTTTACTATGGCCGCTTTTATACTTTGATAGCTTACGGTAAGTACTGAAATCAATACCGCCAAAAAAGCTGCTAAAGCGAACACCCACCAAGGTATATCAATTTTATAGGAGAAATCCTCTAACCACTTGTTCATGGCATACCATCCTAGTGGCAATGAAATTAAAATGGCCACGCCCACCAACTTTAAAAAATCCATGGTGAGCTTTACCGAAATTTGTGTCACACTCGCTCCAAGTACTTTGCGCAC
>CAKZLG010000247.1 GCA_937125035.1 uncultured Maribacter sp. | reverse complement strand
GAAACTGACGGACGAGCAACGTGAGATTGCCGAGTTGAAGAAAAGATTAAGGGATACTGATCTGGAACGTGATATCCTAAAAAAGGTGATTTCCATTCAACGGCTGGCCCCTCGCTAAAAAGGTACGCAATACCTTTTACCTACGCTCCGTCCTCTCCTAAGGCGACAGGAAAAATATAGGTTCATAAAACACCACAAATTTAAATTTCCAGTTTAGAAGATGTGAAAAATGTTCAAGTTAAGTAAAGCAGCTATTATCATTGGTTGGTTAGGGGACCATCCAAAAGATGGTTGGAAAACCAAACGATATCCTCGGTCATTAGGGATATTTTCAAAGTTAGCTTTGAGAGCTATGAGGCACCAAGAATTATAGAGGAGCTCTCAAAAAAGGGATGTCATGTTTCCAGACCAAGAGTCGCTTAGATAATGAGGGCGAATAATCTGTTTGCCAGAAGAAAGCGTAAGTTCAAGATTACAACGGATAGCGAACACAACTATCAATTGGCCCGTAATATTCTGAACCAGAGCTTTACAGTCTTTAGAAAGAACCAAGTCTGGGTATCAGATATTACCTACATAGAGGCTAAACAGTGATGGATGTATCTGACCGTAATCATCCACCTGTTCCATAGAAAGGTAGTGGGGTGGTCGATGAGGGAAACCTTAAATACAAGCGATGCTATAATCCCTGCTTGGAATATGGCCGTCAGATCAAACGATATCACAAAAGAATTCATATTCCATTCCGATAGGGGGTCTCGATATGCCGGTTATGGATTTGCCGATATCCTGAAAATCCACAATGCCCTTATAAAATAAAGTATGAGCCGAATGGGTAATTGTTGGGACGATGCGGTGGCAGAATCATTTTTTAAGAGCTAAAAGGTAGAATGGGTCTACAAACATTGCTATGGCTTTAGATCGGTAGCCGAGCTATCCGTCTTTCAATGGATAGAAACGTGGTACAACAGAAGAAGGATGCACTCCACTTTAAGGCATAAAACCATAAAGGAATTTGAATTGGAAATGTATAATCAAAAAACAGCGGCATGACTCTTATCAAATTGTCTACTTTTTTGTTGCAAGTCCACTTTTTCTTTATCGTCAATTTTGTCCCGATACACAGCTCCCGGATTGGATTCACAATAATCCGCACCTACATGAGAAGCCACGTGAATAAGTTCTTCAAAATTTTACCGGACCACTTTTTCCAGATGTCCGTCATCGGCAAAAAACCACCTAGCTCTTTGTGCGCGGTGAATACACCTTTGATCTGTATTCCCTTTATAGCCACTTTCTCCCTGAGCTGATGAAGATAATCATCGTCAAGTGAATATAGTTCAAAAAAACTACCGAGTTGCAAATACATTGTTCCGGTCTATGCCATGATATCGAACAACCAGTCAAAACTGTAACGATATTGAATGATATCTGATTTAATACCGATTTCTATCATCAAGTATTATTTTTTACGCTGCGCAAAGTTAATTTTTTCAATCAAGTTCGGCTTGATAATCACTTTGTTATGGAAATTTTTCTTTTCCAGGATGCTCTGAAAAATATCCGGCCCATTGTCTAGGCTGACCACATCTGATATCAATGGGGCCACCTGGAGTTCACGATCCATATATTTTAAAACGGTGCTCCAGTCATCATCGCCCTTAGGCGTTACCTTTGAATTCCATGTGCCGTAAATGGTCAATTCCCTTCTCAATAGACTAGAGAAGTCCTTTTCATTGATCTTGAATTCGCCATGAATATTACCCATAAAGACAATTTCTCCGGCCCTACTCGCTATTTTGATGGCCTGCAAAAAGGTGATGGGGAGACCACAGGCCTCTACCACCCGGGGCACCCCTTCATTTCGGGTCGCCTCAAGTATATGTTCTACAGGATCAGTGGTTGTACTGTTAATGGTTTTAAAACCCATTTTAGAGGCAATGTCCAGCTTGCGGTCGTCAATATCAATTACGAATACCTCTTTGCAACCGTGTATTCGCAACCATTGTGCCGTCATGTTGCCAATAGGTCCGCCCCCTATAACGGCACCGGTATCACCGGCACTGATGTGCATCCGCCGTACCCCATGAAGAGCTACTGCCGCAGGCTCCGTCATACTGGCATGAAGTATATTCACATGCTCAGGTATGTGGAACAAATTGGCCTCGGGTACTTTGAGAAACTCAGAGAAGGCACCATCACGGCGACTGCCAAAATAATCATATTCCCGGAGTTGGGCATAATCTCCCGTTTGATAGGCTTTTTCACTGGTATTGGTGGGTATCAAGGGAAAAACGGCGACCCTATCACCTTCCCTGAAGCTGCTTCCCTCTCTATTCTCCGCAACGACACCGCTAAATTCATGCCCCATGACCAATGGATAGTGATAGGCGCCATTCTGAAAACCCCTTGGAATGTCAGAACCACAGACCCCACAGGCCTCTATCTTCACTAATACGGAATCTTCTGTAGGGGCATCGGCAATAGACCAGTCATGCTTGACCTTCAGTTTTCCATTTTCTTCGAGTACCAAGGCTTTCATCAAATTACTCACTTCAAATTAGGCGGTAAATATAATCATTTATTGATTATTTATATAGGATACCTCTAATAGAATTCAGTTATAGTCATATTTTGATTATATTTGATTATTAGTTATTCATTAATTTGTAAAGGCATGACTACCCCATTAATCAAATTATCGCCATCCATGATGTGCGCGGACTACTTGAATTTGCGCGAGGAGTTGGACGTGCTGAAATCAGAAAAAGTGGATATGCTCCACATTGACATCATGGACGGTAATTATGTGCCCAACTTTACATTGGGCCCTGATTTGGCCTATATCATGAATGGCCATACAAATATCCCTTTGGATTTTCATTTGATGATAGAGAATGTGGACAGCAATTATGGCCTTTTCACAAAGGTGAAGGGGAGCACGGTCACTTTTCATCCGGAAACTTCAAAGCATCCGGTACGAACTTTAAGCGCTATACAAAGCATGGGCTGTAAGGCGGGATTGGCCATTGATCCCGGTATGTCCATTGAGACCGTTAAACACTTGTTGCCATTAGCGGATATGATTTGTGTAATGACCGTTAACCCGGGGTTTGCGGGTCAAAAGCTATTGCCTTTCTGTATTGATAAAATAAAGGAGCTATCCGATTTGAGAAACAGTAACGATTGTGATTTTGAGATTGAGGTAGATGGCAATGTAAGCTGGGAAAATATTCCAATAATGTTAAATGCTGGTGCAGATATCCTGGTATTGGGTACGTCATCCGTTTTCACCAAGAACGAACCTCGAAAAGAGTCTTACCGCAAACTCAAGAAAAATTTAGCGGATTCCAAACAATAAAAAGATCATTAAAACTCAAAAACCGACTCAAATGCAGGTAATGGATGTAAAGATTGAAGTAGACCATAAGCTACCCAAATATCAGCAATTTACCAATATGTTGATGCGTAAAATAAAAACAGGTGAATTTAAACAAGGTGAAAGGATGCCTTCCATATTGGATTCCAGTGCAGCCTATTGTCTATCTAGGGATACCGTGCTAAAAGCTTATAAGAACCTATATGACCAAGGATTTTTGACCTCTATCTACAGAAAAGGATACTTTGTCTCACTTCCTTCAACAGGCAAACCTGGCAAAAAGGTCTTAATGGCCACAAGTGAAATGAACAGCGCCAATTTTCTTTTCTACCAGAGATTATCAAAAACAATGGAAGAAAATGATATTCAGTGCGATTTTAAAAACTACCACAACGACCTGAACCGTTTGGGGCACTTGATCGAGGAGGTCGCGGGAAACTATCATACCTATATCGTGGACCCGCAGGTACACTCAAAAGAAAAAATCCTAGATCTATTTAAAAATAAGGTAGCCGATGATGGCATCATTTTATTTAATGACGTAAATGACGAAACGAGCAAAAGACATATTCTTTTTAACATTGAGAAGGATTTTTCAAATGTCTTGACCCAGATGAACGATCGGCTGCAAAAATACGGCACCTTGAACTTGGTGCTGCCCTCCGAAGAATACTTCCCCTATAAATTGATCAACGGATTTTTCAATTATTGTGATACAAACCACAAGAACGGAAACATTTTGGAAGAGGTTGAACAAGTGGAAGAGCGAAACGCCTATATCGTTGTGGATGAAAAAACATTGTTCGGCTTTATGAACATAATCTGCCAGAGTCAAATGAAGTTGGGTGAAGATGTGGGGCTTCTTGCCTTATTTGATAGACCTTACCTGCAGTATATGAGTAAAAAGGTATCTTCCCTTAACTGGTACAACAAGGGTCTCATTGAATGTATCATTTCAGCGGTGAAAACCAATGGCAATAAATGCATTCGTGCCGAAGTTGAATTGAATATGAGGGAAACGCTCTGATAGGGAACGTTTTCGACGAAGACCAAACATCATTTCCATTGTCATACTAGAATTATCTGAATTCCCTTCGCTTTTAAATAGGAGCAATAATCGTTTTTTTCGTTAGCTTCCGAAATCAGATAGTCCACTTCGTCCAAACCACAGATATTAACCAAGTCCTTTTTACCAAATTTGCTCGAATCCGCTAGAATGACCGTTTTTTCACTTTGATCGATCATAGCCTTCTCGGTTTCCACCACTAAGACATTATGATTGGTCGCGCCCTCTTCCGTTATTCCCCCCGTGGAAAGAAACGTCCAATTGGCATTGAAACCTTTAATGAATTCCAACGCTTGAGGTCCAACAACCAAGCTAAGGTCAGGATAAAGCAATCCGCCAGTAACAAAAACATCAGAGGTGAATTTGTCGTTCAACATATCTACCTGCTGTGCGATCAAAATAGAGTTCGTAATGATCTTCAATTTTTTGTGGATCAAATGGGGGACCATCTCTAAAGTGGTCGTTCCACCGTCAATAAAAATAATATCCCCTTCACCGATCAAGGAGGCCGCTTTTTCAGCAATCGCCTTCTTGGCGGCAATGTTCTTTGTTTTGCGCTGTTGTACCGAAACCCTTGCTTCATCCAATTTATTGGTATTGCGCAGGGTGATTCCGCCCCAGGTTTTATCCACTTCGTAATACTTGCTCAAATAGTTGAAATCCCTTCGCACGGTTGCCGGTGATATCGACATCATTTTACACACCTCGTCCACTTCAAGAATTTTGTTCCTATTTAGCTCATCCAATAATTTATGTAATCTTTGATGTCTATCCATTGAGGGAATTACGGCTTTTGGTCTTTAAATATAACTTTATACACCCCTTTTATTTGATAACTACGGTAATATAATTAAAAAAGGGCCAATAAATCAACGCGCGGGCCTTTACACTTTTGAAAATTATATTTTTTCCATTTGGGCACATTGTTGTAGGACACTACTCGCCAGATTCGGGTAACTTTCTATACATATCGATTGAACTAAGCCGAAAATCAAATTATCCTCACCGTTATGGAACCATGATTGCTAAATGACCGTGGCAGATTGGCATTGCAGGCCCTACTATGATAAAATACCGCTTTACGGAATTCCAACCTTTGCGTCTAAGTGCTAAATGCTGTGCCCCTCCCGATTTTCAAGAGGATTCAAAGAATCAAAAAGAATTGAGCCAAGAAACCCTTAATGCCCCATAAGCAAAAGCGGTTTAAATTGTACCTTTCCCTTAAAAATAGAGATTATTCGCTGATTTTCATTTTTCTTCAAGATAGGTGTCCTGCCCAAAAGCGAAGACTTCAGAGGGCGTTCTCGCGCTTTTGAAGATTTCCTCAAGTTGGCCCACAATCTCAGGCTGCTCTGCGGCAATATTGTTTTCCTCTGCAATATCCTTTGAAAGATCGTACAGTTCCATGGGTGTATCAGGATTTTCCAGCACACCATATTTCACCCCTTTCCAATCGCCCATCCGCACGGCTTGCCTTCCTCCCTTTTCGTGGAATTCCCAATAGAGGTATTCATGGTCTTCTTGGTTCTTAGAGTTTCCTAAGAGGGTCGGTAAAAAGGAAATGCCATCAACAATTGTAGGCATATCCTCAACGCCGGCAATCTCTGCTACGGTGGGAAAGACATCCCAAAATGCCGAAACTTGGTCCGTTATACTACCAGGGGCAATTTGCCCGGGCCATTTGGCGATCATGGGCACGCGGATTCCCCCTTCATAAAGGTCGCGTTTAAAACCTCTTAAAGGGCCATTACTGTTAAAATATTCTGGATCGGCACCAGCTTCCTCATGGGGGCCATTATCTGAAGTAAAAAATACAATGGTATTATCGGCAATCCCCAATGCTTCCAGTTTGTTCATGATTTCCCCTACTTGCACATCCAATATCTCAATCATAGCAGCAAAGCTCGCATGCGGTTCTTTCTGTGAACCGTAACGGCCCTTGGTGAAATCTGGTTCGTCATCCACACCTTGGTAGGCTTTCTCAGGGTCGTACTTGCCTCTATATTTCTCTATGATATGTTCTGGTGCGGCCAATTCAGCATGCGGAATGATGGAAGGTACGTAGAGAAAAAAAGGTCGGCTTTTATTGGTATCGATAAATTCCAATGTTTTTTCATGAATCAATTCCGGGCCATAGACGCCCTTTTTGAAATTGGCATTTTCTTCCAACACCAAAGAATCTTGGTTTGACCAAAGATGATGTGGGTAATAGTGATGCCCAAGGCGTTGGCAATTATATCCATAGAAGGTATCAAAACCTTGTGCGTTCGGATCTCCTTCGGAGCCCGGATAACCCAATCCCCATTTACCAAAGGCACCCGTTACGTAGCCCGCTTTTTTAAGCATTTCAGCCAACGTGTATGTGCTTTCTGGTATGGGGTATTGTCCTTCGGGCATCACCTCCTTATTACCGCGTACAAAGGTGTGCCCGGTATGCATGCCCGTCATCAAGGCCGAACGTGAGGGCGCACAGACGGTATTTCCTGCATAATGTTGGGTAAAAAGCATGCCTTGTGCAGCCATCCTGTCAATGTTGGGAGTGCTGAATTTTTTTTGGCCATATATGGAAAGATCACCATAACCTAGGTCGTCCGCTAGGATATAAACGATGTTTGGCAAGGGAGACTTATTGCCATTCTCAGCTGTTTGGTCTCTCTTTTTTTCCGTTTTACAGCCAGATGCAAGACAAATCAGAAATATACTTGTAATAAAAATGGGTGAAGCAAATCGGGTCATTTTAGAAAATAGTTAGATTAAATATTCGGAAACGCAATGGTTTTTATCGTTTCACTTTTGATCTTAAAATGTACTTGCAAGATATTAAATTTAAAATTGGAAGGTAAGATGGAAATAACCTGCCAGCACCAACCAATAAATACGTTTGATTAATGTATTTTTATTAGAAATTGTGAATTATGGATTGGTAGTTAACCCGCTGTGCATTTTAAGCCTGTCGCCCTGATCAAGGGGGCAATTAGAGTGGTTTTTCGCAATGCGATGAAGAAAAATTGTAACGAGAATCTCTGTATGGCTCAAGGGGTTCTCGATACGTTTGAACTTACTTGTTCATATAAAATTTTTAAAATGCAAAAGGGGCTTAGTTACTTCTAATCGACAATTACGCGGACGCAGCTGGGTTTGTAATGGATATGGAAAGTAATAATGGTAGCTCCCAGAAGTAGATTTTCTTTGCTGCCCGCTTAAAACAAACCAATTATGGGTGAATTTTATTATAATGAAGAACAAGAATCCTATGATGCAATCGTCATAGGGACTGGCATCTCAGGAGGTTGGGCCGCAAAGGAACTCTGTGAAAAGGGCTTGAAGACCTTGATATTGGAACGGGGCCGTATGGTAACACATGTAGAAGATTACGATACGGCCAATTTGGACGATTGGGATTTTCCCAATGCTGGCGAACCTACAAGGGAGCAGAAGGCAAATTATCCCATACAATCAAAAGTTTACCAAGCTGCCCATGCGGCAAATAGAAAATGGTTTGTCAATGATCTGGAACATCCTTACAACCAAAGCAAAAGGTTTGACTGGATAAGGGGATACCATGTAGGGGGCAGGTCCATTACCTGGGGCCGCCAAAGCTACCGATGGAGCGAGGCCGACTTTACCGCCAATAAGCGGGAAGGCATTGCCGTAGATTGGCCGGTTCGTTACAATGATATTGCCCCCTGGTATGACAAAGTGGAATCCTTCATTGGGGTAAGTGGTGAAAAGCTAGGACTACCGCAATTACCGGACGGACAATTTGAGCCCGAAATGGAACTCAATTGTGTTGAAAATCATTTAAGGGAACAAGTAGCCGAGCATTTTAATGGCAGGGTCATTACTTCTGGCAGGGTTGCCCATATTAACAGTGATAAACAATTTGAGGGTAGAATGCGCTGCCAATTTCGCAACCGTTGTAAGCGAGGATGTCCGTTTGGGGCTTACTTCAGTAGTCTGTCATCTACTTTACCTGCCGCTGAACGCACAGGAAATCTTACCCTTCGCCCTGATGCCATTGTTCATGAAATCATTTATGATCCTGATACCCAAAAGGCAACAGGGGTCAAGGTCATAGACAGGGTTACCAAAGAAAATTACGAATTCAAGGCCAAGGTCATATTCCTATGCGCATCGACAGTAGGATCAACATCAATTCTATTACAGTCTAAAAGCGACCGATTTCCTAATGGAATGGGCAATGACTCCAATCAATTGGGGCGCAACCTTATGGACCATCATATTGGTGCCGGCGCCAGAGGCATCTTTGAGGGTTTTGAGGATAAATATTACAAGGGTCGTAAGCCGAGTGCGATATATATTCCGCGTTTTAGAAACTTAAATGCGAAATCAGACGTCAATTATAAAAGAGGTTTTGGATATCAAGGTGGTGCGAGTCGAACCCAATACGGGGAAACTATAGCAGAGTACGCCTATGGAAAAGATATGAAGGAGGCCCTACTGAAACCTGGGAAATGGCGAATGTCATTGGGAGGTTTCGGTGAAATCTTGCCCTATGAGGATAATATGATGACTTTAGATTACAATACTTTGGACAGTTGGGGCCTGCCCACGGTAACTTTCAATGCAGAACTGCGTGACAATGAGCTGACCATGCGAAAAGACATGAGGGATTCTGCCGCTGAGATGCTCAAAAAAGCTGGTTTCTCACAGGTTAAATCCTATAACCGTCCCTATTCCATGGGGCGTGCTATCCATGAAATGGGTACGGCACGTATGGGGCGAGACCCAAATACATCGGTACTCAACGGGCACAATCAAATTCATGCCGTAAAAAATGTTTATGTCACTGACGGCTCGTTTATGACCTCAGCAAGTTGTGTCAATCCTTCATTGACGTATATGGCTTTTACGGCAAGGGCAGTGGACCATGCAATTAAAGAATTGAAAAACGGAAATATATAATATGAAGGATGCATGCGGATAGGCGCTCGTAATTTAACTGGCCAAGTATATCCCTAAACCCAGAATAAGGGTCTAAAGGAAAAATTACCTAAAATGTCTATGTTGGGAATTTGTAGAGGAACGTCTACCCATATTGCTAAATTTATGCCACTAAGGACGAAAAACCACGATGAAGCAGCTTTGGTATGGTATATGGGCAGGAAGGGTATATCCAGGTAGTTATTTGTGCAGCATTAGGTGTCACTAAAGTACTTTTAATGTGTGAAACCTTGCATGCAAATAGCGGTCAGACAGTTGTCGTATTTTCCCATGCCAACCATCTGACGCCCAATGCCAATCCGGTACCAGGGCTATAGTAATTGTTAATTACCGCCAAGAAATCACTCCTTGAATTTCAAATGGACCAAGGGTTTTCCATGGGTTTGGATCAATAGGATGAATTTTGAAAAAGAGACATATGAAAATAAAGATAATCACATTTACGGTCATATGGGCGCTATGTTTTTTCAGTTACGCCCAAGGTGTTGATAATCGCCCTAATATCCTGGTCATCATATTTGATGATGCAGGGCTTGATATGAGTGCGTACGGCAGTACCTATGTGAACACACCGGGGTTCGATTCCATAGCCAAGGCGGGCATTCTATTCCAAAGAGCCTATACTCCAAATGCCAAATGTGCGCCATCACGGGCCGCGTTGATGACCGGACGCAATTCATGGCAGTTGGATGCCGCCGCCAACCACTTTATCTATTTTCCACCAAAGTTCAAGACGTATCAAGAAGTGCTTCTGGAACATGGTTATTTTACGGGTCATACAGGCAAGGCCTATGCCCCCGGGAAAACCTTGGCCGAGGATGGTACCAAAAGACAGGTCATGGGCATGCCGTACAAACAGAAAAAATTAGAACCTGCCACCAGCTCCATTTCAAAACTTGATTATAGTGCAAACTTCAAAGATTTTCTTGCTAAGGCCCCTAAGGACCAACCTTGGAGTTTTTGGGTGGGCAGTACGGAGCCACACCGCCGCTACGACTACGGAAGCGGAGTGAGGTTAGGTGGCAAAACACCCGAAATGATAGAGGATTTTCCCCCATACTGGCCAGATAACGAGGTTACCCGTAATGATCTGCTGGATTATGCTTTCGAGATTGAAGATACGGATAGGCACATCAGGAAAATATTGGCAACTTTAAAAGAAAAAAGAATATTGGAGAACACCTTAATAGTGGTTACCTCAGACCATGGAATGCCTTTCCCAAGGGTCAAGGGCGATCAATACGAAAATGCAAACCATGTTCCTATGGCCATTCTTTGGAAAGGGAAAAGCAAGGTTCCTGGTAGGGTCGTGGAGGATTACGTTAGTTTTATTGATCTTGCCCCTACATTTCTTGATGCTGCAGGAATAGATTGGCCATCCTCTGGGATGTATCCCGCGACCGGAAAGAGTTTGATGAACATCCTAACCTCTAAAAAATCAGGACAGATAGAACCTAATCGTAATTTTGTGCTGGTGGGCAAAGAGCGCCACGATACGGGAAGACCCAATGACGTAGGCTACCCTATCCGTGGGATGTATAAAGACAGCATGCTCTATTTAAAGAACTATGAGATTGTTAGGTGGCCTTCAGGCAATCCGGAAACCGGGTACCTGAATTCCGATGGTAGTCCTACCAAAACGGAAATCCTGAAATTGCGTAGAATGGGAACGAACCTAAAATTTTGGAAAATGAATTTTGGCAAGCGGGTTTCCGAAGAACTATACAATATAAAAATAGATCCTTTTTGTGTGAACAATCTGGCCCGTAATCCCTCATTTGCTATATTAAAAGCGGAATTACGATCAGAAATGCAAACCAAACTTGTGCAACAGAATGATCTTCGCATGAAAGGGTATGGACATTTATATGAACAACATCCTTTGTCTGGTGGCGGAAATTTTTACGCCCGTTTTATGTCCGGGGAAAAACAAAAAGCCGCTTGGGTCAACGAAAGTGATTATGAGCCCTATTTTTTGGATGGGGACGGAAATCAGCTGAAAAAGGTGAAAATAGAGGAGACCGATTTGAAAAGAAAGGATTAATTAAATCACTTTACAATATGGACGCTACCGTTGGGAAGGCCGCCCATGCCATAAAGAACTAAAAAAAGGAAGTATATCATGTCTGGTTCACAAACCGCTCTAACATACTATAAATGCGATAGCTCATCCTCTCGGTTTTATGACTCGGGCACAAACGAAATTATTGAAACACCGCACAATGACAGATAGTGGAAATCCGCCCAAAATTTGCGTACTTGGGGCTTGCAACGTAGATCTTACCTGTTATGCCGAGCGTATGCCAAAGTGGGGTGAAACGCTTCGTGGCAATAGCTTTGATTTGACTTATGGTGGCAAAGGGGCCAACCAAGCGGTCATTGCCGCAAAGTTGGGAGCAAGGGTCAGTATGGTAAGTAAATTGGGTGCAGATCTATTCGGTCAAAGTATCTTGGACAATTTGAAGGGGTTTGGAATAGACGTGACACATAGCACTACAACCGACAAGGGCCGTACCGGCGCGGCCCAAATCATGGTGGATGACAAGGGCAGAAACGCAATAGTCGTAGTCACTGGAGCCAGCGACCTCATGTCCGAAGCCGATGTGCTGGCATCCAAAACCCAGATTGAAGAGGCGGATTTGCTGCTCGTACAGTGGGAAATGCCATTGGCCATAAGCATGCAAGCCATGAGAATTGCCCAAGAGGCAGGCACGAAAGTGATTTTCAACCCGGCTCCAATTGGATTGGATATCTCAGATGAGATTTTTTCGCTCTGCGATACGGTATGTGTCAACGAAACGGAAATCATGGCCCTCACGCGAATGCCCGTTGATACTGTACCACAGATAGAGCAGGCATCCCTTGAACTGCTGGGCCGTGGGGCCAAGTCGGTCATTGTTACCTTGGGCAAAAAAGGAGCATTTTATGCCTCCCGCGAGGATTCATTTTTTGTGGAGGGCGAAGCGGCAAACACTGTTGACAGTACTGGGGCAGGAGATTGTTTTATAGGGAGTTTTGCATATTTCATTGCCCAAGGGTCGACACCCAAAACATGTGTTTCCTATGCCAACAAAATAGCGGCGTTGAGCGTACAAAAAAAAGGGACCCAGATCAGTTATCCCTCAAGGGAAGAGCTCCCGTTCCTTCCGCAATAAAAAAATAGAAAACCAATATAATGATGAAAACATCCAAAAATATCCTCAAATCATTATGGATGAGCAACAGCATTATCCTATCAATTTTAATTACGCTAACCGTAACGGAACACGGCTTCTGCCAATATGCGGACAACCCCCTGCCCCAATACCCAGAAGAATGGAACGCGCTTTGGATATCGCACCCCGATATTGCACCGACCACATATAATATGGTCCACTTTCGAAAGTCCTTCGATCTTTATATAGTTCCGGAAACGTTCACGGTCCACATTTCAGGTGACAACCGCTATAGACTATATGTCAATGGACAAGAGGTGTTTTACGGGCCACAATTGGGCGATGTTCGGCATTGGCGTTATGAGACCTTGAATCTGGCACCTTTTCTAAATCAGGGCAAAAACCTCATTGCCGTCGAGGTCATGAATTGGGGAGCCGATCGGTCGTACGGTATCGTATCCTATCGTACCGGACTGTTGATTCAAGGTCACGGCAAAGGGGAACACATTATAAATACGGGACCCGATTTAGGCTGGAAGGTACTCCATAACAAAGGCATGAACGAAAAAACGGTGCATTGGCGTACTGGGGATATCATTGGCGGATTCTATGCGGCAAACCCTACGGATTCCATCGTAGGTTCTGCTTATCCCTGGGGATGGAAAACTAGGGAATATTCCGACGCCGAATGGCAAAATCCAAAGGAAGTGTTTTCAAAACCCAAGACCAATGCAGGCCATGGCCACGGTTGGATTTTACAGCCGCGTACTACCGCCATGCAGAAAAGTAAGAACGAATCCATTGGAAAAATCGTCCGGTCGGGTATAAAATCCTATTCCCCTGACGTGTTCGGAAACGGTCCCCTGACCATCCCTGCCAATTCCGAAAAAACCTTGCTTATCGACAAGGGGTACGTTACCCTCGGATATCCAAAACTAAACCTTTCGAAGGGCAAGGACGCACAGATACGCGTTACTTATTCCGAAGCACTTTACGATGAGAACAATCAAAAAGGAAACCGCAACGACATCAAAGGAAAACGTGTCGAGGGTATTACCGATGTCTATATCGCGGAGGGTGGCCAAAATCGTATCTACCAACCCATTTGGTTCCGTGCGTTTCGATTTATAGAGCTGTATATTAAAACGCAAGATGAGCCGTTGGTCATCAACGATTACCACAATATCTATTCGGCCACCAATTTTCCGGTGATCGCCAAGTTCAATACACAGGATAAAATCTATAAAGATGTTTGGGATATATGTTGGCGCGGTATGAAAATCTGTGCGCAGGATAACCTGATGAGCGATGCTTATTACGAACAGATGCAATATGTGGGGGACCTTCGCCCCCATTTGAAAGGATGGGTCTCTTTGACCGGTGACCTGAGCTACTTCAGGAGTGCCATAGAACAGTTCAACAATTCCCGTTTGCCAGATGGAAATATTACCAGCTGCTATCCATTGAAAGCCACTTTTGTGCATCCTACCTATTCCCTGATGTGGATCGATATGCTGCACGACCTGATGTTGTTGGAAGGTGACCGAAAATTCATCGGACAATTCAAGGGCGAGATACAAGAGGTGTTCGATTATTATGAAACGTTGATCAATGAAAACGGACTAGTAGGTAAATCCAAGTATACAATGTTTGTTGATTGGTACATGCCCAAGGCAGGATATTCAAAGGTAAATAAGGGAGGAAATTCGGCGATTCTTACCCTCAACTATGCCTATTCACTAAGTAATGCCGCCGATATTCTGGACTGGTTGGGGCACAAAGAAATTTCGGAGCATTACCGTATGCAATCCATACAATACGCTGAGACCACCCGAAAGCTATGTTATGATAAAAATAGCAACCGTTACGCAGACGATCCTGAAAAAACTTTCTACGACCAACGTGCCGGTATTTTGGCCGTGCTGACCGGTGCACATAACGATATGGAAAAGAAAAGACTCATGGAGACCTTATTGGATGCCGAGACTTATTTTGACAGTGAAGCCAACTTATTTTATTACTTTTATTTGTTCGAGGCTATGAAGCGAACCGGTGTAGGCAATTTTAAGGAACAATTACAACCTTGGAAGGAAATCGTCGACATGGGTATGACGGCCACCCCCGAAAAGCGAATCGAACAAAACCCGCGCTCGGAGGTCCACCCCTGGACCGCGCATCCCGTTCATTATTATTTCAACGTGGTAGCGGGGATACATCCCAAGTCGCCCGGATTCAAGACCGTCGAGATTCGACCGATGCCCGGCGATATAAATCGGGTGGATGTCACCTACCCCACCGTGCATGGCAATATTAAAATGAACGTCAAAACTCCCCTTAAAGGTAGAGCACCGGGTATAATCAAGCTTCCGGAAGGAATGACGGGAGTGTTTATTTGGAAAGGTGAGAAACTACAATTACAAACCGGACAAAATAAGATAAAATGAATAACAAAATAAACAACCGATCTATGGATTTCTCGAAGATTGATTCAAAATTTGGCATATTAAGAACCATAGTGCCCTTAATTTGGCTTTGGACCGCAATATTTACCGCAAATGGGCAAGAGGCAGAATGGATAGGATACCCCTCGGCGAACACGACCGATTATGGTGTTTTCCATTTCAGGAAAGACTTTGATGTTCAAACAGTTCCCGAGAAGCTGAACGTACATATCTCCGCGGACAATCGATATCACCTATTCGTAAATGGCCAAAAGGTCTCTTACGGACCGGCAAAGGGCGACTTGAAAACCTATAAATATGATATTGTAGATATTGCCCCCTATCTGAAAAAGGGGGAGAATCTTCTAGCGGCCCTGGTCTATAATGCTGGTAAGGATAAGCCAATGGCATTCCTATCCGTGCAGACCGCTTTTTATTTGGATGTTCCCAACGAGGACTATTCCATGCTCAAGACTGGCCAGGGCTGGAAAACGTTTGAAAATCATGCCTATTCCCCAGTTTCTTATTACGAGATGATCCACAAGGAAAAATGGTTCTATGGGTATTATGCCTGTGGCCCAGGCGACGACCTCAACATGGAAGAATATCCCTGGGGATGGGAGCAGATTGATTATGATGATGAAAATTGGAAGCAATCCGAAATACTTACTTTTGAGGGTAGTGCACCTTGGAACCTAGTACCCCGTAACATTCCCTTCATGAAAGGAGAAACCGAAAGACCCATAGCAATTAGGCGTTCTGAAGGCATTGAAATGCCAAAAGGGCTTATGAAAAAGGGCACGCCTATTACGGTTCCACCCCATACCAAGGCCAAACTTTTGATTGACTTTGGCGTTTTGACCATGGGTTACCCAGAGCTTGTGGTATCAAAAGGAAAAGGGTCCACTGTAAAACTTAAATATGCCGAGGCACTTTATGAAAAAGTGAATTTAAAGGCCCATCGAGATTCTGTAAAGGGAAAAACCATGTTCGGAGTTTGGGACGTCTTTAAACCGGACGGGCATGAGACACGCACCTTTAGACCGTTATGGAAAAGGACTTTTCGCTATGTAGAGTTGGTCGTTGAAACCGGTAACGCCCCTCTAGATATTATCTCGCTAACAAATGAATATTCTGGCTACCCCTACCCCGAGATGGCCACATTCAACAGCAATGATAAGGCTTTGAATGAAATTTTCGAAATGAGCAACAGAACGCTACGCATGTGTTCAGGGGAGACGTATTACGACACCCCTTTCTATGAACAATTGAGCTATGGGGGTGACAACCGCCCTATTGCGGCCATCTCTACCTATAATTCAAATGACGATCGGCTGCTAAGGGAGGTGCTTCGGCTATACCCGCAGTCTCAAAATAGAGAAACGAAACTTTTTAAGAGCGCCTACCCTTCACGCTTCAATTTTGATATGGGTTCGTGGTCATTGGCCTGGATCCAAACCTTGCAAGACTACTATTTTATGCGGGGCGATGCCGAGTTTGTCAAACAATTTGAAGCGGATATTGATGGTGTGCTTGGCTTCTATCGCCGCCATATGGACGAGGATAAAGGCATTCTAGGCACTGTAATCAACCAAAACTTCATGGATTGGAGTATTAGCGAGGGCAACATACCAAGAAAGAACGACCAAAAAGAGATTACCTACTCGGCCATGCTGACATTGTACTACCTACATACTTTAGAATGTACGGCACGGTTGTATAACGAACTTGGCATAACGGAAAAGGCAAAAACCTACCAGGGCGAGGCCAACGACATCAAAAAAGCGGTTAAGACCCAGTATTGGGACGAGGGCAGGAAACTTTTCAGGGATCGCCCTAATCAGCAAACCTTTTCACAGCACACAAATATCCTTGCCATTCTCTGCGATGTGATTCCCGAAACCGATCAACGAGAACTACTAAAACGTATTCTAAAGGCCAAAGATCTAGACGAGTATGCTAGTTCATACTTCTCGTTCCTGCTATTCAAGGCAATGGACAAGACAGGCCTTGAGCATTTGTTTTTGGAAAATCTCAATTTTTGGCATGGCTATTTAGACACGGGCCACACGACCTGCGGAGAGACAGGCTTTGCCTCTCACGATCGATCGGACTGCCATGCCTGGAGCGCTCACCCCAGCTATTACCTCCTAAAATTGGTGTGTGGAATTGAACCTGCCGATATTGGGTTCAACAAAATAACCATCAGTCCGCATTTGGGAATGCTAGAAAACCTATCTGCTTCAATGCCGCACAAATACGGCCGCATCAAGGTTGAATATAAAGTCCGTGGTAAAAATTTGACAGCAAATATAGAGCTCCCAGAAGGCCTGTCAGGAAACTTCCAACTAAAAGGGCAGTCTCGTAGCCTTCAAGCAGGGACCAACTCGTTTAAGCTTAAAAATGTAATCGATTAATGTAAAACGTGTTCTATTCGCCCTGTAACCCCTCGGGGTATACCTCAGCCTGATCTACATATTTGTGGTCACCTGCGACATGGTCGATTTTGCTGTACCAAATGTCTTCCGTATTTTTCATGGGTGTTGGCTTTGCCTTGGCATCAGCGCCTAAGGAAATCTCTTTTATGAAAACTCCGGCTTCCTGACCAATGCCCACATTTACCGTCCACGTTCCTAAATATATCAACATTCTATCAGCATTCAGACGCTCAAAATTGAGCCTGTCTTTGTCGGCCAAATTGAAATCGGTTCCAATGGGCAGGCTCACATCGTGCCAAACCCCTGTTTTTTGGGGAAGGTCAAAATGCAGGTCAGAAGCGTTGCGCTTAAGTCCGAAGGCCTTAGTCAGGCTTCCATACACCTTTCCGGGGGAATAGATCAGATTGGCAACGTTGTCCGCGCCAGCATAGCACTCTAGCCATACGAAAAAACCATTAAGGCTGGTAGGGTGATAGTGTTCTTGCTGTAATTGGTAAGAAAGCTGGAGAATTGGATTTTTTAAATCCTTTATGGTTACTGCCTGTATGACTCTGTTGATGTGTTGCGGCAAGCGGTCCTGTCCGGGTACATCATAGCCCCGTTTCCTGGTATAGAGGTAAAGGGCATTGTATCCATCAGGTGTCATTCTTACTTCCCTTATGTTAGAGGGGTTTTCATCTTCCTGATAAACGAATCGTTGGTGCCAATGCTCAAGCCCGTCTGAAAAACTGCCATTGGCTATTTTGGACTGTAAGGGCAGTTCCCAAGGTGTCTTGAACCATAAGGCGTATTTATCACCATCAAATTCAGGGAATTCTTGGGGATAGGTAAACCACTCTCCTGTCACATGTTGAAATTTCACCTCTGCCTCATTACCGTTTATATCCATAATGCATACGCCTTGCTCAGGGCCACCAAAAAAATCGGACTCCCCAAAGGCTCTTGGGCGGAATCCCGCTGCGGGAAGGTTGATCAATTGCATTCCTTTGTAAGAGACCGCGGTCTTTAACGATGCCTTTAGGGGAATGTGTACATGCCCACTGAAAACATATTTAACATTGCCGTTCTTGGCTAGGATATCCACGAGGGTTTTCTTAACAGTGGCCGATTCAACATAGGAGGTCAACGGATCAATACCTATGGGATGAACGGGTATATGTTGCATAAAGACAACGGGGCGGTCCTTGTTGGCTTCTAGATCATGCTCCAGCCAATCAAAATAATGGGGATGGGTAATCCAAAAATTTGATCGGAGCGGATCGGGCCAAACCACAAAATGCCATTGGCCAATATCAAAGGAATATAAAATCTTTTCCATACCGTTGACCCTTTTCTGGCTAGAAAAAAAATTGTCAAGGTCCGTCATATTATAGGCGGGCGTAAAATTTGACCTGTACGGACTTTCGTGGTTTCCCACATCCAAAAGCACTGGCATTTTAAGCGGTTTTATCAATTCTTCCATTTTTCGAAAGTGCCCCTCCTGGCCTTGGTCATCTACAAAATCGCCCAAAATAAGGGTGAATATGGGTTGGGGTTCCAATTCGTTGATGCGCTCAACGGTATCCTCAATAAATGCATTGTGTATCTTTATGCGGGTCGGCGCGGTGCTATAGTCTTCATTGGCACTGCCACCTTGGGGATCGGCCATAATCGCAAAACGGAAATTATCTTTATTGGGGATGTTCAGGGATTCCGGATTGAGTTTGCCGACTTCAGAATATCCCAAAAAATTGACCGTAAAGGCAATGGGCGCACCTTGGCCCAATTCACCTTTTTGAAGGAGCTCCCCCAGTGTGAACTTTGCTCTATCTTTTCCATAGCCTATGGTGACTTTAGAACTTTCGGTGGCATCCTTTAGCCATGCCACCATGACATCGGTATCCCCCGGATGAAGCTCAATAGGTCCTTCACCACCTTGTAATGACGTTTGATGTGGCGATTCTAAAAAGTACCATTTTGTCCTGCTCAAACTGGCCTTGCCCCCAACTTTGATATGAACCTTTGGCCGACTGATCGTATCACCTTGGTTCTGAAAGGAAAGGCGCAGCGCCAATTCTCCCCTGTCATTCGTTGCATCGGAAAGCGATTGAATTCCTGAATATCTAAAAGCCTTACCCTGGTTTTCAAAAGCCATTAACTGAGGCGTTATCAGACCGGAGCCAATGCCCAGACCTATATCCCTAAAAAATTTTCTTCTTTTCATTATATGCCTTTAATTTTGGTGCCTATCGTTCCTTCTGTTCTCAGTTTACACCATGCTCCACGGTTTGTTGTATCGTGGGCAAGGTTCTTTTTCCCATATGTTTTTATTGTTGTGACAAGCACTCCTTCTGCAGGTGTTCAATGTCTATGGTCCAGCGTTTCGTTATTACTTCGCCATGATGCTCTCGGCCAATGAATATTGACTTCCAAAGTTGTCCAGGAACACTGGCGGCCATTTAAGATAGAGACCTCCTTTCTTGAAAACTCTGATTAGCCGACGGTGTTGGACAGCCAATGCTCATAAACGGTGCTTAGCCCTTCAAAGTTGGCCGTACAGGTTTTACCAATAATCAAGTGATGTATATGACAGTTGGTAGTGAACCCATTATTAAATTATTGTATTAATTTGATTCTTTATAATAAGTGTTTTATTAATTGCTCCTAAATATACTGAATCAAATGTTTGTGCAGAAGCCTTACAAAGCAGGTCAGACCC
>CAKZLG010000246.1 GCA_937125035.1 uncultured Maribacter sp. | reverse complement strand
GTTGCGAAATGCTTCTAGATAAATTTCTCTGATCAATAGGGCGTTTTTCATAATAAGGGATTTGGGTTATAGGTATATAACAGAAAATCAACTTATTACGTATAATTATGAAGTCTATTTGTTGTGTGCCAGCTCTTTTTTGTGGCGTAGCGGGCCAAAGGGCCGGCAAACCGTTGGCTTTACCCGTTCTAAAAGAAGTAAAAAGCCCCAATGACTTTGGTCATTGGGGCTTTATTTTCTTAAGTATAGGAATCAATTACATGTTGAGAATGATGAACTCTGATCTACGGTTCAAATAATGTTTTTCTTCGGCACACCTCACAGTGCCATCACATTCATTGAGCAATTTATACTCGCCGTACCCAATGGCACTTTCAATACGCTCTGGCGCAATACCCTGGGAAATGATATAATCCCGTGTGGACTTGGCACGTTTATCAGAGAGGTACTCGTTGTACACATCACTACCCCTGGAATCCGTATGGGATTCTATTTTTATGACCATATTTGGGTATTCGTTCATGACCTCCACCAATTTCTTCAGTTCAACAGCCGCGTCTGGCCTAATGTAGGACTTGTCAAAATCAAAATGAATCATTTCCGTTTTCAGCTTGCGTATCCCATCTTCAACAGCGATCATGCCTTCTAATTTTTTCATGGCAATGTCCACATTCACCGTATCATTTTGTAAAGTACTCGCCTGCATTGTGCTTTCAAAATAGGTGGCTTTGGTCGTTTTTAGAGTGTATTTAGTGTTGGCCTCCAGCCCCTCAAAGATGAAGCTGCCATCTGCCTGGCTTTCAATTTCCTTCAACTTCATGTTGTTTTCGTCCAACAGCTCCACAAGGGCATTTGGCATAAATTCCCCCGTGATCAAGTCTATAACAACACCGGCAATGGCATTGGTATTTACGGGTACTTCCTCTGGCTGTATTTTGGTGAAGGAGTAAATATCGTCCCGTCCTTTACCGCCATCCCGGTTAGAGGCAAAGAATCCTTTCTCATTCTCATCATCAATAATATATGAGAAATCGTCCTTATTGCTATTGATGGGTTTGCCCATGTTCTGGACATCGGAAAAACCGCCCTCCTCGCCCATTATGGCCTTATAAACATCCAGTCCGCCTAGGCCAGTATGCCCGTTTGACGAAAAGAACAATGTATCATCATGTATGAAAGGGAACATTTCCTTTTGCTCTGTGTTTACTCCCGGTCCCAAGTTCTTGGGTGTGGAGAAGCTGCCATCGTCAAGGATGTCCACTACAAAAATATCCGTTTCCCCCATGCTTCCCGGCATATCGGAAACAAAGTACATCTTTTTGCCATCCCTGCTCAATGTAGGGTGTCCTGTACTGTAATCATCACTGTTAAACGGAACTTCTGCGGCCTCTGTCCAGTCTCCATCCACCTTTTTGGACACATATATTTTTAAGTGGTTGATGCCGTTCTTGTCCCGGCGTAATTTTTTGCCGTAGTTGTTTCTGGTGAAGTATATGGTTTCCCCATCTGGGGTAAACGCAACAGATGCTTCGTGGTACTTGGTATTGATCTCTTTGGAGAACTTTAAGGCATTTTTCAACTGGTGTGATTCTTGGTTGAGTTTTGCGGTGTAAAGGTCCAGATAAGGCTGGTCATCCCATTTATATCTTCTCGTACTAAAAACGGAGGAATCCTTCGCGGAGGCAAATACCACTTGGTCTCCATAGTACATGGGTGAAAATTCGGAATATTGGGTATTGACACCTGCGTCTTTGATTTCAAAATTGGGCAGGCTGTTCATCAGCTCATCCAAGACCACCTCCTGTCTCTCGTTCAACATCTCTTTTTTGGCGATGCCCTCTTCAACCACCTTTTTATTGTACAAGCGCATCAATCTTTTGGAACGGCCGTACTTGCCGTTGCCCTTAAGGGAGTGCGCATATTTAAATAAATTATTGGCAGAAAAGGTTTCCCCGTACCTTTCGTAGAGTACGGTATACCATTTGTAGGCTTGCTCCATATTGGTATTGAAATAATGGGAGTCCCCCACCTTTTGTAAAACTTCAAAAGAATAATTGTCCTCATTCCTGTCTAGGGCCTGTTCATAGAGTTTGGCTGCTTCGGCATACCACATTTTGTCAAAATATTCATCGGCACGCTTGATCAATGCGCTTTTTGGGCGCGTACTCTCTATTGCCATTTGGTTTGCAAGGGGTATATTGGGAGCGTTTCTAACAGATATATCTGGGCTCAGGACATTCTTGTCGTCTTCCGTGATCTTGGAATCAAGGTAAGTCACCCTTGGATTGCTTCCGCCGGTGTCTTGCGAGGCGTTGTTGGCCAATATATCATAGGTAACTTCTTCCAAGGGCACAAGCGGCTTGTCTGGAGTAGGTTGGGCCACCATTAGCGCCCACACCTGGTCATCATAGTTGCCATTGAAATTTGTGTTTATGGCACTGATAGCGTTTTCCCAGTTGTTATATCGATTTAAATAGAGGTAGTGAAGCTTGTTGGCGGGATTTTGAAAGTAGCCGGCACTGAACCCTTTTTTGTTGAGCTTCTTTACCTGCTTGTCCAATTTTTTGGAACTGCTGAAAACCCCAGCAATGGCATAATATCCATTCTTGGCATCAATTTCATCGCGAAAAATACGTTGGGGAATGTCATTGGCCCGTGCCGCGGCAATGAAGGCATCTTCCTCAAGCCCCGAACCATTTTCATACCTGTTGGTATTGTCAACTGTGGTGCGCATGGCGGTCCCGTTTTGCCCAATGAGCCCTCCCAGGTCTTGCGCCATGGTTGCCATGCAGGTCAACAACACTAAAATTTGCAAAAGTGTCTTCATGTTTTATTTGGTATTTTCTGCCTAACGGACAAGGTTTTTTTAACAGCGGCACAAAACGGTTGGGCTTTTGTCTACTTATCCAAACTCGAAAGTACGTGATAAGGGCGGTTGGACTAATTTTTTGTTGTGAAATGGACCAATTGTGTCGTGTACCCAATAACATTTGTAGAAACACCGCTTTGAAAACAAAGGCATAGTTATGGAATCTGAGCAAATGCAAAAAGAGCAAAGCCATTGCGGGAGATTATGTCAAGGTCGTCAAAAGCAGCTGTAAATAAAAAAACCCATGGCCAAGCCATGGGTTTTTGAAAGGAATATTTTAATCAGAACAATCTACTCTTTGTTCTTCTCTTCTAATTTCTCATCATCTTTGGAAGCATCTTTAAATTCTTTGATACCGCTACCTAAGCCTCGCATGAGTTCCGGTATTTTTTTGCCTCCAAATAAAAGTAATACCACAACGACGATTAAGATTATCTGTGGGGCACCTATGGCTAAAAATGTGGATAAAATTGTCATAAACAAAGTATTATTTTAGAAAACAAATGTACTAAAATCTAGTTAAGCCTACTAGAATATTAACTTTTACACCCTATATTCCACTCCAATTTGGGCATAAAATCCGTTTATTTTAAAGAATCGGGTGCATTGCGGCTGGCGCCGCCCAGTATTTTTAAGAATTTCAACAGTAAACGTATCTTTGCTGCATGGCTAAAAAGACCAAAAAAAGAAAGGAAATACGGCGCAAGTTGCTTCATAAGTACCGCTTGGTCATCTTAAACGAAAGTACGTTTGAGGAAAAGGTTTCCTTTAAGTTGAGCCGGCTCAATGTATTCGTCACGGGATCTCTCTTTATGATCGGCCTTATTGGGTTGACCATATTGCTCATTGCCTTTACGCCACTCAGGGAGTACATACCCGGGTATTCCTCCACCCGATTGAAAAAACAGGCCACGGACCTTACTTATAAAACAGACTCTCTGGTACAGACCCTTTCATATACCAATAGGTATCTTGAAAACATTCGCCTCGTCCTTACTGGGGATATTGAGAACAACCAAGTTAACCGGGATTCGCTTTTTGAACAGTTCAAACTAGACCCTACCTCATTGGATCTCTCCCCGATCAAACAAGACTCTCTCTTGCGCGCCGAAGTGGCCCTTGAGGATAAATACAATTTATTCGAACGAAATGTGGATAAGGAAAATCCACTACTTTTTCCTCCGTTAACAGGGACACTTACCATGACCTTTGATCTAGAACAGAAACATTATGCAGTAGATGTAGTGGCCCCCATGGAGACACCGGTAAAGGCCGTGGCCAACGGAACCGTCATCTTTGCGGAATGGACGGCAGATACCGGTTACGTCATTATTTTGGAGCATGAGGGCGGCTTCTTGAGCGTATACAAGCACAACGGATCACTGGCCAAGCAACAAGGGGCCATTGTGCGTGCAGGAGAGGTCATTGCTTCCGTGGGCAATACCGGGGAGTTCACCACGGGCCCTCATTTGCACTTTGAGCTCTGGGACAATGGAAACCCAGTGAACCCTCTTGACTTTATTGACTTCAATTGATGCCCATGTCCTTAAAAGCAATGGCGGCAAAAATCTTTGCCAGAATAATAACCAACAAAACAGCCAAATGGGCCAAAAAGCCCCATGAGTCCCAGGCCAAGGTCTTTGCGCAACTGATCCAAAGCGGAAAACGGACCGCTTTTGGCCAAGATCACTATTTTGGCCAAATAAAAAACCCTGCCGATTTTGCGGCCCAAGTCCCCATCCGTGATTATGAAGAACTAAAGCCCTACGTAAGCAGGGTAGTGGCCGGTGAGCAGGACATACTATGGCCGGGAAAGCCCCTCTATTTCGCCAAGACATCGGGCACTACCTCCGGGGCAAAATACATCCCCATTACCAAGCCGTCCATCAAAAACCAAGTAGAGGCGTCAAGGAACGCCATCTTAAATTACATACATGAAACAGGACAGGCAGATTTTGTCACCGGCAAGATGATTTTTTTACAAGGCAGCCCTGAACTTCAAGAAAAAAATGGAATAAAATTAGGGCGACTTTCCGGCATTTCAGCGCATTATGTGCCCAACTATCTACAAAAGAATAGACTGCCCAGTTGGGAAACCAATTGCATAGCGGACTGGGAGACCAAAGTAGACGCCATTGTAGCGGAGACAAAGGATGAGGACATGACCGTCATTGCTGGCATACCGTCATGGGTTCAAATGTACTTTGAAAAGCTAAAAGAAAAAACCAATCGGAATATTGGAGAGCTATTCCCCAATTTTGAGCTCTTTATCTATGGGGGCGTGAATTACGAGCCCTACCGCAAGAAATTTGAAGCGCTCATAGGAAGGAAAGTGGGCAGCATAGAACTATTTCCGGCCAGCGAAGGCTTCTTTGCCTATCAAGACCGGCAGAACGATAAAGGAATGTTACTGCTGTTGGACGCCGGCATTTTTTATGAGTTTGTCCGCTCAGATGAATTTTTCAATGAAGACAGAAAAAGAATTACCCTTAAAGACGTTGAATTGGATGTTGATTACGCCATGATCATCAGCACCAATGCCGGGCTATGGGCGTACAACCTTGGGGATACCGTTCGGTTTGTTTCTAAAGACCCCTACAAAATAGTGGTGTCCGGAAGAATCAAACATTTTATTTCCGCCTTTGGCGAACATGTCATCGCCAAGGAAGTGGAGGAGGCCATGGCCTTGGCCATGGCCAAAACGGATGCCAAGGTCAACGAGTTTACGGTGGCGCCGCAGATAACACCTCAAGGAAATGAGCTGCCCTACCATGAATGGTTGGTGGAATTTGAGGAACCACCCAATGACATGGATGGTTTTAGGACCCTGTTGGATACTAGCCTCCAAGAACAGAACAGCTATTATGAAGACTTGATCGTGGGCAA
>CAKZLG010000245.1 GCA_937125035.1 uncultured Maribacter sp. | reverse complement strand
CTCCAAATAGTATATAAATTGTATTATCCATTTCCAAGTTTTTTGTAAAATAATCTTTTATAACCGTAATTTAAAATGTTGCCGTGCCTGTTCCCTCCTAAAGAAAATAAGCCCGCAGTGAAAAACATCTATTGTCACCTGCGCCTGCTCCATACCCCGTAAGGCGTTCCAGTGTTGGGCGGCTTCCTTGTTTTCGTAAATATCCGCTACTACAAGCAGCGTACCATTGTGGATCTGGTGGGCATCAATCTTTGTAAAGGTGCTTTCCCGTGCACGGGCAAAGAGCACGTCCAAAGGCAATTGTGCAAAAACCAGATCGTCACACAGTTCCAATAACCGTTTCCGCAGTTCGGGGTCGTCTTGGACCAGGGCAATGTGCTTGTAGTTGAAGTAGGCGATGCTTTTCACCAATACGTCCTCACTTGCACTAAGGGTTGTATTGCGGGGTGTGTACAGGCATTGGGTAAGGTAGCGGTATACAAAGGGCGAATGCACCCCGTGCTGGTTGGTGCTCCCCCAAAGGAATTTGACATAGCGGATGAATTTATACAGTGTCATGGGCACTCCCCTTAGATGCCATTAAAAAAAAGTGCCCTGTGGGCTGCGCTATGGTCAATGGCTTCATTTATTGAAAAAATCCCTTGTGGGCTAACCCTCCATCATGGCGGAGAGTTCAAACCAACGTTCTGTTTTGATCTCTATACGGTCCTCTATTTCCTTGAGCGCTATGGACAGGGCATCAATTTCATCCCCGACTAGGTCTGGCGCCGCAAATTGCTGCTGCAGTTCTTTTTTTTTGACCTCTAGTTTTTGGATGTCCTTTTCCAGTTGCTTGTATTCCTTTTGTTCCAAGTAGGAAAGCGTACTCCCTGTAGAGGGTTCTTTCCAATTGGTCTTTGTGGAATCGGTCTGTTTTTTTTGGTCTCGTTGCTCCAGGATTTGGCTATCCTCATAGCTTCGGTAATCCGAATAATTGCCCGGAAAATCCTCCACCACGCCATTGCCTCTAAAAACAAAGAGGTGGTCCACGATCTTATCCATGAAATAGCGATCGTGCGAAACCACGATCAAGCATCCTTGAAAATCCAATAAAAAGCTTTCCAAGACATTTAAGGTTACAATGTCCAGGTCATTGGTGGGCTCATCTAGGATAAGGAAATTGGGGTTTTGGATAAGCACCGTGCACAGATAAAGCCGCTTTCTTTCGCCCCCACTGAGCTTCTCCACAAAATCATATTGTTTTTTACGGTCAAAAAGAAAGCGCTCCAAAAGCTGCTGGGCCGATATTTGGCGACCCTTCATCAAGGGTATGAAATCACCAAAGTCCCGTATAACGTCTATCACCTTTTGCCCCTCTTTTATGGGAATGCCCTTTTGGGTGTAATACCCAAACTTAATGGTGTCGCCCACCACTACCTTTCCACCGTCTGGTGCATCCCTGCCTGTGAGAATATTTAAGAAAGTGGACTTTCCCGTTCCGTTTTTACCAATAATGCCCACACGTTCGCCCTTGGTGAAGGTATATTCGAACTTGTCCAAAATGGTCTTGCCAGGGTAGGCTTTGGCCACCTTATGGAGTTCCAATATCTTACTGCCCATGCGCTCCATGTTCAGTTCTAACTGTACTTCATGTTCCTTGCGGCGCTGGCCGGCTTGCGCCTTAATGGCATTGAAATCGTCTATGCGAGATTTTGATTTGGTGGTCCTGGCCTTGGGTTGCCTGCGCATCCAGTCCAGCTCCTTTTTAAACAGCAATTCAGACTTGTGCTGCTCAACGGCCTGCTGCTCCAAACGGGCCTCTTTCTTTTCCAGGTAGTACGAATAATTGCCCTTGTAGGGGTACAGGGTACCTTGGTCCAGTTCCATGATCTCATTGCAGACCCGTTCCAAAAAGTAGCGATCATGTGTTACCATGAACAGGGTCATGTTTCCTTTGGCAAAGTATTCCTCTAGCCATTCGATCATTTCAAGATCCAAGTGGTTGGTGGGCTCATCCATCACCAAAAGATCTGGTCTGTTGATCAGTGCATTGGCCAGTGCCAGTCGTTTTTTCTGACCGCCAGACAGTTTCGCCACTTTCATGTTGAGGTCCTCTAACTTCAGCTTAAAAAGAATCTGTTTGTACTGCGTCTCAAAGTCCCAAGCCTCAAAACGCTCCATGGCTTCAAAGGCTTTTTGGTAGGCATCCTCATCTTCTGGGTGTTGCAGGGCATGTTCATAATTGCGGATGACACGAAGAATCTCATTGTCCGAAGCAAAGATGGTTTCCTCTACCGTAAGGTTCTGGTCCAGTTGGGGTTCTTGGTCCAAAAAGGAGACCCGGATGCCCTTTCTATAATTCACCCTACCCGTGTCCGGACTGTCCGCTCCTGAAAGGATATTGAGGATGGATGTCTTTCCGCTGCCGTTTTTGGCAATGAGGGCAATTTTTTGGTCTTTATTGATACCGAAGGAGAGGTCCTTGAAAAGGACGAGTTCTCCATAGGATTTGGAAATATTTTCAACGGTAAGAAGGTTCATTTCTTTTGATGGGATATAAAGCGATACAAAAATACATACCTTATGGACAGCGCCAACAGCACCAAGACCAGTAAAATGGAAAAGGACTGGATCTGAAGTATCCAAAAGATCACGGTAACACCCAAAAGCAATAAGAGCAAGAGGATATAAAGCCCCAACCATTGCGGCAGGCGTTGTCTGGAAAGATAAAAGGCCATAATACTATTCGGGGCAAAAGCCCAAAGGGCGTTGTAGTTCTCTTTGGTGGCCTCGTGGTCCGTAAAAAACCACAGGAATACTATGAGCAGACCGGCAAGACCGGTCACGGTGAATAGGGCCAGATCCAACCCTTTAAGGCGGGTGTGCCCTTTAACATCCCTATAGGTGATGACAGCCACCAATAGCAATAATAGGCCCAGCCAAAAGGCGGGCGTCCATAGGAAAAAGGGCTGGTCCTCTTGCTCCGGAAGGTCTAAAACAACGGATTCCTTTTTTACGATGGGCGCATTGTTCAAGGTGGTATGTTGCATCTGCCGGTACACGTATATGGGCAGGAACATGTGTTCTGAGGGCGTGGCGCGCCTATCAATGACCGAGCCCAAGGCAAGGTCGATCCCAAAATTGGACCAAGTATTGGGGTTCAGGTTCTGACGGATCAACTCCCTAAAGGTATAGCGGTTTGAAAGGTAGTCATAATCAAACTGAAAGGTGTTTCCCAAGGTCTTTTCAAAGACCAACGGAATTCTGGTGGCACAGTTATCAAAAAGAAAATCGTACTTGTATTTTCTGTTCTCCGGCAAGAGATTGTTTTCCAAAAAAATAACGATTTGGTTCCGTTGTTTCAGGTCTAGGTCCAATTCCTGCTCCTTGATCCATCGTTCTTCCTGCACATAGGCCATTTTGAAATACCTAAAGGGAATTCTGGAAATGGTATAGGACAGTTTGCCCCGGGTGAAATTGAGATAAAAATTAGGGTCATCAAAGTCGTAGGTGCCGTATCCATAGACCTCATCCAAGCCCAAAGTAGGGTCTTGTGCCCGTATGGCACTGTGGCCAAATTTGGCTGCCAGTTCCTGGCCCGTACCCACCGTCAACAAACTTATTTTTGAAAGGGGCGATAGGGCCACATCTTGCCCAAAAGCGTTAAGGGCCAACAAAAAAAGGGTAAGTGATAAAATGTATTTTTTGCACATGGTCCGGGCCTATTTTAAGGGCATGACAAAGATGCGAATAAAATATGGCTATCAAATGAGAACCGATATTTTATGCTATTTTTACTGTACGAGAACCCTTAGGATGCTCCAAGATGCCTTAGAAAGGTAATGAAAAGCTTTCTTTGATCGCCCTGTGGGCCTGCCTTGGGGTCGTTTACTCAAAAATCCAAATGCCCATGGTTAGACATATTCCCAATTTCATCACTTTAATGAACCTCTTCTGTGGTTGTGTAGCCACGGTCTTTGCCGTTAGGAATGATCTGGAATGGGCGGCCCTCTTTGTGGCCTTGGGCATTTTTTTTGATTTTTTTGATGGCCTTGCCGCACGCTTGCTCAACGTTAAGAGTGCGTTGGGCCTGCAGTTGGATTCTCTAGCGGATATGGTAACGAGTGGCTTGGTGCCCGGCCTTGTAATGATGCAATTATTGGGCATGTCCAGAAACGGGGGCTGGAACTTAGACCTGGGCGCGGGTTCTGGCCAAGCGTTCATGTCTGCCGGTAGTTTGGATATGTGGCTGCCCTTTTTGGGTTTTGTAATTACTTTGGCCTCGGCCTACCGGTTGGCCAATTTCAATGTGGATGAGGACCAAGTGTCTTCTTTCATAGGGTTGCCCACCCCGGCCAATGCATTGTTGATCTTGTCCCTGCCCTTGCTGTTGTACTACCAGAACAACGAGTGGTTGAGCACGGTGATTCTCAATCCTTGGTTTTTGGTGGGCCTGACCTTTTTGAGCGCTTATTTGCTGAATTGCAACCTGCCTTTGTTTGCTTTGAAATTCAAGACCTGGAGTTTTAAGGACAATGCTCTGAGATACGTTTTTTTAACGATCAGTCTGGTATTGCTCATTACTCTGCAATTTTTGGCGGTGCCACTCATCATCCTATTTTACATATTAAGTTCCCTGGTAGCCCAATGGAACTTGGGAGGCACCGCTCCCTGATTGTTTAGAACCCGAGAAATAAATAACCAGTTTGTCCGAACCATACCAAAAAAAAAGCGCTCCCTGGCATTATCTATTATTGTTGATATTAGCGGGGGAGACTGTTTTTATTCTCCCTTTTGTGCTCCCTAGGGTCTTTCGCCCCACCGTGCTGGAGGTTTTTTCCTTAAGCAATACCCAATTGGGCCTTTGTTTTTCCGTCTATGGCATTGTAGCCATGATCTCCTATTTGTTCGGGGGTGCCTTGGCTGATAAATACCCTCCAAGAAAACTCATTGCCATGGCGCTATGGCTTACGGCATTGGGTGGGTTGGTCTGTGCCACGTATCCGGGCTATGGTCTATTGAGAGTCGTTTATGGGTATTGGGGTTTTACCACCATTTTCCTTTTTTGGGCCCCTATGATCAAGGCTACCCGACTTTGGGGCGGGGAAAATGCCCAAGGTAGGGCCTTTGGCTATTTGGATGGGGGCAGGGGGCTGGTGGGCGCTCTGTTCGGGGCCATGGGCGTGCTGGTCTTTGCCTGGGTCATAGGCGAGGGCACCGTGAGTGCTGGTTTAAGGGAAAACCAAGAGGCCTTTGCCCGGGTAATTCTCATCTCCTCATTTTTAGTGGGCTTAGTGGGTGTCTTGGTCTGGTTTTTTCTTAAAATGGACCGTGAAAAAGAGGTCACTATCATCCTTGATCAAATTTCGCTGAAGGAGGTACGCCAAGTCTTACGGTTGCCTGCGGTCTGGTTGCTTATGGTCATAATCCTTTGTGCCTATGTGGGCTATAAGATCACTGATGTGTTTTCGCTCTATGCCGTGGACGTGATGCAGTATGATCAAGTGGCCGCAGCACAGGTAGGTACTTTTTTATTGTTCATAAGGCCCGTAGTGGGCATTACCATTGGGTTTTTGGCAGATCGTTCCAGGTCTAGTTTATGGTTGACCATCAGTTTTGTGGTGGCAGGTTTGGGTGCGGTATTGTTCATAGTTGGATGGATATCCCCCTCCACCACACTTTTGTTCTTTACGTCCGTCCTAGTGGTGGCCATAGGCGTTTATGCGGCGCGCTCCCTATATTTTGCAGTAATGCAGGAGGGAAAGATACCTCTAGTGCTCACAGGTACCGCGGTGGGGCTCATTTCCCTTATTGGCTATACCCCAGATATTTTTGCGGGCCCTGCCATGGGTTATCTCTTGGATGCCTACCCAGGGGAAAAGGGCCATCAGTTGGTATTCCTTATGCTGGCGCTGTTCTATCTTTTTGGGGGTATTGCCGCCTTTGGGTATTATCGTATCCATAAGAAAAAATGAATTGGAAAAACCTACATCTCTGGTCTTCAGCAGCCATCGTCTTTTTTGCAGGTATAGGCTACGGGGGCAACCCATCTTGGTTTATGCAGCGTTTTTTTGGGGTGTTGCACCTTCCTTTGGGGTCTGCCCACATTTTAAGGGCCATCATGGGAATTTATATGGGCTTGGCCGTATTTTGGTTATTGGGCACTTGGAAAGAGGCCTACTGGAGACCTGCTACCATGAGCAATGTACTGTTCATGGCGGGCCTTTCCATGGGCAGGGCTGTGGCACTTTTTGCGGATGGATTTCTGTGGGATTTTGCCGTTGCTTTGGTGTTGGAAGTCAGTTACGGCCTGTGGGGCTTGCATAATCTTAGGAAATACGCTTGAATCAGCGCTACTTATTATTGGAAGGTAGACTGACAATGTTTTGAAAACTCATGTGATCTAAGGTTCCCAAGGGTACACCGTGCAACATTCGCACGATGGCACTAAAAATCCAGCTTCTTTTTGCGGAGCTCAAAGTTCTGGCCCAAGTAGACCTTGCGCACCATTTCATCTGCCGCAAGATCTTCAGGAATACCGGATTTAAGGATGCCGCCCTCAAACATAAGGTAGGAACGCTCCGTAATGGCCAAGGTCTCCTGTACGTTGTGGTCCGTGATGAGAATGCCAATGTTCTTGTTCTTTAGTTGGGCCACAATGCGCTGAATGTCCTCTACGGCCACGGGGTCTACCCCGGCAAAGGGCTCATCCAACAAAATGAACTTGGGGTCCGTGGCCAGGGCCCGTGCAATCTCCGTGCGCCGGCGCTCGCCCCCGGAAAGCAGATCGCCCCTGCTCTTTCTTATATGTCCCAATCCAAATTCTTCTATGAGCGACTCCATTTTCATGAGCTGCTCTTTTTTGCTCAATTTGGTAAGTTGCAGCACGCTGAGGATATTCTTCTCAATACTCAATTTCCGAAAGACGGAAGCTTCCTGAGCCAGATAGCCTATACCGTTCTGGGCCCTTTTGTACATGGGGAAATGGGTGATTTCCATGTCATCCAAATAGATGTTTCCGCTGTTGGGTTTTATCAGGCCAACGATCATGTAGAAAGAGGTGGTCTTGCCCGCGCCGTTGGGTCCTAGGAGACCTACGATCTCACCTTGGTTCACTTCCAAAGAAATGCCCTTGACGACCCTGCGGTTCCTGTAGGCCTTCATGATGTTGTCCGCTCTTAATTTCATGGTTCCAAAACTAGCCCTATTTGTAGGATGACAAAAGCATTTCGGTTTTATTTAACCTATTTTTTGGCCTCTAGGGCCTCCCAGTATTCGTAGGCCCTGCGTAAATGGGGGATCATGATCGTGCCCCCAATAAGGGTGGCAATGCCCAAGGATTCCATCACCTCCTCTTTGGTAAGGCCTTCTTCGTGGCTGCGCTCCAAGTGGTATTTTACACAATCATCGCACCGCAAAACCGCAGAGGCCACCAAGCCCAGAAGTTCCTTGGTCCTTACATCCAAAGCACCTTCCATAAAGGCATTGGTATCCAAATTAAAGATGCGCTTTATGATCTTGTTGTTATCGGCCAAGAGCTTTTCGTTCATCTTTGACCGGTAGGTATTGAACTCGTCAACGGGGTTGTACATGGCTATTTTTTGTTTTTAGCTGCTCTTTTGGCCTCTCGTTTAATGACCCGGGCAGAGATGAAAATACTTACTTGGTAAAGGACAAGGACGGGGATGGCCACAATGATCTGGCTGGCCACATCCGGTGGCGTGATGACGGCGGATAGAATCAGGACCACGACCAAGGCTATTTTGCGGTACTTTCGCAAAATCTCTGGGGTCACCAAGCCCACCTTGGTCAAAAAGAAGATGATGATGGGAAGCTCAAACAGAATGCCACAGGCTATGACGGAGGCCCTAACGGTAGAAATGTAGGAGGCCAGATCAAATTCATTGGTGACCTCAGAACTGACTTGGTACGTGCCCAAAAAATTAATGGACAAGGGCGCCACCACATAGTATCCAAAAAGCACCCCAAGAAAGAATAGAAACGACGCAATAAAGATGAACCCACGTGAATTTTTCCGCTCTTTTTCATAGAGACCGGGGCTTATGAATTTCCACATCTCATAGAGCACATACGGAAAGCCGATGATGAAACCCGCCCAAATGGAGGTCCATATGTGGGCAGAAAACTGTCCGGACATTAAGCGGCTTTGAATGGTAAAGGGCAACTTGTCCGCACAAAAAGCGGAATCAAAACCTAAAGAAGTGGCAATGTCACAAAAAAGCCGATAGGTGGGGAAATCCATTTTCTTTGGGCCAAAGATGACCGTGTCAAAAATAAAATCCTTCATTAAAAAGGCCACGGAACCTATGATGACAACGGCAAGGGTAGACCGGATGAGGTGCCACCGCAGTTCTTCCAAATGGTCCAAGAATGACATTTCATCCGGGGGCGTAGTACTTTTCGATCGGCTCATAAAATCCCTTCGTTTATCAAGTTGTGCAGGTGTATGACGCCCACGTATTTTTTGTTTTGGATGGCCAACAATTGCGAAATCCCTTTTTGCTGCATGATCTCCAGCGCTTTTATGGCCAAGGTATCACTAGGTATGGTCTTTGGGTCCGCAGTCATGATGTCCGCGGCGGTAAGCCCCTTAATATTGTCATGTTTATTGAGCATACGCCGTATATCCCCGTCCGTTACGATACCTACAATGCGGTCTCCCTCAAGGACGGCGGTAACGCCCAGCATTTTTTCGGAAATTTCCACGATCACTTGTTTCACATCGGTTGTGGTGTTCACCTTGGGGACCATATTGTTCTTGCAGATGTCCGATACCCTGAGGTACAGTTTTTTTCCCAAGGCGCCACCAGGGTGGTATTTGGCAAAATCGGTACTGCTAAACCCCTTGAGCTCCAGCAGCACAATGGCCAGGGCATCTCCCATGACCAGTTGGGCGGTGGTGCTCGTGGTAGGGGCAAGGCCATTGGGGCAGGCTTCTTTTTCCACAAAGGTGTTCAGCACAAAATCCGCCTGTTTGCCCAAGAAGGAATCCGGATTGCCGGTCATGCCAATGAGCTTGTTCTTTCCCCGTTTGATCAAGGGTACCAGCATCTTGATTTCGGGCGTGCCCCCACTTTTTGAAATACAAATGACCACATCATCTTTTTGAATGGTGCCCAGATCACCATGAATGGCATCCGCGGCATGCATAAAAATGGCGGGAGTGCCCGTAGAATTGAGCGTGGCCACTATTTTTGAGGCAATGATGGCGCTTTTTCCTATGCCAGAGATGATGACCCTTCCCTTGGAAGCCAAGATACAAGTAACGGCATGGGCAAAATCATCGTTCAACAATTCCCCTAGATGGCCAATGGCATCCCTTTCCGTAGCGATCGTTTTACGGGCAATTTGGAGAATGGTGGGCGCTGGGGTCAATGTTTTAATCAATTTTATGGATGGTATTCCTAAAAGATTATCTTATCTTTAAGATTACAAAATTACGTAAACTTACTATTAAAAGATATTTCTGGGTTAAGAATTTGAAAAGGGACCAACACCAGAGAAACAAATTCCAAAATGCATTTCAAGGACAATATTTACTTCACATAATTGAACAAAGTGACAAAGGGCAAGAATTTAGGAGAAAGGGATATTTATGCGGCTTTAAAAAAATACTTTGGCTTTACCCAGTTCAAAGGGTTGCAAGAAGGGGTCATACAGAACATACTGGATGGTAACAACACGTTTGTGATCATGCCCACAGGGGGCGGAAAGTCCTTATGTTACCAACTGCCGGCGCTAATGCAGGAAGGTACGGCCATTGTGGTCTCGCCGCTCATAGCCCTCATGAAGAACCAAGTTGATGCCATACGGGGCGTATCTGCCCATAGTGGTGTGGCCCATGTGCTCAATTCCTCATTGAACAAAACAGAGATCAAGCAGGTGAAGGAGGACATTACCAATGGCATCACCAAATTGCTGTACGTGGCACCGGAATCGTTGACCAAGGAGGAGAACATAGAATTTCTGAGAACGGTGAAAATATCCTTTGTGGCGGTAGATGAGGCCCATTGTATTTCTGAATGGGGCCATGATTTTAGGCCGGAATACCGGAACCTAAGGTCCATAGTGGCCCGGTTGGGAGAGGACATTCCGGTCATAGGGCTCACCGCTACGGCCACGCCCAAAGTACAGGAGGATATCATGAAGAATCTGGGCATCAATGACGCCAAACTCTTTAAGGCCTCCTTCAATAGGCCCAATCTTTTTTATGAAGTACGGACCAAAACTGAAAATGTTGAGGCGGACATCATCCGTTTTGTAAAGCAGCACCAAGGCAAATCGGGCATTATTTACTGCCTCAGCCGCAAAAAGGTGGAGGAATTGGCTCAGGTACTGCAGGTGAACGGCATCTCCGCCGTGCCCTACCATGCCGGTTTTGATGCCAAGACACGATCCAAATACCAGGATATGTTCCTTATGGAAGATGTGGAGGTGGTGGTGGCCACCATTGCTTTTGGGATGGGCATAGACAAGCCAGATGTACGGTATGTGATCCACCACGATATTCCCAAGAGCATAGAAAGTTATTACCAAGAGACCGGAAGGGCCGGACGGGATGGTGGCGAGGGCCATTGCTTGGCATTTTATTCCTATAAGGACATTGAGAAATTGGAAAAATTCATGTCTGGTAAGCCGGTGGCCGAACAGGAGATAGGCAACGCGCTGTTGCAAGAGGTGGTGGCCTATGCGGAAACCTCCATGTCCAGACGAAAATTCATGCTGCATTATTTTGGGGAGGAGTTTGATGAGGTGCATGGCGACGGAGCGGATATGGATGACAATACCCGTAATCCCAAGGAAAAGCAAGAGGCAAAGGATGATGTGGTGAAACTCTTGAAGGTGGTGGAGGGCACCAGTGAAAAATTTAAATCCAAGGAGATCGTGGCTACCCTAAGGGGCAAGAGCAATGCCATCATAAGTTCCCATAAAACCAATGAAAAACCGTTTTTTGGCATTGGCTCGGACCGGGATAAGCACCATTGGATGGCCTTGGTAAGGCAGGTACTGGTCGCAGGCCTGCTCAAAAAGGAAATTGAACAATACGGTGTATTGAAATTGACAGAGGCCGGGCACGCGTTCTTAAAAAGCCCTGTTTCGTTCATGATGACCAAGGACCATGTGTATAATGCGGCCAATGACAGTGCCATTGTTGGCGCGGCAAAGGCCATGGGCGCTGCCGATGAACAGCTGCTCAAACAATTGAAGGACCTTCGTAGATCGCAGGCCAGTGCCTTGGGCGTTCCCCCATTTGTGGTTTTTCAGGACCCTTCTTTACAGGATATGGCCCTAAAATATCCAATTTCCCACGAGGAACTGCTCAATATCCACGGGGTGGGGGAAGGGAAGGCCAAAAAGTACGGAAAGCCCTTTCTAGCCTTCATCAAGAACTATGTGGAAGAAAACGAAGTGGTGCGGCCAGATGATCTTGTAGTGAAGAGCACCGGAGCCAACTCCGGATTAAAACTCTACATCATTCAAAATGTGGACCGCAAGCTGCCCTTGACCGATATTGCCTCTGCCAAAGGCTTGGAATTGGAGGAGCTCCTTAAGGAAATGGAGCAGATTGTCTTTAGCGGTACCAAACTTAATTTAGGGTACTGGATCGATGAGGTCCTGGATGAGGACCAGCAAGAAGAAATACACGATTACTTCCTAGAGGCCGAGACAGATGACCTGGAAGAGGCCATGAAGGAATTTGATGGGGAATACGAAGACGAGGAACTAAGGCTCTACAGGTTGAAATTCATCAGTGAAGTGGCCAATTAGTACAGGTCCTATGGCTTGAGATAGGTTTCCGTGATGGCAATGCTCATGGCTTCCGCATCAAAAAATGCCTCTGCCCCAATGGGAAAGGTGAAATTCTGTTTCACATGGCCAAAGCTCATACCATAGGCGGCTGGGATGCCCAAGGGACCAATGCGGTCCAAAACCACCTCCTTGAGGCTGAAGGACTTTGGATTGGTACTGTCGTTGCATCCGGCACAGACACCAAAAATAATGCCCGCGGCCTTTTTGAACGTGGGTCCTTCCACCAATTGCGTGAGCATACGATCAATACGGTAGGGAGCTTCATCTATATCCTCAATACAGACCAATTTTCCAGTAAAATCAATTTCATGGGGCGTACCGATCAAGGCATTGATCAGGGTAAGGCTTCCGCCACATAGCTCTCCCGTGGCTTGGCCTGCCGTGATGGTATACCGCTCGTACACAGGGTCTAATTCATATTTCGTCTCCAAATCGGCATTGTATATTTTGGGAAGGACTTCCGGTAGGGATATCATGTGTTGAAAGCTCCTTTGGCTGTAAGCATCGTTCAAAGTACTCCCCACAGGACCGTGAAAGGAAATGAGCCCGGTCATTTTATAGATTCCGTTCAATAGGGCCGTAACATCACTGAACCCTATCAAAGGCTTAGGATTGGCTTTGATGGCGTCATAATCCAATCCACTTAAAATACGGGTACACCCGTAGCCCCCACGTATGCAGAGGATGGCATCCACTTGGGCATTGCAGAACATATGGTTCACGTCTGCCGCCCGCTCGGCATCGGTATTGCTAAAATAACCATGGGGCTGTAAAAGACGATCGGTGTGGTAGGGCTTGTAACCCATTTCCTCAAGTACGGTCTCCACTTCGGCAATTATCCTTTCAGGAAAGGCATATCCAGGGGCTATGAGCCCTACGGTGAAGCCTGGCAACAGTGGCTTAGGTAACAGCTTTGGTTTTTTGGAGGGCCCTGGAGACATTACGGCATGGCCCAAGAAGGGGAGAAGCCCCAGTCCTGAGACACCCAATACGTGACCGAGGAATGTTCGTCTTGCTTGCATGATCGCTCTTTTGTTGTGTGAACAAATTTAGGTAATCCCCAACAATTTCTATTTGTTTAACATATTGTAGAAAAAATTAAACAAAAATTAAGAGTATGCAGCGGAAATACCACTACATTTAACCAAACAAAAACAAACACTATGAAAAAGATTACGATTACCTTCTTAACAGCTTTAGCCGTTTTAACCACTGGACATGTGTGGGCACAAGATCAAAACATTGTTGGTGTTGCCGCTGGCAATGAAAATTTCAGCACGTTGGTCACTGCTGTAAAGGCAGCCGATTTGGTGGCCACTTTGAGCAGCGACGGACCTTTTACCGTTTTTGCTCCCGTAAATGACGCTTTTGCAGCCTTGCCAGAGGGAACCGTGGCGAGTTTGTTGGAACCTGCCAACAAGAGTACCCTAACAGGAATATTGACCTACCATGTATTGGCCGGTAAGTACATGGCCGCCGATGTCATTGCCGCCGTAAAGGCCAACAATGGTTCTTTTGATGTTACCACGGTACAAGGGGGTACCATTACCCTTAGTCTTGCAGACAATAAAGTGATGCTGACTGATGAAAAGGGCAATATGGCCACGGTGGCCATTGCGGATGTACCTGCAAGCAATGGTGTTATCCATGCCATTGATACCGTAGTAATGCCAGAATAAGGCGCGTTATTGAAGTTTCCCCCAAAAGAAATCCTGCTGAATGTAACGTTCAGCAGGATTTTCATTTTTTATGTACTGTGCTCATTTAGGGTACTGATGCCCCGTCCGTATCCCCAGACCTGCGCAATTGCCTTTGTATCTTGCGTATGGCAGATTCTATGGATTTCTCAGGCTCTATGATATTGTACTCGCCCCAAAAGTCCGGATCGGCAAACCCTATGGCCTCGTCACTCAATATAATGTTGGAACGCATCCTGTCCCTGAACTTTGGGATGGTGTTCGTTTCATTTTTTTCCCAATCCGTAATGGCCATTTCGCAGTTCATGCTATACACGGAGTTGAACAATTTCTTGTCCCAGTCTATTTTGAACTCCAACAGCACATTGCTGTAGCCATAGTACCATTTGCCATCCCTTTCCCGGTAATCCACGCGGTAAGCCACTTCTGTGGGCCAAACCTCTGCATTTCTGGGCTTTTTCCTAACAAACATCTCTGAGGCCATTACCTTATCCGTTATGTTAAGGGAGTACACCGCGCTGGTCAAGATTTTATTTTCGGCATCTATGTACAATTTGCCTTGGTACATGGGATCCAATAATTCTTTCCGCTGTTTAAAATCCACCACATAGATCAGTTTGTTGTCCACCCTAGTGGAACTGTCAAAAGAAAAATCATAATAATCAAAGGTGTCCACCGTAAAGATATAGTCTGGATATTTGATCATGTCCACAAAGAGGGTATTGAACGGGCCGCCCTGTAATTTGAGGGCCACGGTATCCAACTTATCGTAATCCGTACTTTTGCGCGCTTTATACAATTTCACGGCATCCGTGCGTTCAGAGGTATAGGGGGATTTGTAGATGTTCACCACCGCTTCGGAGAGGCTAACGTTCTTTCGTCGCTTCTTAATGGTCTCCCTGTAAAAAGCGGTCATGACCGTGGGGTCATCCAAGTACTTGCTTCCTTTGTTTTTTAAGGTTTCCCATACCAATTCCTTGGCATCCTTGGGCACCGAAAGATTCACTTCAGACAACTCGGTTACGGACTCCGTCAGATAAATCTCATTATCCTCTTCCTGAAACTGGACCAACGGTATTTTTAAGGTACTGTATCCCAAGAAGGCGACGACGATGTTCTCTCTCGTGGTATTGGCCGGTACCTTCAGTAAAAACTTGCCCTCTGTATTGGTAATGGTACTGACATTGGTGCCCTCTAAGGTGAGTGAGGCGAAGACGAGGGGCTGCTTGGAGGCAATGTCCTTTACCTCGCCGGAGAATTCCTTGAAATTTGGGTCTTGCGCCATGAGGGCGCCCCATGAAGCAAAGAATAAAAGAGCCAATGTAAGTAAGCTCCTACCCATGCCTTTTTTTGCGGGTTTTGTTGTATTAGGTGTCATAATCAATGATTTTAGCAGTTTCTTTTCATTCTAAGTTAATCATTTTTAGATGGCTATGGGTAACATTTAACATATACCTAAGGTAGCTTGGTGGCCACGGCCGTGCTTGCACTAAGTACATACTCGGCGCATTTCAATAGGTGCCATGGCGAAATGGTGGTGGTAAGTACCGGTTTAGTTATGGGTCTTTGTGGAAGAGCCTACAAGCCTGTTGATTTCGGCCATTTCCGTTTTGGTGAGATCGCGCCATTGCCCCACGGGAAGGTCCAGGTGAACATTCATAATGCGAATGCGCTTTAATTTCTTCACCCTGTAGTCAAAATGTTCGCACATACGCCGTATCTGCCTATTGAGGCCTTGGGTCAAAATGATGCGGAACTGGTAATTGCTCACCTTGGCCACTTCACATTTTCTCGTTACGGTGTCCAAGATGGGCACCCCGTTTCGCATGTTGCGGATAAAGTCCGTCGTAACCGGTTTGTCCACTGTAACCAAATATTCTTTTTCATGGTTGTTGCGTGCCCGGAGTATTTTGTTCACGATATCGCCATCATTGGTCAAAAAGATGAGCCCTTCGCTGGCCTTGTCCAAACGACCAATGGGAAAGATCCTTGTGGCATAGTTGATGTAGTCAATGATATTGTCCTTTTCCACCCCGGTATCCGTAGTGCAGACAATGCCCACCGGTTTATTAAAGGCCAAGTAGACCATATCTTTTTCTGCGCTCTTGAGGGACTCACCATCCACGGCCACAATATCATCTGGTGCTACTTTTGTTCCCATTTCAGGAACGTTTCCGTTGATGGTGACCCTTCCTTGTGCAATGAGTCTATCCGCCTCACGGCGTGAACAGTACCCCACTTCACTCAAATATTTATTTATGCGCGTTTCTTTTCGTTCTGTCATGGTGTGTACTAAAGCGTTCCCATCTATTATTTCCTTTCCAACTCCAGAGCATACAAGGTTCTTCCCAAGGCGGCCAAAAACGGAATGCCCACTTCATCATATTCATAGGCATCGTCATTGAACACACCGTCCTTGTTCACCAAGAGGGTAGCAGTGAGCATGAACTCCACGTTGTTTTTTTCATCCACAATGTACGCGCAGTCCGTTAAGGTGCCATAGGCAAAACCCACTTTGTTGTAGATTTTCATATGCTCTGGTATGTTGTCCTTGGTATCTCCGTAAATAAAGAACTTGCAATAGCCATCATAATAGGTATCAGCATCATAGCCTGCTTTACGCGGTACGGTATGCATGGCCTTCAAAAGTTCTTTTCGCTGATCCGGCGATAGTTGAAAGCGTTCTTCCTCAGGGAATTTTTCTGGAAAAATGACGCGTTTCAGGACATCATGTTGGGCGTTTATGGGGTAATAGTTCTTTAAACTAAAGTCAAAGGGCTGTGCCATGAGGCTATCGCCCTCATAATAACCTGTTCCTTTCTTAAGGGCGTTGATCTGCAAGGGCATGGGGGCGGTGTTCGTGGTGGGTAGGCTAGGGGAAGTGGTGCTGTCGTTCAAATAAACGATCCACGGTTTTGTACGTAGGTCATCTGAGTGGTACCCCAAACGGTGTGAGATGCGTACCGGTCCTATGCCCTTCTTGGCCAATGCTTGGTTCACCGCATCTTGCCCCAGGAGTTCCAAGAGCCTATTGTTGGCCAAGTTGTCACTTACCGCAAAAACTTCACTTACATCTTTTAGTACGGTACTTTCAATGGTGTCACCTTCCACGTAGTAACGGGTGTTCATGCTGAGTGTATCCGTTTGATTGAGTCGCTCCAAGGCAAGGACGGCAATAGGGAATTTCACGGTACTGGCAGGATAGAAATAGTGGTCGTCATCTACTTGAAATGTATGGTCCTTTAAAATCAAGGAGTCATTGGCACGGTCTATCCGGGTGTACTTGATCTGCACTTCATACAGGTCCAAACTGTCCATTACCCGTTGTATGGCCGGATCAGGGGAGGCCAAGGCCTGTTGGAGCAGGTTGGTATTTTTCTCCGCGGGTTGGCAGGAGAGAAAAAGGGCCATGAAGGCAAGGGCAGGAATTAGGTTTCGTTTCATGTTGGGCTGCTTACATGGCAAAAATAGGTCACTTTGATACATTTGCGGACAATTTGCTATTGATCTTGGTCGGTATTTGTGCATGGCCTGCGGTTCACGCCAATTCCATTTCAAAATAGGAAGGGATGTTCGCTCATCGTGCCGTGTAAAGTTCTCCCCGGTGGGGCTTTAAACGGTCTCTGACGTTGATCATATCCGCCTCGTTCACCACCATAAAAGCCAAACTGTGCATGTCATTTAAGGCCCGGTACCCGGTGATGTTGGGCTCTATTTTTTCCAAGGCAATGAATTCCTTTAAATGGATTTCATGGTGCTCTGCTGTTTTAAGGGCCGCTGGGCCCCTAAAATCCCAAATAAGTTTTATCATTCTTGCCATGGGCATCCTATTTTTAATCTTTACGTGGCCCTCTATGGGTAGGGTAACGACCTGACATTGAGGCACGGCTTTCCATTTCAAAGCGCCTAAAATTGTGTTAAGTAGACCGGCACTACTTGTACAGGCGGTGGTATTTGCTATTTTTGCCAGATGTTTACGAAAGAGGACCAAGGCAAATTTATCCATTTGTTGGGGTATGCCCTAGTATTTTTAGGGGTTATTTTGGGCACTTCCTGCACAGATCTTTTTAAAAAAAGAACGGAACGCCTTGCTTTGGCCCGGGTGGGCGATCGTTATTTGTTCGCGGATGATGTGGCCCCGTTTCTATCCAAGGGCCTGTCTAAGGGAGATAGCGCTTCTTTTGTTTCCAATTACATCAACAATTGGGCAACGGATCAGTTATTGTTGCAGAAGGCCAAGATAAATTTGCCCGAAAATAAGCTGAGGGAGTTTGATAACCTGGTAGAGAACTACAAGACCGATCTCTATACCCGCGCCTACAAAGAGGCCTTGGTGGCCAAAGGCATAGATTCCCTCTTTACGGAAAATGATATCCAAGAGGTGTATGAAAAGGAGAAGGAGAACTTTAAGTTAAAGGAACGCATTGCCAGATTGCGGTTCATAGCTTTGCCAAAACAATTTTTGAACAAGGATGAGGTCATTGAGCGATTACAGCGATTTGAAGTGGCCGATAAGGCCTATCTGGATTCCATTGGCGTACAGTTCCGGAAATTGAACTTCAATGATTCCATCTGGGTGCGGTCTACCAGAATCTACCAAGAAATACCACCGATCACCTTTGAGGACCGCGATCGGTATTTAAAAAAATCACAATTTTTTGAACTGGAGGATTCATTAGGGGTATATTTGGTTAAAATTGAGGAAGTAAAGGAGTTGAACGACATTGCTCCCCTTTCTTTTGTTAAGCCTACCATAAAACAGGTTTTGCTCAATCGTAGAAGGTTGAACCACCTCCGAAAACTGGAAACCGAAATCAAGGATGAAGCTATTAAGGATAAAGAATTTGAAATTTTCACCAATGAGGAAGAATAAAATCATATTGGCATGTTTTTGTATATCGATTGCCTTGGTCCATGCCCAAGAGCCAACCGCAGAAGCTACAGAAGTGGTGGCACAGGCCACTCAGGGAAATAGGGATTCCATCACGGATTTCAAAAAAATTAAGTTGGACGGTATTGCCGCCGTGGTGGGAGATTATGTCATCTTGGATTCCGACATAGAGAAAACCTTGATCGATTTAAAAAGCCAAGGCGCTGCCACGGATGACATCACCCATTGTGGCCTGTTGGGCAAACTAATGGAAGACCGTCTTTACGCGCACCAAGCCGTTCAGGACAGTATTTTGGTCTCTGACGATGAGGTCAATGCCACGGGAGACCGTCAACTGCAGCAGCTTGTACAACAGATCGGTTCCATGGACAAGGTCTTGAAATATTATAAAAAGGAAGATGAGCAGAGCTTCCGCGAGGAGTTGTACAAAATCAACAAACTGCGTATGCTCTCGGAAAAGATGCAGCAAGATATCATCAAGGATGTGGAGATCACCCCAGAGGAGGTACGCCAGTTCTTCAATAAGATACCAGAGGATGAGCGTCCCGTTTTTGGGGCAGAACTGGAAATTGCCCAAATCGTTAAGGAGCCCAAGCCCTCTGAAGAAGAAAAACAAAAGGTAGTGGACAAGCTCAACCAGATCAAAGCGGATGTGGAGGACAATGACGCCAGTTTCAGTGTAAAGGCCATTCTGTATTCCCAAGACCCCGGTTCCAAGGCCAAGGGAGGTTTCTACAGCATTACCAAGGAAACCGGTTTTGACAAGACCTTTAAGGATGTGGCCTTCAGTTTAAAGCAAGGTGAGGTCTCCGAACCTTTTGAGACGCCATTTGGCTACCATATTATCTATATCGAAAAAATACGGGGCCAAGAGCTGGATCTTCGCCATATTCTTGTGCAGCCAGAAGTATCACAAAAGGCATTGGACGAGGCCAAAATAGAGTTGGACACCATCCGCAAGCATATCATGGAGGGCAAATATACCTTTGCGGAGGCCGCCCTCAACTTTTCAGATGAGAAGGAAACCAAATTTGACGGGGGCCTATTACGCAATCCCATCAACTTTGATTCCCGCTTTGAATTGACCAAGATGGATCCCAACCTCTACAACCAGGTACAGAACCTAAAGGATAATGAAATCTCTTATCCCATGCTGGAGGAAGATCCCAGAGGGGGCGGGCCAAAATATAAGATCTTACAGGTGACCAATAGGTATGACGAACATGTGGCGGATTTTGCCAAGGATTATGTGAAGATACAGGAACTGGCCAAAACGGAAAAACAGTTCAATGCCATCAAAAAATGGATGGCGGAACACATAGAGGACACTTACATTAGCGTAAACGAAGCCAATAGGGACTGTGACTTCGCAAACAATTGGGTAAAGGAATAAGTATGTCAGATGTTGCTGCGGTAGAAAATTTAGTTGAGAAGCATAAGGCCCTAAAAAAAGAAATTGCCACGGTTATTGTGGGTCAGGAAAAGGTGATCGAGCAGATCTTGCTCTCCATCTACACCGGCGGCCACTCCCTGCTCATTGGTGTTCCCGGGCTGGCCAAAACGTTGATGGTCAATACCATTGCCCAAGCCTTGGGCCTTGATTTTAAGAGGATACAATTCACCCCGGATCTTATGCCCAGTGATATTTTGGGCAGTGAGGTACTGGATCAGAACAGGAATTTTAAATTCATAAAGGGGCCGGTGTTCGCCAATATCGTTCTGGCAGATGAAATCAACAGAACGCCCCCCAAAACACAGGCCGCATTATTGGAGGCCATGCAAGAACGGGCGGTGACCATAGCTGGCCATCAACACCAATTGGAGCTACCGTACTTTGTGCTCGCCACGCAGAACCCCATAGAACAGGAAGGAACCTATCCCTTGCCCGAAGCGCAGTTAGACCGTTTCATGTTCGCCATAGAGCTTAAATATCCTTCTGTGGAAGAGGAAATACAAGTGGTGAAGAATACCACTTCCGATCACCGTCCGATCATAAAACCCCTTTTCAACGCTACTGAAATAACAGGAATACAGGATTTGGTACGTCGTATTCCCGTGCCGGACAATGTGGTGGAATACGCCGTTCATGTAGTCAATAAAACCCGTCCTAACCTAGAGAGTGCTTCAGAGTACATTAGGAACTATGTGGATTGGGGAGCCGGCCCTAGGGCTTCACAGAACCTTATATTGGGCGCAAAGGCGCACGCCGCCATACATGGCAAGTTCTCACCAGATCAAGAAGATGTAAAAGCTGTTGCCATGGGGATTTTAAGGCACAGGATCATTAAAAACTACAAGGCGGAAGCTGAGGGCATTTCAGAAGAGGACATTATCACAAAACTCCTCTGAGCAAAACCAAACCCATTTCCAGACCCATTCTAAATTAAATGGAGTGTTCCGTTCTACGGTCTTGCTGGCGCTTGGCCATGCGCATACTGTAAGGATAAATTTGAAAAAGCACGTAATCATGCCCATAAAATTTCTAATAAGACCTATATTTTCTTAATTTTACGGAATTGCTTTAACCTTAAAATAAATAACGAATGGCATTTGACATAGATATGATTAAAGGGGTGTACGCCAATATGGCGGAGCGTGTTGATAAGGCCCGTGAAATCGTGGGAAAACCACTTACCCTGTCGGAAAAAATATTGTATTCGCACCTGTGGGACGGTACTCCTACCAAGGCCTTTGTGCGAGGTAAGGATTATGTGGATTTCGCCCCAGATCGTATTGCATGCCAAGATGCCACGGCCCAAATGGCCCTGTTACAGTTCATGCAGGCGGGGAAACCCAAAGTGGCAGTGCCCACCACGGTGCACTGTGATCACTTGATCCAGGCCAAGGAAGGGGCTGCCAAGGATTTGAAATCCGCCAATACATCCAGTGCGGAGGTATTTGATTTCTTGGAATCCGTCTCCAATAAATATGGCATTGGCTTTTGGAAACCGGGTGCCGGTATCATACACCAAGTGGTCTTGGAAAATTATGCCTTTCCCGGAGGAATGATGATCGGTACGGATTCACATACGGTAAATGCAGGTGGCCTGGGCATGGTGGCCATAGGCGTGGGTGGTGCGGATGCTGTGGATGTTATGGCGGGTATGGCTTGGGAATTGAAGTTCCCAAAGTTGATAGGCGTTAAACTTACAGGTAAGATCAGCGGATGGACCGCCCCAAAGGATGTCATTCTCAAAGTCGCGGAAATACTCACGGTGAAAGGGGGTACAGGAGCCATAGTGGAATATTTTGGGCCAGGTGCCCTTGCACTTTCCTGTACCGGAAAGGGTACCATTTGCAATATGGGGGCGGAAATAGGTGCCACCACTTCCACTTTTGGTTATGATGACAGTATGGAGCGGTACCTGAGGGCCACTGATCGCGCGGATGTGGCCGATGCGGCCAACGCGGTCCGTGAGCATTTGACCGCGGATGAAGCGGTGTACCAGAATCCCGAAGATTATTTTGACCAAGTCATTGAAATAGACCTATCCAAACTCACGCCGTTATTGAATGGGCCCTTTACTCCGGACCTGTCCACTACGGTGGGGTCGGAAATGACCCAAAAGGCCACGGACAACGAATGGCCCTTGCAAGTGGAATGGGGTCTTATAGGTTCTTGTACCAACTCTTCTTATGAAGATCTTTCCCGGGCTTCCTCCATAGCCAAACAGGCCTTGGACAAAGGACTCAAGGTGAAGGCGGAATTTGGTATCAACCCTGGGTCCGAACAGGTGCGGTTCACCGCAGAGCGGGATGGCATTCTGGAGCTTTTTGAAAAATTGGACGCCAAGATATTCACCAATGCCTGTGGCCCATGTATTGGGCAATGGGCACGGTACAGTGACCCTAAAAATGCGCCTAAGAACAGCATTGTGCACAGTTTTAACCGAAATTTCGCAAAACGTGCGGACGGCAACCCCAATACCCATGCGTTTGTGGCCTCACCAGAGATCACCGCGGCCATAGCCATTGCAGGTAGGTTGGACTTCAACCCCATGACGGATACTTTGATCAATGAGGAAGGACAAGAGGTGAGGTTTGATGAGCCCACAGGATGGGAACTGCCCCCAAAAGGATTTGAAGTAGAGGATGCCGGTTATTTGGCACCAAGGGAAGATGGGTCAAGCGTGGAGGTCGTGGTCAACGAAGATTCAGAACGGTTACAATTATTGGAGCCATTCCTGCCCATACGCAACGAGGAGCTACAGGGGGTGAAATTGTTGATCAAAGCTTTTGGTAAGTGCACCACAGACCATATCTCCATGGCGGGGCCTTGGTTGCGTTTCCGGGGGCATTTGGACAATATTGCCAACAATACCCTTATTGGGGCGGTCAATGCCTTCAATAAGAAGACCAATTTTGTTAAAAACCAGCTTACTGGAGATTACGAAGGTGTGCCAGATGCACAACGGGCCTATAAGGCGGCCGGTATCAAATCCATCGTTGTGGGCGACCATAATTATGGGGAAGGTTCCTCTAGGGAACATGCCGCCATGCAGCCAAGACATTTGGGTGTGGCCGCGGTGCTCGTGAAATCCTTCGCAAGGATTCATGAGACCAACCTCAAAAAACAGGGAATGCTGGCACTTACCTTTGCCAATGAGAGCGATTATGATTTGATACAGGAAGATGACACCTTCAATTTTGTGGATATTGCCGAGTTTGCTCCGGACAAACCCCTTACCATTGAGGTGGTCCATGCAGATGGCAGTAAGGATGTCATAAAAACAAACCACACCTATAATGCACCACAGATAGGTTGGTTCCGAGAGGGATCGGCCCTGAATGTGATCAAGCGCGAAAACGCGGCATAAGCATTTAGAAATAGTTGTTGAAAACTCCCGATAATCATCGGGAGTTTTTTAGTTTTGGTCTTTATGCCGTAACTATGAAGAGACAAACGGTCTTTACCTTGCTGGTCATAGCCTTTGTGCTATCTTTTTTTGTGACCCCGTTGGGAGATTACAGCAAGATATTGTTGAACCGCTGGTTGGCCACGGCTCCCACCATCATCAGTAAGGACAATAGAGGGAAAATCGCCTCCCATGATTGGGTATTGAAAGACGATCAATGGCGGCTGTTCAACTTTGAGAAAGACCATGGGAAGGTGGTGTTCATCTCTTTTTGGACCTCGTGGAATATACAGTCCAAGGCGCAATTGAAAGATATACAGAAACTTTACGACCATTATGGTTCGCAGGTGGCCTTTTACATCATTACCAATGAGGAAAGACCACCGGTAGAGGAATTTATGGCAAAAAATGACTATACGTTTCCAGTGACCTATCAAATCATTGGAGAGCCCAGCCCCATCGGCTTGCTGAAACCGCCAGGTTCTTACATCTTGGATAAAAATGGCAGCATCGTGGTACACCAAACGGCCATAACGGACTGGGACAATGAAAAGGTCCATGCCCTTTTGGATACATTGATCGCTGAATAAACCGCCCCACTTGGGCCATTAAAAAGACCTATGTCCCAGATAACGACACTAACCTTTTACCGATACAAAGGGCTCTCTTCCAAACTATGGGCGTTTGGTATGATGCAATTTGCCCATGCCGGTTTAAAAAGGGTTCCGGGATTACAGGTCTATAAGCTGATGGGCAGCGGTAAGAAAGGATTTGACCCCAGACCGGATTGGTCCGTTTATGCGCTATTACAGATATGGGACTCAGAAGATGCGGCGGACCACTTTTTTGAAACGTCTCCTTTGGTCAGACGCTATGGAACACATTCCACCGAAATGTGGCGCCTTTATTTAAAGAACATACAGGCCCATGGGGAATGGGACGGCAACCATCCGTTCACGCCCAGTTTGGAAATGGACGGGAACAACCCATTGATTGCCGTGATCACAAGGGCCACCATAAAAAGGAATCATTTAAGACGGTTTTGGGCCTACGTGCCCACCTCCCAAAGGCCCTTGCTCAATGCCAAGGGATTGTTGTTCACCAAAGGTATAGGAGAGGTTCCCTTTATGCAAATGGCCACCTTTAGTCTCTGGGAAAACAAAGCAGCGCTCATGGCGTATGCCTACGACAGCCCAGAGCACAAGAAAGCCATTAAGAAAACACGGGAACTTTCATGGTACAAAGAGGAGCTTTTTTCCAGGTTCCAACCCTATCGCTCCCACGGTACTTGGTTTGGAAAGTATCCCTTAGCCGGTTATTTGCCTCAGAAATAAAAGAAAAGAAAGAACAGCAACTGGGCAAAGTATAGATGTAGGCTTATGATCTTGTTTCCGGTGAAATCCATCCATCTAAGCACACCTTGGAACAAAAGTGCCAGTAAAAACCAGGTGATATAGTTTTCCAAAGGTGCGAGCCCTCCTTCAAAGGTCCAAAAGTCAAATTGGGGCGCACTGTGTTCCATAAAAAAGTCCAGTGTAACCATTAAAACGGCTGCTAGCAAAGCCTTGCTCCAGGGATTGAGTTTCAGATAATCCATCATGGCGGCTGTGATGAAGGTCAATAAGGCCCAATAGGCACCGATCAGTAGGGGCACCCCATCCCATTTGGGGCCAAAATTAGCACCGTACAAATAGTCGCCGAACAGTATGCCGTAGTTAACCCCCAACCATTCAGCGAACATGCCACCACTAAAGAAAATAATGAAGGCCGTAATTTTTCTAGCATTGTCCAAGGGGTATACCGCTAGAAACAACAAGAGGCAGACCATGAGGTTCAGAGGCGTCTTGGAGATGAACCAGTCCAAGTGGCCCAAGGAAATGCCGATAAGGGCAGAAATATGGAACAACCAAATGATGCCTGCAGCAAGATGGGCCTTATATGTCATGAGGTGCTTATACATTTTCCCCTTCTTTAGTATGGGGCACCAGGCTCGCAACTATTTTCGCGGAAAGGAGGCAAAGCGGAATGCCTCCGCCAGGGTGCACGGAACCCCCACAAAAATAGAGGTTCTTTATTTTTTGTGAAAAATTGGGATGTCTTAGGAAAGCGGCAAAGGTATCATTGCTCGCCGCGCCATAGAGCGCCCCTCTATAGGAACTTGTGTTCTTTTCTATGCCCATGGGGTCCAAAATATGTTCCACGGTAATGAGGTTGTGCAGGTCAATGTCCAAAATCCGGTTCAGTTTTTGAATGATATGGTGCTTGGCCCTCTTTTTCAAGGCCTCCCAATCTTGACCGTAATGACCAGGGGCATTGATCATAACAAACCAATTCTCATGTCCGGTAGGTGCATCGGCGGGTTCCTCCTTGCTCGTGATGTTGATGTAGACCGTTGGATCTTCATAGAGGGATTTAGTGTTGAAAATAGCACGGAACTCTGCCTCATAATCGCCTGAGAAGAAGATATTGTGAAGATCCAATTCCGGGAACTCCCTGGCAATGCCCCAATAGAATATCAGCGCTGAACTGGAGCGTTCCTGTGCCAATGTTTTAGTGGGATGTTCTTGATCGGGCAGTAATTTTTTATATGTGGGGTAGATGTCCATATTGCTGATGGTGACCTCGCTGAGGTATTCCCCTTTTGCGGTACTCACCCCTATGGCCTTGTCATTTTCTACCAATATCCGGTCAACAGCTTCAGAAAAGCGAAAGGAGATTCCTTGGGCTTTGGCCAATTCATAAAGACGTTGGCTGATACTGTGCATGCCCCCTTTTGGAAAAAAAGTACCGTAGTGCATCTCCAAATGGGGAATCATGGACATGATGCCCGGGGTTTCATATGGAGAGGAGCCATTGTACGTGGCGTAGCGATCAAAGAGCTGAGCTAATTTTTCATTGGAAAAAGCACTGGAGTTGACCTTGTGCAAAGGTTTTATGATGTCTAGGGCATAAAATTGGGCCAAGGCTTTTAAGGTGGCCACAGAAAGGTAGGTACTGGCCTTATGGAGCGATCGTTCAAGAAAGAGTGCTGCGGTTAATTCGTATTTTTTTTTGTTTTTGGCAAGGTATTTTTCAATTGCCATGGCAGGTTCACCAAAGGTCTGTGACGCTTCCTTGATAAAACGGTCTCTACTGGAGCACGCCTTGAACCGGGTGCCGTCTTCCCAAAAGTAATGGCAAATGGTATCCTTTTGTTTGTACGTAAAGAAATCTTGCGGATGTAGCCCAAAAAGGCTGTAGAGTTCGGTCACCAAATTGGGCATGGTAAAAAGGCTGGGTCCCAGATCAAACCTATGGCCTCCCAGTTTCAAGGCGTGTAATTTGCCGCCAGCATAGGAATTGGCTTCAAAAACGGTAACGCTGTAGCCTTTGTGCCTTAATCTTAGGGCAGCTGCAAGGCCACCAATACCCGCACCAATGACAATGGCCTCTGGCATATTATTTTTTAAAGTACTTGAAGGGTACGAAGAGCATTCCAAAACACTCACCATCTTGCTTGCCCAAATGCTTGTGGTGCATTTTATGGGCCCTGCGAACTCCTTTCGCGTACCAGTTGTTGGCGTTCCTGAAAATTTTAAAGCGTTGGTGTATGAAGATATCGTGCACCAAAAAATAGGCAAGGCCATAGGCCATGATGCCAAAACCAATAGCGTAGGCATACCAGTGCCCTTGGCCCCCAAAATAGAAGCAGGTCATGCTCACAATCGCATAAAAGATGAAAAAGGCGTCATTGCGCTCAAACCAGGAATCATGGTCCTTATGGTGATGGTCCCGGTGCAACGACCAAAGAAATCCGTGCATAATGTACTTGTGGGTGAACCACGCCATAAATTCCATAAAACAGAAGGTGGAGAGAAAGATCAATATCCAGAAAAAAAGTTTCATTTTTTTATACCAAATGTAATTTATAGTTGACATAGGACTTTGCCAAAAGCCCAAATTTTTGATAATTAGGCACCCGTATCCTGGTGTTCTTTATATCCAAGGAAGGGGTGCGCTGTAATTTCTGCAACAGTTTATTATAGTATTTGTAAGCGGTGTAGACGCCAAATTTCGCTTCCACGGGAAGGGCCAGAATGCCTTGTAGGCCCATTTGGAAATCGGCCTTTATCTCTTCCACAATGCGCTGTTTGGATACTTCATCAAGCTGGTTGAGGTTGGTGTTGGGAAAGTAGGACCTGTTCAACTCTTCATAGTCCGCTTTCACATCCCTCAGGAAATTCACTTTCTGAAAGGCGGAACCCAAGGCCATGGCAGATTCCTTTAGTCGGTCATATTCCCCAGAACTGCCCTTTACAAAGACCTTTAGGCACATGAGCCCCACCACATCGGCAGAACCATAGATGTATTCTTTGTATTCCGCATCAGTGCGATAGATGTTTTTAGTAAGGTCCATTCGCATGCTTTTCATAAAGGAGTCTACCAAGTGTTTGGGAATATCATATTTATGGTAGGTGTACTGAAAGGCGTTGAGAATGGGGTTCAAGCTTATTTTGTCTTCTAGGGCAGCTGCCAGATCTTTTTCAAATCGGTCAAAGAGCACAGCCTTGTCATAATCGTGAAAAGTATCCACGATCTCATCGGCAAAGCGTACGAACCCGTAAATATTGTAGATGTCGCTCCTAATGCTGGTGTGCAACATTTTGGTAGCCAAGGCAAACGAGGTGCTGTAGCTTTCCGTAACGATCTTACTACATTGGTAAGATACCTTGTCAAAAGTTAATTTCATAGGTGTTCTAATTTGCTTTAACGATCAATTCTGATACCAACTTGCCAGAGATCAAGGAAGGTGGCACACCGGGGCCTGGTACCGTGAGCTGACCGGTGAAAAACAAGTTCTTTACCTTTTTGCTCTTGAGGTTGGGCCTTAAAAATGCCGTTTGGGCAAGCGTATTGGCCATACCATAGGCATTTCCCTTATAGGAGTTGTACCGGTCTATGAAATCATTGACACAGAAAGACTCCTTGAATATAATGTTTTTTATTACCTTTTGCCCTGTACGAAGTTCAAATCTGTTCATGATAATATCAAAATACTGGTCACGGAGCTGGGGCGTGTCCGCAAGCCCAGGGGCTATGGGTACCAAGAAAAAGCCGGTCTCGCAACCCTTTGGAGCCATGGAACCATCCGTTACGGAGGGGAAATTGGCGTAGAACAAGGGGTCGGTGGGCCACTGGGGCGCATCGTATATCTCTTGTGCATGCAGCTCAAAATCTGTATCAAAAAATAGGTTATGGTGCTCTATGTTGGTCAATTTTTTATCAAAGCCCACATAGAACAGGAGTGAGGAAGGGGCAAAGGTTTTCTTGTCCCAATACGTTTCGGAATACTGCCTGTGCTCACTGTCCAGTAAGCGTTCAGAGTGCCGGTAGTCTGCACCACTGAGCACAATTTCCGCAAGATGATCTTCCCCGTTTATGGACACCCCAGTGGTCTTACGGTCTTCCACAAGGATTTTGTCCACCGCGGTATTGGTGTGTATGGTCACCCCAAGTTCTTCCGCCAAGGACTTCATGCCCGCAATGATCTCATACATGCCTCCCTTGGGATGCCAAGTGCCCAGGCCAAAATCCGCAAAGTTCATAAAACTGTAAAAAGAAGGCGTTTTACTCGGTTTTGCCCCTAAGAAGAGCACTGGGAATTCTAAGGTGGAAATAAGTTTGGGGTTCTTGAAATTTTTTCTCACCTCGCTACTAATGGTCCTAAAAAACTGGTCTACCTCCATAACGGTCTCTTTTGTGACCAATTCCAAAGGCGACAGGCCCGGACGTAGAACGACCTTATTGATGGCGATGTCATAATTGCGTTGTGCCTTGGCAATGAATTTTCTGAGTTGGGCAGAGCTGCCGGGCTCTATGCGCTCAAATTCAGCACAGATCTTATCCATGGTATCCCCAATGGTGATGACATCATCCGAAAAGAAAATCTTGTAGGCCGGGCTTAGTTTATCCAAGAGATAATAGTCTGATGTGCGCTTGCCGAAATCCGCGAAAAACTTATCAAAGATATCGGGCATCCAATACCAACTGGGCCCCATGTCAAATGTAAAACCCTCTTTTATAAGCCGGGCGGCACGCCCTCCCACAGCTTCGTTTTTTTCATAAACGGTAACATCATAACCATCTTTAGCAAGATAGCAGGCCGCAGAAAGTGATGAAAAGCCAGACCCGATCACGATTACTTTTTTCCCCATAGCATGCAATTTCATCCTATAACTTACTTACCAATTCTTCAATGGAGGTATAGGTCTTTACAAAAGAGGGCAACTGGGCCATGTCTATATGTTGCACCTGTCTGCCCAAGATCCAGAGCCGGGGATCATTGTAGTCCTTCACCACATCCTGGAAATCCTGTAGGTATTTATCTATGCGATCCTTTTCCGGTACAACGGTGAAGTAGGATAGAAAATAGATATTGTCAAAATATTTCATGACGTCCACCAAATTCTCCATGGGTATGGTCTGCCCAAGGTAGATACACTTGTATCCCCGCAACACAATTTCATAGTTCAAATACAATAGCCCAATTTCATGGATTTCATTCTCCGGCAAAAACGCCACGAAGACCTTATCTGTTTTGGTGGGTTTTTGATATTGCAGGCGCTCTGTGTTGAGCAGTATTTTTTGTTTGATGAGACTGGTGATGAAATGCTCATGGGCCGGGCTAATGGTGTCCGTCTGCCACAGAAGGCCAAGTTCGTTCAACAAGGGTATGAATGTTTCTTTGAAGACTTCACGAAAAGAGCTGTCTTGCAAAAGACTGTCATAAGTGTTGAAAAAGATACGTTGGTCAAAATTCACCATGGCCAATTTAAAGGCATTAATTGCATGGTTTTTATAGCTTTTTTTGGCAACGATCTCACGGACCACCAAGGGAATCTCACCTTCAGGTATCTTTGCTATTTTAGATATTTTATAACCGTTGTGGTAGAGTAAGGTTACATTCAGGAGTTTTTGAAGGCTTTTAAGGCTATAGGTCCTAATGTTGGTGTCCGTACGCTCTGGGGAGAGGAGATTGTATCGCTTTTCCCATATCCGTATGGTGTGTGCCTTTATACCAGACAGGTTCTCCAAATCTCGAATACTAAAATACTTTTTTACATTGTTCATGTTTTTCAATAAAGGCTTAAACAAATTTACGATTTATTGACCAACATCCTTAAAATTCCAGCGTTAAATTTTCGGTAAAGAACAATTTTGTGGGTCAGGACCCAAGGGCAGGGACCCTTTTTGGCTCCGCGGGACATGGTTTTTCGGCAAAGGATAAAAAAAAGGCCGAGCAGAACTCGACCGTCTAGGTGCCCACGACTAGATTCGAACTAGCACGTCCTTGCGAACACTACCCCCTCAAGG
>CAKZLG010000244.1 GCA_937125035.1 uncultured Maribacter sp. | reverse complement strand
ACCTTTCCCAGTACAATGGTCGTGATCTCTCCACCCTCATTAAAGGTTCAAATGATCTTATGGAAGACCATATCCTATACCACCACTGGGATGGCAGAACAAGCGTACGAACCCAGCAATATCGTTTGGATCATGAAAATCAATTGTATGACATGGTTTCCGATCCAGGCCAAGCACAGGATATAGGCTTACGTTTCCCTGAAATTCGCGATTCCTTGATACGGGCCAAAAAGGCATGGCTCAGGAATCACCCACCCCTTACCAACAATACGGATGACCGACCCTTCACGTTGGGGCATCCCTCTTTTCGGTTCACGCAACTGCCCGCACGCGATGGTATTCCCCATGGGGGCATACAACGTAGCAACCGTTATCCAAATAATACGTTTTTCACCCATTGGACCAGCGAAAGGGATTCCATTTCCTGGGATGTGGACGTCCTTACAACTGGCAATTACGAAGTAACACTCTACTACACCCTGCCACAGGGGAGCGAAGGCCTTTCCGTTCATCTGCAGCAAGGAGACCGTGTCCTTTCCAAAAAAATAACGACATCCCACAATCCGCCCCTCACCGGTATGGAACGTGATAGGGTGCCGCGTATGGAATCGTACGTAAAAGACTTTAAGCCCTTGGTGCTGGGCACCATGCTTTTGGAAAAGGGAAGGCAGCCCCTGCTGCTCAGGGCAAGTGGTCTACAGAACTATAGAGGGTTGGAGGTACGCTTATTGTTTTTTGAGCACATGGACTAATTTTTGTAAATTTCAGCGGAAATCCTATGAGGACCCATTCTTAAATCAACCCCATGAGCAAATCAATAATCTCCAGAAGGAACGCCCTTAAAAAAGGGGGACTATTGGCCCTTACCACCGCAGCCTTTCCCGCCTTGGCCCAAAACAACATTTTGGAAGCGCCTAAATCCATTAAAAAGGTTCAGCATTCCCTCCCTTTTCGCGTCAGTTTAAACACCTCAACCTTAATGGCCTATAAACTGCCAGTGGATGTTCAGATTGAAAAGGTAGCGGCAGCCGGCTTTGATGGTGTAGAACTTTGGATGCGGGACATTGTGGCCTATTTGGACCAAGGGGGAACCACGGCAAACCTAAAGGCAAAGCTGCAGGAAGGGAACCTAAAGTTGGAAAACATCATTGGTTTCTCCGAATGGTGCAGTGACGATGCCGCCAAGCGAAAAGAAGCCATTGAACAACTTCGGGAAGAGATGCACATCATCCGTGATATCGGGGGTGAACATATAGCCGCGCCCGTCATGGGCCTCTCCCAATTGGAGCCTGCTAAAATGTCTGACTATGCGGAGCGCTACAGGGCCATCTTGGAATTGGAAAAAGAAACGGGTGTATTGCCCGTGCTGGAACTTTGGGGTATGGGGGCCCTGCACAAGATATCGGACTGTGCCCAAATCGTCATCGCCACGGGGCATCCCAAGGCCACCATGCTCTTGGATTTCTACCATGTTCACCGCGGTGGCAATTCCTGGAACACGGTAGATGTGCTCAATGGGTCCAAATTACCGGTCATTCACATGAACGATTACCCGGCCGAGCCCAGGTTTGATCTGCTCAAAGATGCCGATCGCGTATTACCGGGAGCGGGCATATGCCCATTTGATGATATTGTGCCAAAAATGTACCATGCTGGCTTCAGGGGTGGTTTTTCCGTGGAACTCTTCAATAAGGGCTATTGGGAAACCATGGACGCGGACACCTTGTTGCAAAAAAGTTTTGAGAGTACCGTTCTTGTGTTGAGCAGGGCCTTGCAAAAGGCGGGCTTATACTAACTCCTTTACAGGTGCATTTAAAAATTTACTCTACTAAAAGCACTTCACTGTCCTCATAGCCAATGCGTTCTGCCTTCGCCTCAATGACCAGGGTATCGGGCAAAGGTTGGGTGTAGATGTGCCAGATGCTGTCGTGGACGGTTTTCCATACAATGGTAGCATCGCTATGTTTGGAGTGTAACTTTATGGTGCCGGCAACGGCCTCCATTTCCAAAGGGGGCAATTTTGGGGCGTTACCGTTCGGAAACCAATCCGCGATCAGCTCCTTTTCCGGGATTTCACCCAGATCATGGGTCTTGGCCACCCAAGTATCCAATACTTGGCGGTAGTGGTCCAAAGTGTCCTTAAGCGCCGGCTCTTGGGCCAAATTGTGCAGTTCGTAGGGATCGTTGACCAAATCGTACAGTTCTTCGGCCGGCTTGGTTTCCCGCAGCCATTTGGACTGGTCCTCATTCAGTTTTCCTTCCGCATAAAGGGTTCTGAGTTCGCGCATCATGGACATCTGCTCCCTGTAGGAAACAGGAAGGGCATGACTGAGCGCAGTGTCATAACTCTTAATGTACTTATACCGTTTGGAACGTACCGCCCTTAGCCGATCATACACCTCATCAAAACGATCGGAGGAATGAAAGGTGTACTCCTTTTCTTTGGAGGTGGCATAGTCCCCCAACAGGGCATCCCCCTGCATTACTTTTGGGGGTTCCAACCCTACTAAGGATAGGACCGTTGGAGCAAGGTCAAGAAAACTGAATAGGGTATCATCCCGTTCCCCGGCCCGTGCCTTCTTGGGCAGCTTTACGACCATGGGTACGGTAAGCCCTGTATCATATAGCGCCCGTTTGTATCTTGGAAACGGACCCCCATGATCACCGTAGAAGAAGATGATGGCATCCTCGTAAAGTCCGTCTTCCTTCAACTGGACGATCACTTCTTCTACCTGGCGGTCCAAGCGCACCAAGTTGCTATAATTTACGGCCAGGTCATGCCGTACCACTTCCGTATCTGGAAAAATGGGCGGCACGGGCACCGTGTTGGGGTCTACAAAGAGGGAGTCACTGCCCCGGGCCCAAATTTGGGATTCATGGCACACCGCAAAATTGAACACGGCAAAAAAGGGCTGGCCCTCTTTTCTATGGCGCCAATGCCGTGTACGACTACTCTCATCCCAAGAGGCATCCGTTTTTTCAAAATTATAATCCTCCTTAGGACCATTAACGGTATAATAACCAGCTTCCCTAAGATACTCTGTGAACATGCGCACCCCTTGTGGAACAATGGGGGAATAACTGCGAAGGCTGTCTAAAGTAGGTTGGTTGATCTGCCGCCAAGGCGTGTACGTACGCATATTGTGTGTGCCCAAAGTGGTAGGGTACATGCCCGTGATGATGGCACTTCTGGCCGGCGCACACACCGGAACGGGAGCTACGGCATTGGTGTATACAATGCCATCTTGGGCTAGGCCTTCCAAGGCAGGCAGCGGTACGGTAGTATTCCCATACATGGGAAACCATTCCGGAGCCTGATCTTCCGCCACGAGCCAAATGATATTGGGCTGGTATTTATCCTTAGGAAGGGACTGTTCCTGTTCACAGCCTAGGACCAAAAGGGCCATCACCACCAATCCCAAATGTCCAAAAGAGCCATGCAGTCCCATATCAATCCACTAGTTTATTGTTTTTTTTAATCCAACGTCTTCAAAAATTCGAGGCTTTGAGGTACCTGTTCCACTACCCGGGAGCATTCGTCCTCTATGAACATGTATTCCACAATGCCCAATTCCTTGGCACGTTTTACCACGCCGGCAATATCCACTTCCCCTGTTCCCAAGGTAACATTGGTTTCCACATCCGCATGGCCCGTGTTGTCCTTAGGAGTCCCTTTTTCCATATCCTTGAGGTGCAATAGCACAAACTTGTCTGGATAGCGGTTCAGGAGGGCCAAGGGATCTTCACCACCATGCTGCACCCAGTACACATCCATTTCAAAGGCAAAATGCTCGGCATTTTGTGCCATGTAATCAAATAGGGTCCCATCTTCATAGGGCCGGAACTCATAACCATGCGCGTGGTAGGCCAGGGTAAGACCGGCTTCCTTTAAAGCCTTCCCTGCTGCGTTGAAGACCTGGGTGGCCTCCTTGGTCTTGGCGATATCAAAATTATTGCCCTCATGGGAAATCCAGGCGCACATGACATATTTGGCCCCAAAGGCCTTGGCATTGGCTATGATCTTGTCATACTCGCCCGCCTTTAGGTCATCATACCCTGCCCCGACACTGACCACATCCAATTTTCTGTCCGCCAGTTCTTTTTTAAACGTATCCATTGTCATCCCGTAGGTACCGCCTCCCTCCAAATAGGTGAGCCCCCATGATTCAATGAGATCCAAGGTCTTTGGCACGTCTTCCTTAAACTGGTTCCGAAGACTATACAGTTGCAATCCCACTTCTTGGGCCTGTGAGGCCAGTGAGAAAAAGAGGGCAGTGCCCACGACTATCATTTTTTTCATCATCACGTATTTTATTTCTATTAATGTTTCTCTTTAAGTCAACAGGTTGCCGTTTTCATCCCATTCGGCAATGACGCCCCGGGTGCTTTGGTCAATGCATTTGGCAATCCATTCTGGGTCGTAGGCCACCCCGTGTTGGTCCAATACGTCTTGGGGCACACCGTCCCACACATTGGGCTGGTTGCCCTTGTACCCTAAATCCGCAATGCCCACTTTTGAGGTATAGTACCCGGTAACGGTAAGTCCCCTCATCAAGGCAAAAAATTGGATTTCCAACGGTTGCTCGTCCAAAGGAACCTCAATATCATGGTAGCAGATCGTATCCAATATCTGCTTTTGCTGTTCCAAGGTAGCCGATTTGAACTCAGTTTCAAACTCCGTATTGCTCCTATGGTCCAACCACATGAGCCCCCCTAGCAAGGTCGTCTGCATTTCCGGTATATCCTTGCCCATGAACTCAATGAACTCCGGCACCTCGGCCTCTATGGGTCCACCATGGGGTTCTTTTGGTGGCAAAATAACAGTGCTTAGAGCGGCGATGGTCTCCATTTCATGGGCATTGAACAATTGCTCGGCCTTGAGCTTCTCAATACGTTCCAATTCTTTTGGGGTCCTTCCAAAGTAATTGTTATCGGTTGATGTAATGACGTCTTCATTGGCGCTCTTGGCCTCTGGTCCGCAACCATGAAAGGCCAGTGCCGAAGCCCCAGCACCCAAGATGATGGTCTGTATGCTTTTTCTTCTATCCATGATGGGTTATATATTTTGTTGTTTCAATTGTTCTATGATATAATCAGAGGCACGCCATGACAGGGCCATAATGGTCCAGGTACAGTTCTTATCGGCCTGGCTCACGAACGGCCCGGCATCCACCACAAAGACATTGTCCACGTCATGCAGTTGGTTGAACTTATTCGTAACGGAGGTCTTGGGGTCATTACCCATGCGCGTGGTGCCCACTTCATGGATGATCTTGCCCGGGGCCTCTAGACCATAATTACGGTCTTCGCCCGGTTTTTCGCTCAAGGGGTGCCCTCCCATATTATGGATGAGTTCCTCAAAGGTATCCTGCATGTGCTTGGCCTGTTTGATTTCCAGATCGGACCATTGGTAGTTGAACTTTAGCACCGGTATCCCAAATTCATCCACCGTTGTGGGATCGATCGCGCAATAGTTCTCCTTACGGGCAATACCTTCGCCCCTACCACCGAAACCGACTACGGACCCATAATACTTTTTAACATCATCGCGCAGGCTATCGCCATAACCGCCCACTGGGAGTCCAAAGAACTTATTGAAATCATTGGGGTTCCATCCAAAGCCATAATTGGGCATGCCCATACCGCCCCATACTTCTATGTGGTAGCCCCGTGGAAAGTCCAATTTTGAATTGTCGCCCCACCATGGCGAGTACACGTGCATGCCCCCTACCCCGTCTTCATTGTAAGAGGTCTTTCTGTTCATAAGCCCAGGGATGAATCCTGCAGCGCTGGATCCCGTGGAATCATGGAGGTACCTGCCTACCAAGTCACTGCTATTTCCCAGCCCATTGGGATGCTGCTTACTTTTGGAATTGAGCAAAATACGGGCAGAGCTACATGCCGATGCTGCCAAAACCACCACTTTGCCCTTGAGCTTATATTCTTTTCTGTCGTCCTTGCTGATGTAGGATACGCCCGTAGCCTTGCCATTGGCATCTGTTGTGACCTCGCGCACCATGCTGTTTACATAAATACGCACCTTTCCCCCACTTTTTTGGGCGGGAAAGATGAGACAGCTCCCAGAGGAGAAATCCGCATACACCTGACAAGAGCGGGAGCATTGTCCGCAATAGAAACAAACCCCACGATCATTGTTTATTTTCTTGGTGAGCATGGACAAGCGACCCGGAATGACGGGAATGCCCGATTTTTTGGCACCATTGATGTAAAAAAGTTCATGCAACCGCGGCTTTGGTGGGGGCAAGAAGAAACCATCGGGGTCATCTTCAAGGCCTTCATTGGTGCCAAATACCCCAATCAGTTTATCCACCTTGTCATAATAGGGCTTAACGTCATCATAGCCAATGGGCCAATCCTCCCCATGGCCGTCACGGGTCTTTCCTTTAAAATCCTTGGGGCCAAAGCGCAGGGAAATACGCCCCCAGTGGTTGGTGCGTCCGCCGAGCATGCGGGAACGGTACCACCAAAAATCCGTGCCCTCTTCCTGTGTGTAAGGCTCGCCTTCCACCTCCCAGCCGCCATAGGCCATGTCCCATTCCCCAAAAACACGGTCTGTGCCGGCGCCTCTTCGGGGCGATTCATACGGCCATTTCATTTGGGTCATGGTCTTGGGATCAGCGGGATCAAAAAAGGGTCCGGCCTCCACGACGGCCACATTGAGACCGGCATCGGCCAGTTGTTTTGTGGCCATACCGCCACCAGCACCAGATCCTACAATGATCACATCATATTCTTCAGGGGTTTCTTTTATCTGCATTGGTTTGTAAAATTGATTTATTAACGAGATTTCTAAGATACAATATTGGGTGGGTCATTGACTTAAAAAAGTGGATGTGGGAAGGCCAACGCTATTATAAAGATTGGGGGTAGCCGTATTGTCCCAAGCAAACCGCACCCTTTTTGGTGCAGTGACCTCATTTGATCGCAACCTTATGGTGTTCTCCTTGATCTTGGCCTTCGCCGGATGGAATACGCCATCGTCACCGGCCACTTCAAATCCGTTTTTTTCCCTTCCCTCAAAGTGTAGGCCATCCGCATGGTCAAAATGCACAATGATCTCCTTTCCTGCCAAGGTGACCTTTTGAAAAAGCGGGCCGTGCACCTCGTTCTCCAATAGCCCATAATGGTCCTTTAACGCCACATTGGCCATCCTTAGACCCACAGCCTGTTTATTTTGCGGGTGTATGTCATTGATGTTGCCTATATCACTGGTAACCACCATTCCCGTCTTCTCCAAGGCCAAAGTACGCCGCTGTTGATCCCTCAGTACGGCACCCTCATGGGGCCTACCGTAAGTATAGGGTGCTATCTGCACAAAATAAAATGGGAAATTCTTGCCCCATGCGTTGCGCCAGGAGGCGATCATGGCGGTGAACAATTGTTGGTACGTTTCCGCATTGGCGGTGTTGGACTCCCCTTGGTACCAAAGCACACCGGCTATTTGGAAGTTAGTCAAGGGTGCTATCATGGCGTTGTATAGAGCAGAACGCTGGGTGGTGACCCATGGATTTTCCCCTATCTTGGCATGGTTTTCCAATAATTCCGGATATTGGCCAAATACGGGCTGCGGCGTCCACACCTCCGCCGCCGAAGCACCCCAAGAGGCATCCACTAGGCCAATGGGCACGTTCATTTCTCCCTGTAATCGCTTTGCGAAAAAATAGCCCACGGCACTGAAATCGGCCATTTGCTCCGGGGTGCAGACCTCCCATTGCCCTTTAAGGTCTTCCTGCTCCGTGAAGGAACTGCGTTTGGCCACGGTGAACAGTCTGATCATGGGCCTATCTGCCGCTGCAATTTCCTGGGCCGCATTGTCTATACCGCTATTGGCGCTCCACTCCATATTGGACTGTCCGGAACAGAGCCAAACCTCACCCAATAAAATATCCTCAAGCAAAATGGTGTTGTTTTCGCCCTGTAAACGAATCTTGTACGGACCACCGGCCCCAGGGGTGTCCATTTCCAATAACCACTTGGCATCATTGCCCGTCTTTATGGTATATTCCTTGTTGTCCCATTCTGTTGTAATGGTGAAGGTCTCATTGGGATCCGCCCAGCCATATAACCTCACTTGCGCATTGCGCTGCAGGACCATATGGCTCGAAAAAATCTGGGGCAGACTAACATCCGCCCACACCAAAAAAGGAACGAAAAACGAAGCCAAAAACCACGGGAACATCAATTTCCTGATCATCACTTTTTATCAATTTCATTATAATCCCTTAAAAATACATGGAATTACCTAAATTGAACCGATTTGTTTTACAAAAAATAAAATCATTGCTTAACTTCATCCATCCGTAAAAAAATACATAACCCAGCCAATTCACTAGATTATGGAGAACGATGCACCTGTTTTAAAAAGACGCCATTTCATTAAAGGGGCCACGGCAAGCCTCATGCTATCTTCCTTAGGGAGCTACGGCTTTGAATATTTTAAAGATGAGACCGCTAAAAAAGTAGGGCTTATCGGGGCCGGTTGGTATGGCTCCAGTGACCTTTATAAATTGATGCAAGTGGCCCATGTGGAGGTAGTGGCCCTCTGTGATGTGGACGATAATTTTCTGGAAAATACGGCTACCATCGTGGCCCAAAGACAAAAATCCGGTAAGAGACCAAAATTGTACACAGACTACCGGGAGATGCTGAAAAAGCACAAAATGGACATTGTACTCATTGGATCACCCGATCATTGGCATGCTTTACAGTGCATAGATGCCCTTAAGGCAGGTGCCCATGTCTATGTGCAAAAACCCATTAGTGTAGATGTTATGGAAGGGGAGGCCATGGTGGCCGCAGCACGGAAATACAACCGAGTGGTACAGGTGGGCACCCAACGCAAAAGCACCCCACACCTCATTGATGTCAAAAGGGACATCGTGGATAAGGGACTTTTGGGCAAAGTGGGCCATGTGGAGATGTGCTGCTATTTTCATATGCGCGCCAATGGTAACCCGCCCCTGCAGGAAGTACCGGAATTTTTGGACTATGACATGTGGTCTGGCCCGGCACCTTGGCGACCCTATGATGGCATACCCCACAAAAGATGGTGGCGCACGTTCCGCGAATATGGCAACGGCATTATGGGCGATATGTGCGTGCACATGTTGGATACCGTACGATGGATGTTAGATCTCGGCTGGCCTAAAAAAATAACCTCTGAAGGGGGCATTTATGTGCAAAAGGACGGAAAATCCAACATTCCAGATACCCAGACCGCGATCTTTGAATATGACGACCTCAACTGTGTTTGGCAACACCGCTCTTGGGGAAATCCTGCGGACCCTGAGTATCCATGGTCCTTTACCCTTTATGGCGATAAGGGTGTTTTGCGCGGTAGCACCTTGAAGGCGGAATTCACCCCCTACGGAGAGGGCGATCCCATTCATTTTGATGTACTCTACGAAAAGGAAAAATATCCGGAAGACCTCAACGAAAAAGATATTGAGCTGCATGCCGCCCCTGCAACAAGACGCCACATGATTGATTTCTTGGAGGCCATTGCCAACAATTCCAGACCGGTGGCCGATATTGAGGAAGGCCATATCTCCACCGCAAGTTGTATCTTGGCCAATCTTTCCATGGATTTGAAACGACCCTTGGTCTATGATCCAAAAACGTTTACGGTGCTGAACGACCCTGAGGCCACGGCCCTTTTATCAAGGCCCTACCGTGGGGAGTACGAACATCCGCACCCAGATACGGTGTAACATACCATCAATGTGGCTTGGTAGTGGAATCCCGCTCAATAAGTTGGGTCTTTACCACTTTGGTCGTAAATTCCTTAGGGGGTGAAGAATGCTCTAAGCGCTCCACCAACAGCTTGGCCGCACTTTCACCAATGTACTTGCCATGCTGGCTCACCGTGGTCAATGCAGGGGTAACATATTGGGATAAGGGGCCATTGGTGAAACCAATGATGGATATCTTTTGGGGCACGGCCAAGCCTTTTTCACGTACCAACTGCAACAGACGCACAGCTGTGAGCTCGTCCAGGCCCACCATGGCATCCACCTTTTTGTGCTCAAGCAGCCAATGGATAATGGCCTCCAAATCGGTTGGATCGTGCAGGTCCACCACCAAGTTGGCATCAAAGGGGATGCCCGCTTCTTCCAGCGCACGTTGGTGGCCCTTTAGTCGCAATCGGCCCACGCTGGAAGCGCCAATAGGAGTCACCCAAACGATGGAGGTGCATGCCCTTTGCAATAAAAATGTGGTGGCCTTGTAACCCGCTTCAAAATCATCCACGACCACCTTGTCACAGGAAATCCGATCACTAACACGATCAAACAGTACCATGGGCAGGCCCTGATGTTGCAATTTTTGTAGAGCGGAAAGATCCTTTTTACGTTGGGTCTCTTCAGAGAGGCTCATAAGAATGCCATCTACCGTGCCCGCATCCAGTAACTGGAGCGTTTTTGATTCTTTCTCAAAAGATTCATCACTGATGCAGCTAATGACATGGTAGTTTCTTTCCGCCGCCACTTTTTGAATGCCATAGAGCACCTGCGCAAAAAAGTGGTTCAGAATGTTGGGCACCACCACCCCAATGGTCCGGGAGCGTTTACGACGTAGGCTAAGGGCCATTTTATTGGGCCTATATTGCATGGTGACCGCGTAGGTATGGATTTTCTCCTTAAGCCCAGCGCTGATCTCAGGGCTATTGTTCATGGCCTTGGACACCGTGGAAATGGAAACCCCAAAGTGCCTTGCCATATCCTTAAGGGTAATGTTCTTGTTCTTTGCCATACCAATGCTTTCCACCGCAATATTAACCAAAAACAGAGGAAATTTTGGAGCGTCGTCTTAACACCCGTCCCAATAGTGTGAAATAAATCCCTATTCCTGGGCCTCCGGGGGGATTTGGGGAACTAGATTATGGCCCAGGAAATGGAATTTACCGTGCTAAAGCTGCTCTAACTTGGTCAAGGCCTCCGATTTGGAGTTGACATCCAACTTTAGGTAGATGTTCTGTATGTGAAAATTGACCGTGCTAGGGGTAACGAATAATTTATCGGCTATCATTTTGTACGTGGCGCCTTGGCAGAGATAATCCACAATTTGGTTTTCCCGCTCAGAAAAGAACCGATAGGTCTTTCGCTGAAAATTGGCAATGACCTTTTTAACAATGTCATTGCTAATGGCCGCCCCATCCTCCTTTATGGAGGTAAGGGCATGAAGTAGTTTTTCTGAAGAGAGCGGCTTGGTCAAATAACCATGGGCCCCATTCTTAAAAGCGGTTTTTATGACGCCGAAATCATTGTTGTCACTTACCATGATGACCCGCAGGTCCTTTAACCTGTCCTTAAGGAGGGGAATGGCCTGTAGCCCGTTCATTTCATGAAGCGAAACCTCCATGATAACGATATCCGGTCTACTTCTTCCCACTTCCTTTAGAGCGCTTGCCACGCTGGTTTGAAAGGCCACCAGTTCAAAATCCACGATGGATAAAAAATGGGAGGTATAGTTTGATTTCTGTGCATGACGGTTTTCCACCACCATGACCTTTAAAGCAGATGATTCCATAACATTGGTTTGGTCTTGTCACTAATCCGGGGGGAGGATCTGGGAACAAGGGTTAACAATTAGGTTAAGACCACTTCCATACGAATACAGGCCAAGGAACGAGAAATGCCCAAGGAACAGAGCGGCGAAAAGTTGCGCTATTCCCTACTGCGGGCTTTGCCCGTAGGCACTTCCTTTTGCCGAAAATGCCCTTTCAACAAGTGACAAAGGCCTATAGGGGTGGAATGTGGGAACGGTACGGGTGCCTCAAGACTTTTCCGGTCTGTGGCGATCACCGCATACAGGGTACTTTTGCATAAAAACACCCATGGCGTTAACTGAAAGTAAGTAGTGTTTTTCCATGTTCTTGGGGGATTTGGGGTTAAACATTTCTAAATTGATTTGAGATTTTAAATTTATGTAATTCGAAAATATATAGGGTGAAAAGGATGTTATTTTCGTTGAAATACACCCACAGTGTGCAGTTCAACGAAATTTCCTACAAAATAGAAGATTTTTAAAGTTTTAGTGCTACGCAAAAAAAAGGAGGGGTCCCAGTTATCCCCCCGGATACCTCCCCTCCTTCTATCGACAAATCAATCAAACATAGAAATATATAAACCGAACGTCACATGGTTTAAATTATTACAGGATGTGCTTGTTCTGGTGGGTATGGAAATACCCTTCACCTGGTCAAAAGCCTTCCTCTTCAAAACTGTTGGATGCCGTTGCCGTGGTATCATCCACTTGCATGATCCACTTATCCTCATGGTATTTACCGTTCAAATGGGATACGAACGCGGTTTCGGCATCGCTCTTATAGTCGTAGTCCGCCAAATACACATAATGCAGGCCGTTCCCTTTGTTGTAAAATTGTTTGGCAGCAATGCCCTTTCGCTTCAACTCATCCATAAAGGCCTTTAAGTATTTTGTATTGCTGTAGACATTGGCTATGACGTAATACCCTGATTTCACCCCAATATCAGCAGCATCACCCAGCACTTTAATGGGCATTTTACCATAGTTCTTTTTTTGTTCCTGGGCATAGGCGTCCTCAATATCCTGCTGCAGCCCATTGGTGGCCATCTCAACCCCTTGATCATGATTGAACTCTTCCAGGTTGTATCTAATGCTGTTCTTCACATCATTGCGCAACATGCGCACCACGGTCTCGAACTTTTGCTCAAAGGCCGCCGTACGGGCCTCTTCCATGGAGTCCTGGCGCAGCATCAGTTCATCCAATATCAAACGGTTCTGGTAGGCCAAGGAGGTAGTGTCCTCCTTGGGGCCGCTGCGTTGTGGAGCTCCTTTTTTTGTTCTTTTTCGCTCATTTTCGCGCTCCGCCATCAATGCTGCGATCTGCTCCTCATAATTTCTAACGATGCGGTCTATCTTATGGTCTGTGGAGCTGTCCGCATAGGCGTCATCATAGGTGTCCTCTTCCTTAAAGGTATAGGCCATGGAGAGTTCGTGGTTCCAACCGAAGTTGGCCTCGGTGCCCTCTATGCTTTTTTCCATAAGATACCCTAAGGACATGCGCTTGCCCACGTTAAAGCCCACACCGGCAGATAGACCGTACTGATCGTCTATGGTGGTCTGAAGCCAACCATAATTGGGCAGATCCAATAAGAGGGAGCCCAAATAGGCCATGCGGCCATCCAAGTGCCTTCCCATCTGCAACAAAGGCATGAAACGTGCATTTTCAAACAAGCCGCGGGCGTTGTTGAAGGCATGGGTATACTGTACGGACCCCCTTAAACTTTCTAGGTTAAGGTTGGTCATAAACGCATTGGTGGTCTGGTTATAGCGCAGCATATCTTGGGCGTACACACCAAAATCAAAGTTTCCCAAGGATAGATTGATTCCGGGCTGTACCGCTATTTTGCTCTCTTTAATGGCCTCTGCCACTTGTGGGTCATTCTGTGAAACAATGACCCTGTTCTTATCCAGACCTTGGTTGAAATAGGTAATGTTGGCCCCAAAGGCCAAGGCACTTTTCTCCCCCAATTGCACCGAAGTGGCGTAATTGGCATTGAACCCAAATTCTTGGACCACACCAGACCATTGGCTATAGATCCCAATGCCCACGGCGGTATGCTGGTTGAGCCTATTACTGAAACCCAAAAAATAGTTTTGCGTATTGTCCTCAAAGGTGGCATACTGATTTCTATGGAGAATGTTCAGATAGGATTTGTTCTCCCGCACCAATGAAAAGGTGGGGTTGATCATAAAACGGTTGAAGAACATCTGGTTATGGTAGGTATTGCTGTTGCTGCCCAGGTTTTCCTGACGTTCTTGGGACAGGACGGATAGGTTTCCTAGAACTATTAGAGATAGCAGGGGGAGGCCTATCTTTTTGGTAATGTAACTTGCATAGTTCATTGTATTCTTTTTTTCTTGTTGAATGGACCACTGAAACAGTGGAATTTGTCGCTTGATGGTTCAAAGGCCCTTTACACCCTATGTATTCACCGTTAAAGACGGGTACATAAAGAACGATTGATGTTCCGTGGGGGGAGACGGAATTTTGTCTTATTCCTCTTGAAATACCGAAGAAGAGTAATGGATCGGGGCCTGGTGCATGGCCTCCAAAAGCTTGTAGTCCTTGTCCTTGGAACCATCCTTGGGGCCACCTACCGCAAAAACGACGCGTTCCACGCTGCGATCATCACCATTCCTGTTGCTAAATACATAGCCTTGGCCGTACGCGCTGTTCAAAGCAATGGAAAAATCATCTTGGGCACTGTTCACGGAACTGCCCAGGTTCATGGCCAACCCTACTGAGCGTTGGCCCACCTCTACCCTGTAGACGTCCAAACCACCATACCCTGAATGGCCTTCCGAAGCAAACACAAGGGTATTGCCACCCATGACCTTTGGATAGAGTTCATTTGCCTGTGTATTTACCTTGGCACCTAAATTTTTGGCGATGCCCACGGTACCATTCGCCTTTATTTGAGAGACATATAGGTCATAAGCCCCAAAGGAACCGGGCATGTTGGAAGCAAAGAACAAGCGCCTACCGTCCTGCGAAATGGCCGGGTGTGCTGCGGAAAAGTCATTGGGGCACAAGGCCAGCTCACGGATAGTGCGCCATTCCCCATCCACTTTATCGGCCCTGAAAATGCGCTGTACCTTCGTTTTTTTTGAAAAAATACCCGTGGTGGGCTTCACCCATTTCCCTTTGGTAAAATAGGCCGTGTTCCCATCTGCCGTTACTACGGCCGGGGCTCCATAGGCCCATTTTGCAGGGTCATTTGTCATCTCTACCGGCTCTTGAAGGGCAAAGCCTTGGGTCACCATTTGCAGGCTTAAGGGTTTGAAAGTGTCCCTAAATGAGGTTTCCTTTCGGTGGCTTTTAAAAGCATCGGTCATTTTATAGTCCTCTAAGATCAATTCCGTTAGGTTCTGTTCCGTTTCTTTTGATTCTTGCGAGGTACCTTCTACCTGTGATAGGGCATAATCATAACGCTTAGCGTAGTTTTTGGCCAGGTGGCCCCCTTTTGATATCCCTTTTAATTTGGTGTACCAATACAGGGCGGAAACATAATTTTTGGAAAGAAAACTGGCATTGCCCAGATCTTCATATATCTCACGTTCCGTGTAGCCCATAGCCTTTAGCTCATGAAAATCCTGTAGGTGAAGTTGTTGTTCCAATAGGGGCTGGCCGTTACCGGAAAGGGGGATTTCCTGAGCGTCTAGAGTGGGGCACCAAAGGCCTATACTACAGGCCATGGCTTGAAAGATAATGGTTTTAATAGTTCTCATGATGATAGATTTTTGGGGGTTAACAGGTCAAAGATCTACAATCATGTGCTAGGTACACTTAGTAAAAATTCATAGGTTTTTACTTAAAACAGAAGTTTTTCTTGAAAAGGGTGGGCGAGCGCCAGAGTCATCTTGCACGATGACGTTTAAGAAACGAAGCGTTGAGGGATGGGGTAGGGTGCGTATTATTATTTCAATTTCCCTTTAAGGCTTTTTTTGAACAAAGGCACCAAAAGATAGACCATGACCAAAAAAGAAGTGATGCCCACTCCCATAACGATACCTATAATCATATCATTTAAAACAAGTTCCATACTACGTTTTCTGTGTTTGTACTTATTAGGACACACCAATCTGCAAAATGTCACATCACTTTAAAAGTAACGTTCTTTTTTTTGCAGGGAGAACTTTTGTTTTGTACTGTGAAGGTACTGATTAAGTAAATACATAAAAATAGCTAAGGGTTATTTTGACTGTTTCGCCATCCATTCCATAAGGGTCACCGGCATTCCGTTTATCCGCACCAAACTTCCATCAAAATCAAAATTGGCCGTATTGGCATGGGAATAGATCCACGACCAATGGCCATTGTAGTGATAGTCCGCTCCTCCATAGAATCCGGTTATATCCACCACATGATCGTAAAATGACAGATGTGTATCTTCCGCGCCGGCCGCAATGAGCCGTTCATAGAGCGGAAGCACCGTTTCCTGGGGCACGGTAGTGCCATCATCCTTGGCGTGCAAAAACCAAAGTGGCATATGCTTTATACGCTCCACTTGGGCATCACTTATATAGGCATTGTGATAGGCCAGGGCACTGATGTAACCGGCCGCAAAATAATCAGGATGCTCCAAGATCAGCTTTAAGCTCATATAACCGCCATTGGAACACCCACCCACGTAGACCCTGTCCTTGTCTATTGTTGGATGGTCCGCCACATATTGTTCTATCAAGCCCATTAAAACGGCATTGTAAACATCCTCCTCTTGCCCCCGGGTATAGGCGCCATTGGCGGCCTGCATCCAAAAAGTGGGCGATTGGGGCACCAACACAAAAGCACCCCCAAAATAAGCCTGTATGTTATCTGAAGCATAATGGGCCGCTTTATTGGCCAATAGGGGAATGCTGGGGTCGGTACCACCCTCTCCCCCACCATGCAACCAGATGATAAGCGGGTGTTTACCTGTCTCATTTGGGGCATAGGACGCATAGGACAATGTGGTCCCGTTTTGGGTGTACCTTCCTTGTAGATCAAAATCCGCAATGGGGGGAATCAGCCGATGACCCTCCGAATTCCACGACCGCCCTGTGGGTACGTGGGTTACGGACATTCTATAATCCAACCATTGATTACTGCCCCTATTGTTGGCCCGTATATACTTTATGGGGGAGCCCAAGACTTCATTGGGGGCCACATAGAGCACTAAGGTAACATGGTCTCCATGGGCCAAGCGCTTGCCTTTGCCATCGGAGCGGTAGGTATAGACGACCTTGCGCTGCCCTTCCGATTCCTCCGGGCCCATTTCCGCAAGCTGCGTACTCCGGTGCGCAGTGACCCTAAAGGCCTCCTTGCCCATGGAAGCTAAAGTATCCGAAACGGGCAGGACTACCTTATTTACGGCCGGGCCCCAATCATAGCCTTCAATGATCAGGGTATATTTGTCCTTTGCGGTGCTTGACTGCGCCAAAAGGGGCCCACCTTGGGCCAAACCCCATAATAGAAGGACAATTAAAATGCGTGGAGGATTAAAGAATGACTTCATGGTTTGGTTATTTGCCCCCAAAATACTCCCAAATGCTCAATTGGGCAAGCTAAAACTTCAAACAGTACAGCCCACCACCCAAGTAAGACCCTCTCTGAAAACAAACGTGGGCGGGCCCTAACCATCTAAAAGTGGATAGGGTGTGGCAGATGAAATGAAGGCGAATTAAAATTCCTCGTTGCAGTGAAATCCTGTTGGGACTCAACATTCAAAGCTCAGCCGGAAACACCTCCAAGAACCGTATCTAATTGCATTTCTTGGAGCACATTATCTTGAATGGGCTGTGTCATTTGATTTATTTGATCAACGCCCCAGGTTATACCGACCACTGTTCTGGTTGGTCTTTCACCAAAAGGCATTTCGACCAAATTCATATAGGCATCCACCACCCACTGTGGGTCCGGGGCATCCTTGCTTTGCAGCATCTGAGCAAAATTTTCACCCATGGCGGTAGGTACAGCTGCTATATCGCCATATGCTTTCACTATTTCCGAATGAAAAGGAGCTTGTCCCGAGGCCAATAATCCTGTGCCAAAGGGTCCCGGTTCTACCAGTACCACATCCACGCCAAAGGGCGACACTTCATAGCGAAGCGCCTGTGAATAACCTTCCAAAGCATGTTTGGTGGCTGTGTATGTCCCAAAAAACGGTGGCGACATTCTCCCTACCAAAGAAGAGGTATTTATGATCAACCCTTTGCCTGCCTTTCTCATATTGGGCAACACAGCTTGCATGGTCCTTATGGCACCAAAATAATTGGTTTCCATTTGAAAGCGTGCTTGTGCCACGCTATAGGCCTCGGTAAGACCAATGTACATAATACCGGCATTGTTGATCAGAACATCAACAGCGCCTACTTGTGCCATGATATGATCGATCGCATTATTGACAGAATCGTCATTGGTGACATCCATGTCCACCACGGAAATGAGATGGGAATGGTTTTCCAATTCAGTCTTTTTGGCTGCGTTTTTACCTTTGGGGTGGCGCATGGTGGCAAACACCCTGTTGCCTTTTTCGGCAAAGTCTTTGGCGGCCTTGAGCCCAAAACCACTGCTACTGCCTGTAATGATGATGTTTTTCATTTTGTTGTTTTTTTATTGTTTTGTGCCGCTTTTGCGTTAGGGATTGGAACGGCATCCTTTTTTTCTTTTTTAAAAGGAAAAAAGATAGTGTGTAAAGCCCGGCCCATGGCGTTTTACGAGAAAAGCGCCATGGGCAACGCCCTGATCATTAGCTTCCTGTTAAAACCCGAACATGCCATTTTCATGGGCAAGACCTTTGGTAGGGATAGGTTGGATCACATCCCAATGTTCTACGGCCTTTCCGTCCTCAAAGCGCATAAGATCATAAAATGCGTTGTTGGTGCCGTTCCATTGGCCTTCGCTTATGGTCAATACAAAATTACCTTCGCCCAGCACTTTGTGTATTTTGGTGTATTTGAACATGTTGTTCTTGGAGGTGAGGTAGGCTACGGCCTCGCTTATACCGGTGAGACCATCTTTTATGCCTGGATTGTGCTGATCGTATTGCTGGGCGCTGATATACGCCGTGATTTTGTCTGGGTTTTTGCCCATTAAAACGTCCGTTACCATGGCTTTTGCCAAGGCTTTGTTGGCCTCGGTTTTATCTAGATCGGTGGCCACAGTTGGACCGTTGGTTTGCGTTCTACCGCTGGCCGTTTCATTTTCAAAAGGCGTCATAGCGTCCCAATGTTCGGCCACATTTCCGTTTTCGTCTACACGAATGATGTCAAACGCCACCATTTTATCTGCGCCAAAAGGTGTTGCGTTATGCCAAATGTTGTGCATGAACACGAAGTCTCCGTCTTGAAATAGGCGTACGTTCTCAGCATATGTTCCGTGTTCTTTCAACACGGGCAACAAACCTATAAAAGGTTCCAATCCCGTAGGAACAAATGGGTTGTGCTGAATGTAATCGGCATTGGCCAATTGGCGCATGGTTTCAATGTCTTGTTTGGCCACCGCCCCTAGGAAAGTGCCCACGATTTCTTTGTTCGTCATTTTTTCTGATGTTAATTGATGTTGTTCATTTGTTGATTTTGAGGAGTTACAGGCTATGAAAAGCGCTAGTACTGCCATAATGGGGATTGATCTTTTCATTTTTAACTCTTCTAATTACTTGTTTTATGCAAGCAAAAATACAATTTTACTTTTATTTTACAAGTAATTTTACAGTTTAATTGCTTATCGCAAGTGAAAAATTATTTTCGATACCTTTGTACGGATACTTAGTACGAGCGCATGGAAACAAAATTTAGATGTCATTGTCCTTTTACTTCCGCTTTGGATATTTTGGGGGATAAATGGATATTGGTCATCATAAAGCAGATGCTCCTGGAAGGCAAACAGACGTTCAAAGACTTTACAGAAAGTGATGAGGCCATTGCCACCAACATACTGAGCACCAAATTGAAGCAGCTTGAAGCCTTCGGCATGGTATTGAAAACAAAACTGCCCAACAATAAAAAATCCAATATTTATCTCTTGACCGAGAAGGGATTGGCACTTACGCCCCTCATTATGGAGTTGGGCATATGGAGCGATACGTATTTAAGAGATGTACACCCCGGTATTGTTGAGGGCAAGGGAATGGAATTGTTGCGAAGCGACAAAGACGCATTTGGTAGCGCCATCATCAAAAAATACAGGGAAAAACTGGCGGACCATCAAAGTAGTTAAATGCAAAAGAACGCAGACCAGCAAAAAGGCAATCCGCGCGTGACGGCAGGCCCCTGGTGCTCTGCCTTTATTATTTAAGGTGCTTTTCAAAAAAGGCAATGGTTCTGCTCCATGCCAGCTCCGCCGCCTCACGGTCATACCTTGGGGTAGTGTCATTGTGAAAACCATGATTGGCATTTTCGTAGATGTACGCCTCATACTCCTTGCCGTTTTCCTTAAGTGCGGCTTCGTAGGCCGGCCAACCTTCATTGACGCGTTTGTCCAACGCACCAAAATGCAGTAATAAAGGGGCATTGATATCGGCGATATGTTCTGTAGGCTGCCCTCCGTAAAATGGCACGGCTGCCTTCAGGTCAGGTACCTCAACAGCCATCATGTTGGAAATCCAGCCACCGAAACAGAAACCGACTACCCCAACGTTACCATTACATTCCGGATGGTCTTTAAGATACTCAAAAGCTGCGATAAAATCCTGTAACATCCCATCACGATCCCGCTCCCGTTGCAGGGTGCGGCCGTCATCATCATTCCCGGGATAGCCGCCCAAGGGCGTTAGGGCGTCTGGCGCCAAGGAGATAAAGCCCGCCAATCCCGCACGGCGGCCCACATCCTCAATGTGCGGATTAAGCCCCCTGTTTTCATGGACCACCACAATACCGGGCAGTTTGTCCTTGGCATCTGATGGTCTGGAGAGCAGGCCCTTGATCTCGCCACCTCCCTTGGGGGAATCATAGGTAATGTATTCGGAATTGAGCCTAACATCATCTTGTGGCACCTGGATTTTTTTAACGTAATCAGGGGAGATAAATCCAAGTAAGGAAGAGACCGTGAGCCCGCCCACGGCATAGACGGAGAGTCTGTCCAAGAACAATCTCCTGCTTACCCGATCATGGGCATAGTCATCATACAGGTCAAACACCTCCTGCTTAATATCCTCTTTCCTTATTTTTTTCATGTCTTGGGAATTTACCCCTTAAGATACGCTCTTTTTTTGAAAGTTGCCCTTCTACCCCCTTGGGAAAAAAGATTCCTTTCCCTACATCGCATTTTGGAGCCTCCTGTTCTTGGGCGCCTTTTGGACAAATTACTTTTGCCCTCCATAAAGAAAAATGACCAGGGTAACGTCCGGGCCTAGCGCAGGTCAGTCCCTTTTTGGGAATACCAAACTGTCCGCAGGATAGGTATTTTCCAAGTAGGCCATTTGGGCCTTGGCCCAAGCTGTGATTGTTGTTCGCTGTTCCGCAGTGAGCTTGGCCTCTGGGTGCAGTCCAAAATTGGTATAGGATTCCAAGGGCATTTCCCCTTCCTCCACCATTTCCACAATTTCATCCAATTTGTGGTGCTGTACAAACAAAGGTCTATTGGTGAACTCCGAAAAATTCAAATGCCGCTTGCCGTCCACCACATGGTCATCCAACCACCAAGCCACAGGCTGTATATTGGCATACCAAGGGTATACGGTCTTGTTGGTGTGGCAGTCGTTACAGGAAACTTCCAACAAACGCTGCACGTCCTTGGGCACCTTGTATTTTTTGGCAATGGCATAGGTTTGGTCATTGGAAATGTTCTTTTCTGGGCGAAAGAACTGAATGACCACCAAAACAATGAGCAGTGCGATCAGTATTTTTTTCAACATGGCTTGATGATTTTATTGGTTCTTGTAAAAATAGGGAACTTAAACACATGACCGTTTATCGGTCTAAAAAAAATCACAGATACTTGGGACGGATGGCCATGGACCCACCCAGGCAACCTTCAAAAAATGTCCTTGACCTTACTTAAAACTATATAAATAGGGCGCCTTGTGCGCCGTACCTTGATATAATTTTTCATGCCTTTCCAAGATGTTCATGCCCAACATTCTGCGCTGAAACGTGGTACGGCGCAACTCCTCTCCCAATATGGCCTCATAGACCGTTTGCAATTGCTTCATGGTAAACTTGTTGGGCAACAGGTTCATGCCCACCAATTTCTTTTCCAGATTGTTCCGTAGTACGGTAAGGGCCTTAAAGACCATTTCCCTATGGTCCATCATTAAGGGAGGGAGTTCATCTATGGGGTACCAATTGATACTGTCTGAAAAAGCATCCGGATGCAGGGTCACCTTGTCATAGTTGATCAGGGCGTAGTAGGCCACCGATATAAAACGGCCCAACATCCACGCATTGCCCATGAGCTGTTGATCATTTTCCTCTAAAATGCGCTGCATGGCCTTGGGATCCGATCGTGTGGTGCTGCCAAAGGTATGGAACTGTTCCAGGTAGATCTTAGACAGTCCTGTACGCTCCCGTACCCCGCGTCTCACCGCTTCATCCAAAGATTCGGTATATCTTATAAAGCCCCCGGGCAAGGCAAAGAGTCCTGTATTGTGATATTCAAGGACCACGATCTTCAATTGCTCGCCATTGAAACCAAAAATAACGGAGTCATAGGAAAGATGCTTTATGTACTCCTCCTTATCCATATACGTGCTTCCCTTTTTTCATAATGGTACCAAAGTAACGCATATTAGCATTAGGAAACAATCCATAATGATGTGGGGCGATGAAAATAGGGTTCTGCTGAACAAAGTGCACTATACGCCCGTTCCATTTTATTCCAAGGGTGGTACCACTGTGCTCTTCTGGCACTGGCATGTGGCCCATTGGGCCAGGGCTTTCCCAAGGGAGGCCGCATCAATCCATAACGAACTTTACCCCTCCCGTAATGATAAAGGAGGTAAAAGTGGTATCCCTGTCATATTGGTACATCTTAAGGTCAATGCTCTTTAACCCAAACTTCCAGAGACGGGCCCCCGTGAAAATATCCGTGTAATTGACCCCCATGCCAAACTGGTGGGCCTTGTATCTGGAAAGGTCAAAATCTGATGTGTAGAAGACATCCGTAGAGCGGTGGGCATCAAAAGGGGCAAAATAGTCGGCCGCCTGTTGATCATAATACCTATATGATGGGTAAAGCGTGAATTTTTGAGTGATCTTAATGGGCAGTTCCGCACTGGCCGTATTGGAGCGGATGCCCCAATCATCCAAATAATACCTATAAAAAGTGCGCAGGGTAAAAGTTTCGTTAAGGTACCAGTTCAACCTGCCGCCAAGGGCCACCTTAAACCGACTGTCCGGCAAGCGTTCAATATCATCAGCCAGTTGAAATCCTTCCACAAAGGCGTTGTCCACATCTGCAAAATAGACCCGTTGAAAGGGGGTGCTAAGCAATCCCTGCTGCTGCACCACATCCACCGCCAGGGAGGCCTGTACGTTTTTGTGCAAGATCTGGGAGAAACCCAGGCCCAAGGCATAAGAGTTCCTATTGGTCTGGTCAAAGGTGTTGAAATCCGGGGCGTAATTGGTGTTTCCGGTGATCTCACTGGCCCTGAAGGAACCTATGCCGTTAGCGGCGAACGGCCGCAATTCTATGGGGTAAATAGCGTTCCATTGGTCCAAAAATATGGTCGTGTTCACGCTGACCTCGGTATTTTTCTCGTTGAAGAGCTTGCTGTAACCGCCCCCAAAACCAATGGAAAAATAATCGTATTCCGCAGCAACGCTGAATTGGGCGGACCATATATCGTTCCGGTCGTCCGAGCTGTGGGTATACACCCCTTTGATGCTGCTCCAAAGATCGGAACTGGAAGCACCGGAACTTGCCACAAACGGATCGGCCAGTTGTCCTCCATCAAAAGGATTGACGTTGCTGGAAGATGCCGAGGTATAGGCGGATACACCGGCATCTATGGCCAGAACGGCATCATCGTTGAGCGGAATGGACACTACAAAGGTTCCGGTAACATCCGTAAGCGCTTCCGTTCCCAAGCCACCGGTAACGGCGGCATTATCGCCTTCCTGCCCATAGTAACTGCTCAGAAAATCGACCTCAGTGGTTTCCAATACCCTTTTTTTATACGGTTGGGTCTCGTTCCCCTGTTGGGCCAAAGCCCCCATGCCCCATAAGAGCACTATGTAGAATATGCTGTATTTCATTTCGTTTTTATGATCAATGGTATGGAGCGAGCTCAATTGCACCCACAGCCGCCACCGGTTTTGCCCCCATTGGCCCCTGCCGCAGCTTCGCGATAGGAATGCATGGTGGTTACGTTACGATCGCATTTTTGATCGGCCAAGATCATATCCGGGTCGTTCAGGTTTACTTTTTCGTATTCCTTGACCACAACACAACTGGTCAAACAGCCCATGCCCAAAAGGAGGAATGCCATTTTTTTTCTCATATTTTTTCGATTTCTATATTATCTGATTTTGCTATGTTTCCCTGATCATCAATAATGATGCACTCCACCTGTGGCAGCTGATTGATGCGGTCCAGACCGGTCTCAATGCCCATGACAAAAACCGAGGTGGCCAGGGCATCCGCCAGCTCTGCCCTAGGGGCAAAGACCGTAACGCTCAAAATACCCTTAGACGGATAGCCCGTACGGGGGTCAATGATGTGCGAATAGCGCTGCCCGTTGAATTCCACGTATTTCTCATAATTGCCCGAGGTGACCACGGCCCCTTGGGATATGGGCAAAAGGGCAAACACCTTGTTTTTGTCCATAGGGTTGGTAATGGCCACTTGCCAAGGCTTGCCATTGGGCTGTCTGCCCCAAGTGTTCATGTCCCCTGCCGCATTGATGATGCCCGCCGCTGCCCCTTTGGCCATTAAGAGTTCTTTGGCCCTATCGGCCGCATAGCCTTTTCCTATGGCGCCGAAACCGATTTTCATGCCCTTTGCTTTTAAAAAAACGGTCCGCGCCTCCTCATCCAATTCAATATGTTCAAAACCTACCTTTGCCACTGAGGCCCTGATTGCCTCTGGACTGGGCATTTGCCCCATAGTGCCATCAAATTTCCAGATACGGTCCATGGAGGCATAGGTAATGTCAAAGGCCCCATCAGTAAGTTTGGATATGCCCAAGGAACGCCCAATAAGGGAAAAGAGTTCCTCGCTCACCGGTACGGGTCGTATCCCTGCGTTTCTATTGATTTCTGAGGTTTGCGAGGCTGCATCCCACGAAGAAATATGCTTTTCTATTCTTTGTATTTCCCCAATGGCCATTTGTATATAAGTGTTTGCGCTACTAGAATCTTGGGCCACGACGGTAATATCAAACCTACTGCCCATTAGGAGCAGCGTCTCAGTGAACGCTTGTTGGGCCCTTCCGTTTACAAAGGCCACAAGAACTACTAGGAATAATGCGCCCCTCATATCAGTCCAAAAAATCATTCAGTTCTCGGATATAGGCTTGGGGAGAGGCCTTTTTATAGCTTGTTTCCCCCAACACCTCTCCGGTTTCATTCAGCACCACCACCAAAGGAAAAATACCCCTGGGATTGTAAGCTTCCGCCAATTGGGTATTGGCCGCCACTTGTGCTGGTGAAAGCGCATTGGCTTTTCTTCTCGGAAAATCGGCCTGCAACATAATGTAGTGTTCCGCAGCATAGTCCTTAAACGCCTCGGTACTCCATACCTCACGATCTAATTTGATGCAAGGGGCGCACCAATCAGAGCCCTGAAAGACCAATATGATGGGCTTTTTTTCATTTTTCGCTTGGCGCTTGGCTTCGTTGAAGTCGGTCTTCCAGTCCTGGGCATTTAGAAAGGATGCGGTTCCCAGCAGGGCGAACAACAACCACTTTTTATATCGTTTCATTAAAATCGTGTTTTGGGTGTATATATTCAAAACGTGAAAGTAGCCCTTTAAGTACCTAGTAAAGTACCATGGCGCCATCCACTTGATAATTAAGGCCGTTCTTTAAAACCATGTACTTTGTGCTCCGGTTTTCTGAATGGAGCCCATACTTGTATTTACAGGGGCCTGATTCATTCTACAATGAGATGAAAAGCCCCTTCCACGAGTACTTGGGTGCCCTGCCCAATGGCCTCAGAGGGTTGTATCTCTGTGAAGCCCATGTATTCTGACAGTGCGGTGACCTTCTTTTTTTCAAAAGTATAGACCCCATCTTTTTTATCCAGGAGTACCAAGATAAAATTGGTGCCCCCTTCATTCACAATGGCCTGCGAAGCAATGCCAAGACCCTCTTTTGCACTTGTTGAAATGGCCGCATCCACGAACATCCCCGTTAAGAAACGGTGTTCATCCTTTCCTTCCAAGTGACCGTGTACCTTAATGGTCCTTTTCGCATCTATGGATGTGCCCACGAGATGAACTTCTGCCTTATAACTATCATTGGAGGCCTCTGGTATCCTGAAATTGATTTTCTGGCCTTTTTTTATTTGCATGATGTCCTTTTCAAAAACGGAAAGTTCTAAATGGATGTGATCATTGTCTATGATTTCCATGATCTCTGTGGCTGGGGATACATAAGAACCCTTGGTCACGTTCACTTTGGTAATACTGCCCGATATGGGGGCGTATATCCGGGCCACCCCAGTAATTTCCCCTGCAATGACCCTATCTGGTGAAATGTGTATCATCTGCAATTGCTTTTGCAGTCCATTGTGTTTTGCAACAGCCGTTCTATAGGCGCTCTCCGCCATAAGAAAACTCTTTTGGGAGGTAATGTTCTCCGCCTTCATGGTCTGTTGCCGTTCATACTCCGCCTTTAGGTAGCCCAACTGCTCGTGTATTTCAAGAAACGATTGTTGTAGAGCAACAAATTCAGGGTTTTCAAGGGTTACCAACACCTGCCCCTTCCTTACCACATCACCGATCAAAAATGGGGTGGTCTTTATATAACCGCCCATGGGGGCATTGACAACGGCACGGTTCTCCGGCGGAACATCGATCATACCATTTACCTGTACCACTTCTTGAAAGGGCCTTTTTTGTAAGGTTCCCAAGTGCATTTCATTCCGTTCAAATTGCGCCTCCTTGATCTGTATTTGCGTGTTGGGGCCCAGGGCCGTTTCCTCACTGGTGACGGCGGTCTGTTTTTCATCGCCACAGGCCATTAGGGCAAGGGCCATGCCCGCGATCATTAACTTATCTCTATATTTTCCCATGTTCTTATAATTTGCAACTACTGTTCTTCTTTTTATGGTAAAGTGTTCTTTACATCGGTAAGTTCTTGGTGTACGGCTCATGGTCATAAGGTTAGATAGTTCAACGAAACCACGGTAGTGTTGAACTCCTTGAGCTTCTCCAAATATTGAAGGTTTACGGTAAACGCACTCTCCAGGCTTTGTATGTATTGGTAAAAGTCTATTTCCCCGTTCCTAAAGCTCAATTGGGCCGTTTTTAAGATCTCATCGGAGAGCTGGGTGCCCTCAGATTCATAATAATCCATGGCATTCTGTAGTTCCCGTAGTTTGGTGAGCAGGGCATTGCGTTTGTTCCCCAACGCAATTTCATAGGCCGTGTACCTATTCTCTGAGGCCGCTTTGGCCAAAGCACTTGCCTTGATCTTAGAGGCCTGTCCGGAAAAGAACAAAGGCACCTTCAATCCAAATTGGTAACCGATCAGATTTTGCCCCAACTGGGCATTCGTACCTTGAAAATACTCAAGGCTAAGATCTGGCAAAAGGGCCTGTCGCTCTAGTTGGTTGGCTGAGGTGCTCAGCACGATCTGGTCCTTGTACAGCTGCATTTCAGGGGTTTGGCCCAGCGGCACGGGTTCTGGTGCCAGCTTTATGACCTGGCTCTTTACAATGATCAGGGTATCCGGGCTCTGCACTTGATCCAACAATAATTTCCGTGCCAAGCGCACTTCATTGTCCACCTGTTCAAAGTTCAATGCCACCTGCTGCTGTTTGGACTGGGCCGTGATCTTCTCCAAATACGTGGTCTCCCCCAACTCAAAACGCCGGGCAGCCATCTTGGCAAAATCTTGGTACAGACTATCCAGCTCCCTGTAGATCTCCTGTTTTTTTAGGGCGATCTGATAGTCATGGTAGGTATTGATCAAAGATCGTATCAATGCCTTCTCCTGCACTTTAAATTGACTCTCTGCCACCGCATAGCGTGCCTTGTTGCGTTTCTTTTCAGAGAAATAGACCGTGGGGAACTTAAAATCCTGTTGCACCCCAAACACTTCAATGGGCTCGTCATTGATGGCCAGGTTGTTCTCATCAAATTGATAATAGACCTGGGTCTTATCAAACGTAAAGGCAGTGCCCACGTTGGCATTGGCCTGTTCCAGTTCAAGGGCATTCGCCATAAGGCCGGTGTTATGCTCCAAGGCCAATTGTATCAAATGGTCCAATTGGGGGTCCTGTGTCTGTGCGCTGCCCGCAAAGCCCACGAGCAGCAATAGCGCTCCCAGGCCTCTTTTTAAGGCCTTTGTCTTTAGGGCTCGGGGCGTGTTGAACATGGCATACAGGACGGGCAGCACCACAAGGGTAAGCAGCGTAGCGGTGACCAGCCCACCAATGACCACCGTGGCCAATGGCCGTTGCACCTCTGCCCCGGCATTTGTGGAAATTGCCATGGGCAAAAAACCCAGAGCCGCGGCCGAAGCGGTCAGCAACACCGCCCGTAGCCGGTCTTTTGTTCCTTGTTTTATGAGCTCTTCCATGTTCTCGAATCCTTTTGTTTTCAACTCCTTAAAATGTTCGATCAAAACAATGCCATTCAATACGGCGATGCCAAAGAGCGCTATGAACCCAACCCCTGCGGAAATGCTAAAGGGCATTCCCCTGAACCACAACAGCAGCACCCCACCTACGGCGGATAAGGGGATGGCGGAAAAAACCAACAAGGCCTCCTTGACCGATTTGAAAGCGAAATACAACAAGATGAAAATAAGAATCAAGGCCACGGGCACCGCGATCATTAACCTTGCCTTGGCGCTTTCAAGATTTTCAAATTGCCCACCGTAGGCAATGGTATACCCCACCGGAAGTTGTATGTGCGCTTCAATAAGCCGTTGCACGTCATCCACAACGGACTGGAGGTCCCTGTTCCGAACATTGATGCCCACCACAATCCTGCGCTGTGTATTGTCCCTTGAGATTTTGGCGGCCCCCTTCTGGTAGGAGATATCCGCCAGTTCCGCCAACGGTACCTTGCCCCCGGCTGGCAGATCTACGTAAAGATTGCGAAGATTGGCAATGTCCTGCCTTTTCTCTGATTTGAGACGCACCACGAGGTCAAACCTTTTTTCGCCCTCAAAGACGCTGCCAACGGTCTTGCCCGCAAAGCCCATGGAGACCATATCGTTCAATTCTTGGATATTGAGTCCGTACCTAGCTATCTTGGCCCTGTCATAGCGAACGGACATTTCCGGAAGGCCCACTACCTTTTCCACACTGATGTCCGCCGCACCGTCCACATTGCTGATCAGGCGCTCAATTTCATTTCCCTTTTGGGCCAATATCTCCAGATCCTCTCCAAAAATCTTTATGGCTATGTCTGCCCGTACACCCGTAATGAGCTCGTTGAAACGCATTTCTATGGGCTGGGTGAACTCCACTTCCATTCCTGGGATGACCGCGAGGGCGTCCTTGAACTTGTCCGCCAGTTCATCCTTAGATCCGGCAGAGGTCCACTCACTTTTGGGCCCAAGGACGATAATTACATCACTTTCTTCCATAGACATGGGATCGGTGGGCACTTCTGCCGCCCCAATACGGGTAACGACCTGTTTAACCTCTGGAAATCCGTCCAGGAGGATCTGCTCTATTTGGGTGGTGATTGCCACTGTATTGCTCAAGGAGGTCCCCGTCTTTAAAACGGGCTGTATCACGAAATCCCCCTCGTCCAAAGTAGGGACGAATTCACCGCCCATGGTGGAAAAGAGGTAAACGGCAAAGAGTAAAAGGGCCATGGCCAGGCCCAGCACGGCCTTCTTACTTTGCAGTGCCCAATTGATCATGGGAGCGTAGCCCTTATTGAGCCATGCCATGAGCCGTTTGGAAATATTGTTCTTGCCCGGTTGACCGGGTTTCAGAAATAGGGAGGCCGCCACGGGCACATAGGTGAAACAGAACAACATGGCCCCCAAAAGGGCAAAGCTGAAGGTCAGGGCCATGGGCTTGAACATCTTCCCCTCTACCCCGCTCAATGACAAAATGGGGATGAAAACGATCAGGATGATCAACTGCCCAAAAATGGCGGAATTCATCATCTTGGAGGCCGCGGTAACGGTTATGGCATCCTTTAATCCCTGTCGTTCCCTTGTGGTCATGGCATTGAATTCCGCGTGTTGCTTGGTGATCTGGTAAGCAATGAACTCCACAATGATGACGGCCCCATCTATGATGATTCCAAAATCTATGGCCCCTAGGCTCATTAAGTTGGCGTCCACCCCAAAAATGTACATTAAGGATAGTGCGAACAATAGACATAAGGGAATGACGGAAGCCACGACCAGACCCGATCGTAGATTGCCCAATAGGAGGACCACCACAAAAATGACGATCAAGCAGCCCAAGATCAAATTCTCCGTAACGGTGAACGTGGTCCGGCCAATGAGCTCACTACGATCTAAAAAGGCATTGATGTAAACGCCCTCTGGCAAAGATTTGGAAATAAGGGCCACTCTTTCCTTTACGGCATCTATGACCTTTTTGGAATTGGCATCCTTGAGCATCATCACCTGGCCCAACACTTTTTCACCCTCGCCATTGCCCGTAATGGCGCCAAAACGTATGGCATTTCCAAAGCCTACAGTGGCCACATCCTTGATGTAGAGGGGAACGCCGTTGGTGGTCCTCACCACGATGTTCCGTATATCTTCCAAAGAGCCCACCAAACCTTCGCCCCGAATGAAATACGCTTGGTTCACCTTTTCAATGTACCCCCCACCGGATACGCTATTATTACTTTCCAGAGCGGTGAACACTTCTCTGGCCGAAATGCCCATGGCATTGAGTTTTTCGGTGTCGATGGCCACTTCATACTGTTTGAGTAAGCCGCCCCAGGTGTTGACCTCCACAACCCCAGGAATGCCAGAGAGCTGGCGTTTTACGATCCAATCCTGT
>CAKZLG010000243.1 GCA_937125035.1 uncultured Maribacter sp. | reverse complement strand
TAAAGGGTACAATTGCGGAGGCCACCTTTGCTATTTTCGTCAATCCTCCAAAGACAACAAAAGAGGTGATGACGGCCAGGATAGCGCCAATCGTCCATTTCCAATTGATTTCACTCATTTCAAAAATAGTAGTGGAGGGTTCAATAACACTCATAAAGGTCTCTGTAAACTGGTTGGCGGTAAACACTCCCAAAAAGCCAAACAGTCCGCAAACCGCAAAAAAGATAGCCAAGGGATGGGCCTTTTCCCCCAGACCTTTGGTGATATAGAACATGGGGCCACCTTGAAGTTTACCATCTGAATCAACGCCCCTGTACATGATGGACAGACTGCAGGAGTAGAATTTGATGCACATACCGATCAGGGCTGTCATCCAAATCCAAAAGACCACGCCAGGACCGCCATCATGAATGGCAATGGCCACCCCTGAAATATTACCCAAGCCCACTGTGGCCGCGACCGCAGCAGACAGCGCCTGAAAAGAGCTCACATCACCTTTTGCATTTTTATCATCATATTTGCCCGCTGTTATAGCAATGGCATGCCCAAAGAACCGATAAGGCAGGAACCTTGAATAAAACACCAAAAATAATCCGCCCCCAATGAGCAGTAGGAACATGGGCCATTCCGTAAACGGAAGAGCGCCAGAAATGAAATCGTTGATTACCTCCATAGGATATAAAATTCCCAAGGTATGCATTTTAGATTTTTTTAGGGGGCGAGACGATGAAAAAAGATTCTTGATACAAGTTTTGATAATGACAATAAACCGTTGTATATTTGTCGCCCGTTACAAATAGTAGCGTATCCATATCTCGTCGGGCTCATAACCCGAAGGTCGAAAACCAAATGAGATAAAACCCATATCGCGGGGTAGAGCAGTAGGTAGCTCGTCGGGCTCATAACCCGAAGGTCGCTGGTTCGAGTCCAGTCCCCGCTACTAGTAAAACAAAGGTCCCACGGAAATGTGGGGCCTTTTTGTTTTCGGCACTGAAAAATCCTGCCCTTCTATCAGCTGAATTTTTCTGTTTTTATTGACAATTGGCCCATCAAAATGTTGTGAACCGCTATAGATAGCTATAAGGTCGAGATTATAATTACGGGTAGAAATCAGTTTAAGGTAGATTACAACAACATTAATGCCATTGACTTTTTTTAAACGATGATATTATTTTTTCAAGGCGCACATACCTTTTTACACAAACCATACCCCACTCTTGATTGATGGGCAAATACCATGAACATGATTTCCATAACCGCTCCCGACCAAGAAAAATATGGTGGGTCGTGAGTAGGAAAAAAGCCCTAGTGGTGATTTCAATTCATGGTTTCGGGTTTAAATAGTGCGTATTTTTAAGCCGAAATGGGTTCTCCAAACCTGAAGAAGGATTGGCGGTACCGCTCAACTGCTGCGTTTGCAAAGATTTTACATAGTCACATTCTAAGGCATAGGTAAAAAACTGGGGAAGGTCGTCACCCCAAGACACTGAAATCCCATTGAATCGTAAATTGTCCACATATTGTGCATAAATAGCCGGTATATCGTGTTCAAAGAGTTGCTTTGCTATGGGTGAGGCAGGTCTTAAATCAAAATTGCCTCCATAGGCAAGGGTTTCCCTTCCCGAGACAATTTTGAGGTCTATGTTGGTAAAACTGATGTTTTCAAGAACAGAAGATTCTTGGCCATAGACCAAAATACCATGTTCAGATGTGGCCAAAATATTGTTGAACTGAACCCTGCGTATGGTGCCGGCGGGCTCTCCGCTAAAACGGGAAATGGCCGACAAATGAATGGGCTCCCCATTGCCCCACCACTGGCCGTTGTGTAGACGGGTCTGTATGGTGAAATTGGAAAAGACCAGATCTTCAATATCCGAGGCGTCATGGGCGAATACCCCTATACCCCTGTTGGACTCATAGATATTGATATTGTTGAAGGTACAACGCCTTATGGGATGTTGACCATACCCTATACGGATACCGGCTGAGCGGGACTGTAATTGACAATTGGTTACGCTTATATTCTCCGCATAGGCCGTTTTATTGCCGTACGTTCTCAGATTCTGCGCCTTAAGGTCATAGCCCGGGGTTTCTTCATCCAAACTAAAGCCGGTGACAATGATGGCATCGTCCCCAGCCCTAATATCGCAATCGCTCACCACCGCATTGCGACTTGTTGTAAAATGGATACCGTCACTATTGGGCGCCATTAAGTTATTGTAAATGGAAAGACCACTTATATGTATGCCATCAGAATAGGCCACCCTTATGGCCCATGATGGGGTATCCTTTATCGTAAAGTCTTTTAAGGTGATATTGGAACAGTGGTAAAACGTCATGGTCTGCCCAGGCTTTGGAAGCTTTTTCAAGGGCCCGTCCGAGTAAAACTGCCCTGTGGGCATATAATCCTCCCCTTGGCGTACCACGGATTTATCAAATTCATCGTACACATGATTTTTTGTGGTATCCAGAAATTCCTTTCCCCTGGCATGGATTACGCCCGGACCGGTTACACTCACCTCCTCCGCATCATAACAATAAAAAATGCCATTCCGTCTAAAGGACTCGGAATAATCCGAAAGATCTAAACTACCTTCTAAAATAGAGCCCTGCTGCAGCTGTAAATGCACGTAACTTTTAAGCTCAATGGTGCCGGTTATGAATTTTCCCGCTGGCACCACTACCGTCCCGCCACCGGCTTCATGACATGCATTGACCGCTTTTTGGATGGCCATGGTGGATTTCTGTCCCGGCTTGGCCCCGTAATCCAATATATTAAAGGTTTGAGCCTTTAGTGCCGCTGTTACTAAAAGCAATACTGATATGATTATTCTTTTCCTCATTTCAATATACTATGCTATTCTTCATGTGTTAAGTTTCCAATACACTGGAAATCAAAAGATAGATGAAAACGCCCCACTTAAAAAATAATAACGATTTGCAGAGTACCATTTCGGTAATCCGGATGACCAACGTCGGCAACAAGCAGGGCCTTTCTGAATTTAAATAATGGAAAGAGTCCCCATGCCATGGGTCAAAAAATGTTTTTCTTTCTCAATTCAGGTGTAAAAGATCATAGTCATTATGTATTTATCCACATTTGGAAGAGCCACAATCCGTACAAGTCAAACATCCTTCTTGATATATAAGGTTGGTAGAGCTACAACTGCTGCATTTTTGTCCTTTGGCCGTTGCACCATCTTCCACATAGCGCTTTAGGGCCCGTGCCACCCCGTTCTTCCAAGTATTGATCTGTTCACTGTCCAGTTGTAGGCTATTGATCAGATCCACTACTTTTTCTATGGGCATTCCATGGCGCAGGGTACTGGAGATCAACTTGGCATAGTTCCAATACTCTGGATCAAATTTATGGGAAAGCCCTTCTATGGTAGTTTTGTACCCCCGCGCGTTCTTATATTGAAAATCGTACCGAGAGGTGCCGTCATCGTTCCTGTTCTTTATGATGAGTCCCTCCGTTACCCAACGTGGCAAGAGTATGCCATCTTCATCATCCGCGAGCCCGGTGAAGATTTCGTAAGGGCCACCCTTGACCAAGCCTATGAAGGCGATCCATTTCTCCTTGTTGTTTTGGAACCGCACCACATCTGCCTCCAAAATCTCTGGCCGTTTGGTAGGAAATGCCGTAAGCTGTTCTTGGGTTTCTTCCTTTTTCTCGTCATTGGCGATCAAAACGCCAGACCTGGAGCCGTCCCTGTAAACGGTCACCCCTTTGCACCCGGCCTTCCAGGCTTCCAGATACAGCTTGCCCACCAGTTCCTCGGAGACATCATTGGGCAGGTTGATGGTAACGCTGATGCTATGGTCCACCCATTGCTGCACTGCTCCTTGTAACCTTACCTTGCTGAGCCAGTCCACATCATTACTGGTGGCCTTATAGTAGGGTGATTTAGCGATGATGCCATCTATTTGCTGCTGGGTGTACTTCTTTTGGGTATCGTAGCCGTTGATGGTCATCCAGTTCTTGAATTGATGATGGAAGACCAAATACTCTTCCCATGAATCGCCCACCTCATCCACAAAATCAACCTTTACGCCCTTGTCATTGGGGTTTACCTTACGCCGTCTTTTGTACACGGGCATAAAGACAGGCTCTATCCCAGAACTGGTTTGGGTCATAAGGCTGGTGGTTCCCGTAGGGGCAATGGTGAGCAGGGCAATGTTGCGCCGTCCGTATTCCAACATCTCAAAATAAAGCTGCTCATCTGCCTCTTTCAACCGCTGGATGAAGGGATTTTTCTTTTCACGTTCCGCATCAAACAGGGTAAAGGCCCCACGGTCCTTTGCGGTATGTACAGAGGCCCGGTAGGCTTCCAAGGCTATGGTCTTGTGGACATTAACCGAAAAGCTGTTGGCTACTTCACTGCCATAACGCATGCCCAGCGCGGCCAGCATATCCCCCTCAGCGGTGATGCCAATGCCCGTACGGCGG
>CAKZLG010000242.1 GCA_937125035.1 uncultured Maribacter sp. | reverse complement strand
TGGAATTGAACGGATTCTGATTGAACCATTTGTGGGTCACTGTGGCCACAGCCTTATTTTGATCAATATAACGCAAACGCACCCCACACCACCATGCAGAAGGTAGTTTAAAGAAAGTGAACGTATTGTATTTGCGGGTGCTGTGGGCCATTTTCCAATATTTTTTTCTAAATGTAGGGATTAAAATCAATAGTCTAAAATGTTAATTATGTGTTAATATTTAGTACTTTGTTTTGCATAGTACCTTCTTTTCCCCATATATTTGCATAGTAAGTTATTAGGTTTTATACGCTAACAGCTTACACAATGCATCAAAAAACGAATTTCACCTTGCTTTGGCAGGGTATTAAACACAACATGCCATGACCGAAACTGCAGACAAACATCAACGAAACCTCTCCGCCCTCATCCATGCGAGTACGTTTTCTAAGTTTTTCATCCCCTTTGGCAACTTCATCTTGCCCTTGGTCCTTTGGACGGCCAATAAAAAAGAGTATGCCTTTGTGGATTATAATGGGAAACAGGCGCTGAACTTTCAGATCAGCTTATTGCTCTACTCCATTATCATAGGTATGGTGTCCATTCCCTTTTTTATAGGATTTTTACCCAGGCTCTTTGATATGGGCCATTTTGGGCTCTTTGACTTTAACCACTATAACACCATGAACTTTCATTTTGACAGCGATGATTTTTCCTTGGGCAACTGGATCTTTCCCTTGGGTATTGCCGGACTAATGCATGGCGCTCTGTTCATCGTGAATATCGTTTACAGCATCTTGGCCACGATCCGTACTAATGAAGGCGACTATTTTGAATACCCCATCACCATAAAATTCATCAAATAATGAAACGTACCAAGGTGATGTTGTTTTCCATTTTCGTGGTCTTTAAGGGGTTATTGGCCCAGAGCCAAGAGCCCTCTGCGTTGTACCAAACCATTGTTGCCTTGGACAGCGCCTATTTCGCAGCCTACAATACCTGCGATATGGAAACACAGGCAAAATTATTGGCAGACGAAATAGAGTTCTACCATGACATGGGCGGTTTGAGCACTTCTAAAGAGGAAATCCTAAAGGGCATATCCCAAAATATTTGTGGCAAGGTGACCCGCACCATAGTGGAGGGCAGTTTGGAAGTGAGCCCTATTCCTGGGTACGGAGCTGCCATTGTTGGCCTACATAAGTTTAAGAACCACAGGGAACCAGAAGGCACCCCCTCCAAAAAAAGCCGCTTTGTGGGCATTTGGAAACAGACCGGAGACCAATGGCAAATGACAAGAATCATTAGTTTACATTAATAAAATGAGGATACTCATCACATCCTTAGGAGTTTAATTACCGGCCCTGAGCTAGCCTATGCCAATCATGCCTTTCAGCAGACTGGCGAAGTCAGAGCAACGGGTCCATCAAAATCAAAAGCAGGTGTTTATTCATCAGTTTACGCCCCACAAGGGGAAAACATCAAAAAACGAACAGTGAACCCCCACGGCCCTAGTATTGGGAATGCAAGCCGAGCTAGGGCCGTAATTAAAGAAAAGGAAAATTATGAACGTAGAAAACA
>CAKZLG010000241.1 GCA_937125035.1 uncultured Maribacter sp. | reverse complement strand
GAAAAAAGAGGACTTTGTCTTTAAGGTATGAGCCTTAACCACTTATATCTACCCGCTGAACCATTCTACGCAATAAAGGTCAATAATAACGGGCCGTTCTTGGTCTTTCCTGAAAATAGGACTGCTGAGAGCCTTGGTTTTTTCACGACCTTGATGAAAAGGGGAGGACTATCTTCTGGTGTGGGCCGCTTGCCCATTATGATGATGAATTATCTCTTTTCACTTTAGGGAGAAAAATGGAGAAAGTGGCACCATGCCCTTCTTGGCTTTGGGCCGTTACCGCACCTTCATGGTTGTGCATTATTTTTTTAACAATGGCAAGACCAATGCCCGTGCCCTCATACTTCTGTTTTCCGTGCAGCCGTTGAAATACCTCGAAAATTTTATCCTCCATGCCTTTGGCAAAGCCAATGCCGTTGTCCGCCACAGAGATTTTGTGATAGGTCGTCTTCACTTTCAGCCCCAATTTGCCCAAATGTTTGCCAGATGTGGTCTTATGGTCAATCCCTATTTTGGGAATGGCTTGGCCGTTTGAAAATTTTAGGGCGTTCCCTATCAGATTGCTGAACACCTGCCGCATTTGAAAAGGTATGGCATGGACCATGGGTAACCTGGCTACGGTTATATCGGCTTTGGTGCGTTCCACTTGGGTGGAAAGATTGTCCAAGACCTGTCTTAAGATGTCATTGAGGTCTGTAGGTTCTAATTTTGCCCGGTCCTCCTCGGTCCTTGAATATTCCAAGAGGTCATCAATGAGCACGCGCATACGTATGGCGGAATTGTTGATTTTGTCAAAATACCGTTTACCTGCTGAGGTCATGGTGCCGCTTTCCTCATCTTCAAACCTGGAAATGAACATTTGGATCTTACGTAGGGGCTCCTGCAGGTCATGACTGGAAACATAGGCAAAAGACTCCAGTTCCGTGTTGGCGGATTTTAATTTCTTTACGGAATGCCTCAGCTTTTTATTGGTTTCCCTCAATTCTACCGTACGGCTGTTCACCTCCTTTTCCAGCTCTTTGGAAAAATGCACCAATTTTTGCCTGGCGTGGTGCTGTTCGGTAACATCCGTGACCGTGACCATGACACCGGATATGCGCCCATCTATTTCTGAAAGGGGCAAATAGTCATAGTTCACATAAAATTCCTTGGGTATGCTATCGTTCACCACGATGATCTTGGCATCTTTGGCGTGTGCTTCCTTGCCCTTTTCAATGACTTGTTCCAGGATGCCCAAGTATTTTTGAGTTTTGAGCTCAGGAAATACATCAATCAGACGTTCGCCAATGACATCGTTCCAAGTTCTGTTCCAGAAATGATCAAGCATTCTTTCGTTCGCCATCTCAATGCGCAGTTCCTCCCCTCTAAAAATGGCCATGGCAATAGGGGATTGCATGACAAGGTTTCTGAACTGGATCTCGTTCTGGGTCAATATGCTTCTGGCAATGACATAGTCCGTTACTTCAATGGCGACGATCAAGATATCTGGTAAAGTACCATGCTCACTTGGCATGGGTTGAAAGACCAAATTGAAATAGGCGTCATCCATTTGGCCCTTGCGTTTCAGGGGCACTTTAAATTCCATGTCCCGTATGGGTTGTCCCGATCTACGCACTTTTTTTAGAACAGGGGCTACATTTTCCTTGATTTCCGGTAGGATGTCAAAAATGGGCCGGTGCATGATCTCGTCTTGGTCGCGGTCCACAATTTCCAGATAGGCGGTATTGGCCATTTCATAAACGTATGCCTCACCTCTTAAAATGGCTATCCCTACCGGCACATTCTGTAAAATGGAACGAATGCGTTCTTCTTCCTTTTTCACCAATATATGGGCCTCTTTTAGGTTCTGGGCAGACTTTACCTCTTTGGTGACATCCTGCGTAGTACCGTTGAAACGATGGCTTACGCCCTCCTTATTGAACCGTACTTGGCCCAAGGATCTTACGATGATTATATCATGGGTCTTCAGATTCTTAACGGAATAGGTTTCGTCATATTTACCATTGTTTGCCCCGTTCAGTGCCTTTTTAATGGAGGTAACCACACGCTCCCGGTCCTCTTCCACAATGGCCTCAATAGCTTCACTCAGATTAATTTCCGGTGCGCTACCAAGGCCCCACCATTCTTTTAGGCGGTCATTCGCCAAAAACCGGTCTGTTTTTGGATCATAGTCCCAAGTGCCCAGTTCAGCGGCCTCTATGGCAAAGGCCAATTGTTCCTCACTTTCCTCAAGGCGCCTTAAATTGAGCACGGCATTGGTTGTTTCCGTACAGGTGGTGAGGATGCCCGCAATTTTTTCATCCGCGCCCATCAGTGCACTATAACTAAAGGTCCAATAAATGTTCTCAATTTGGCCATTGCGGTAGAAGGGAATCAATTGGTTTTCACTCCAAGTAGGTTGCCCGGTATTCCAGACATGCTTTAAAAGGGGCTCAATGGTATCCCAGATTTCTGGCCACGCCTCTATTCCTTTTTGTCCTAGAATATGGGGGTGTTTTCCCTCCTTACCCAAACTAGGCCGGTATGCATCATTATAAAAACACCTAAAATCCTTTCCCCAAAAAATGAAATTGGGAAAGGCGGTCTTTAGCATACTGTTGATTGCAAATTTGAGCGGTAGGCTCCAATTTTCCGGTTCACCCAAAGGGTGAGAGGACCAGTCCTTTCCACTGATAACGCGCCCCATTTCACCTCCGTTCTCTAAAAATGTGGGTACGCTATTGCCGTTGTTTGTAGTCATGCGCTTTACATTAAAATGAAGTGGGTTTCCATAAAAAGATCTTTGTGTTTTCATCTGGGAAAACCCCGCCCATTTGATCTGGTAAAGTACCACTATGATTCAACGGGCATTAATGCAATACCGAAAAATAATAACCTTGAAAACCCTTTTGGTCCCCACTGCTGTTCAGTACACTCAGTAGGGGCAGCTGTACGTGAGGCATTAGGCCGGCTAACAGCCTTGAAGTGTTCTTGGTCATTACATCATGGCGAAATGGGCATAAGATGCACAGAAACCCCTATCAGTGTCAAAATTAGAAACACTCTCTGTGCTATCAGATGGAGAATAGACTTAAAAGAGGTAGAATCGCTGAAATGGACAGTGTAAAGGGCCCAGTAGATAAGATTCACGAGACCTCCATAACCTCTTTAACGGTAATAGCAGGTTTTACTGATTTTAGCGCTGTGGTGGGCGCCAAGGAACAGGCAGGGATGGATTTCATAAAGAGTATAGGTGACCTCACTATTGGCAACGACCCTTTGATTTTTTGTAAAATACGCCGAACAGGTAAGGGGCATTATCATTATGATCAGTTCCTAAGTGTCTTGGTCCAAACCACAAACATGAAGTTAAATATTGGAAAGCGAAGACAACACCCTTCCCATTCTATAGGAACACCAATCAATTTTCTCCAAATAAATCTATTCTTGGGGGCAATAATAGGTGCCATGAAAAGCCATTGTTCGGAAGAAAATCGCTTCGCAATTTTAAATCCGAGAAAGGGGAAATTGAAACCTAGGCCTTTGTTGTAATTCCCCAGTCTTTCATTCTGATACGTCTTTGGGACCATGGCTTGGTAAACAGGCCGTAGTACTATTCTAAAAATAATCGTCGATTCCCTTTTTATAAAAGAAGCGGTAATGAAACCTTCCCAATTGAGTAGAAGCGGTCATTTGTTGTTACTGTTCCCATGGGGTCCCAGAGTGGGTTTGGCACATAGGAACGCGGGTCATAGGGGTAATAATCCTACTGTCTACGTCTTTTGAAAAACTGTAAAAGCCTTATTTTTGAGAGGCCGCCCACCAATACGGAAAATCATAGGGAATACGTTACCACGGATACTTTAAAAAGAAATATCGGTTTAATTTCGGCCACCTCAATAGGGGTAGGGGCCATGTTGGGCGCAGGGATTTTCGTATTTCCAGGATTGGCCGGTGGAGATGCGGGTTTCTTGGCCATCATTTCATTTTTTATTGGCGGCATCATTGCTTTGTGCGTTGCAGCTTGCACCGCAGAACTGGCCACCGCTATGCCAAATAGTGGTGGCGGCTACTATTTCATTTCCCGGTCCTTTGGTACTTTTTGGGGAACATTAGTGGGTATTTCCCAATGGATCGGCCTTGTTTTCGCCTGTGCCTTTTACCTGGTGAGTTTTGCGGAATATGCCATTACCTTGCTCAAAGAACTGAATTTGGAATGGAACATAGCACACAGCATGGTATCCTTTGGCTTTACCTTGTTCCTGTTGGCCATGAATATTATGGGCACCAAAAAAGTGGGGCAATTGCAGAATGTCATGGTCATCTCCCTAACCATACTATTGGTGCTTATCTTTTCATATGGTATCCTTGATTATTTTGGCTTTAAGGACGAGCCCTTTGGCTATAACGACCTTGCCCCAAGTGGGCCACTATCCATTTTCACCACCACGGCTTTGATCTTTACGTCCTATCTGGGGTTTGTACAAATAGCCAATGTGGGTTCTGAAATAAAGAAGCCCGATAAGAACCTGCCCAGGGCACTCATTTGGAGCGTTGTGATCGCCATGGGTCTTTACATGTTCATCATGGCCGTGAGCACGTTCACTTTTTCGCAGGGTGAACTGAAGGAATACGGGGAGATAGCCACCATAGAAGTAGCTCGGAAAATACTCGGTAATTGGGGGGCCATCATCATTGTTTTTGCCGGTTTTTTAGCCGCACTATCCAGTGCCAATGCGTCAATGATGAGTGCATCCAGGGGAGTCTATGCCCTGGGCAAGGACGGTTTGATCAGCCCTAGGGCCAATAGGGTCAACAGACGTTTTGGAACGCCGCATATTGCTTTGATTTTGGTTGCCTTACCAGTGTCCATTATGTTGATGAGAAGCAATTTGGAAGTGTTTGCTGAGGTAGCTTCTCTGCTGCACTTGATCATTTATGCGGGAATTTGCATGGCGCTATTGAAATTAAGGGCCACCGATCCTTTTTGGTACATACCCGCGTTCAGGGTCCCCATGGCAAAGGCGGTGGCGGGTTTTGGGGGACTTGGCTGTTTGGCCCTGGTTTTCTTTATGCAGTACCTTTCCATAGCCATAGGGTGTGCGGTCATTGCGCTATCCGCACTGTATTACCTGATTCACATCAGAAAACAAAAAATCACCTTGACCCGCCCAAAGCCACGACAAATCGATGAAAATTTGATCAACCCTGCCATACTTGTCCCCATAGACATCACAAGGGAGGGCAAATCCCTGCCCCAGTCCGTTTTAAAGGTGTTGCCCATCTCAAAACTGCTTTTGTTGGGTTTTAAGGAAACCCCTGAGCAAAGCGGGCAAGAGCAATTGGAGGAGAAATACGGGGAAGAAGGTCAAGAAATGTTGGGCGCTTTGGCCAAGCAGTTGGAGGAGGTTTCGGTGGATTATGAATCAAGATTGATTTTCAGTAATGATGTCGGGACCCAGATCAAGGAATTGCTGAAAGAGGAAGACCTGCAGTTCATTTTATCATTGAAACCCATATCCGCCCTGCAGCAGCTTACCATTCCCATTTTCCATAAGTCCCAGGTGACCCAACAGCTAATATCAATCATGTACAACGTACAGTACAACCACTTTTCAAAAATAAGAATACTGCTATTTGTTGATGAGGATCCCGCAAAATCACAAGAGGCGATATTGAGACAAGCCATGGAGCAAAGGACCCAAAAAGTGGGTATGGCCAATGTGGTGTATGAGGTTGAGCACATGAAAAAGGCATCGCTCAAAAAAATAGCGCAAAAGATAGAGACCGGGCAGGAATTGGTCATTTGGTCTGAAGCGGAGCCTTCTGAACCCACCTTTTTCCTGAACATCATCTTGGAAAAGTATTCAAAAGAGCATAGGTCTCCCGCTATCATCATCTTGAGGAAAGAAAAGGACGATCAACCCACACCACGTGAATGATCTTTATGGGATAGTCACAGTGGTACATGAAAAATGACCGTGTGCTGAAATACGGGCTCGGCCATAGAGGTGCCCAGTAGTGGTAATGGGTGTTTTGTATGTATGGTCCCCGAAAAGATGGGATCATTTCCTTTGCCAAAAAATGATCACGAACTGCTTTTTACCAGGCCTATGGCCAAGGAATGCTCTTTGGCTTGGGCACTTTGCTCAAAATAGCAGACCGCAACGCCCATGTTTTCCACATTCTTCAATAAGTTGACCACAGCGGATTTTTTTTTGGACATGGTTTGCCGTATGTAAATGGCCCTAACGTTCATGGGAAACATTTTTACGATGCGCTCATAGATGTACGGGTCTTTCTGGCTGTCATCACCCAATAGTACAAAACGAAGTTCTGGGTAAAACTCCAAGATGCTTTTTATTTTATGGAATTTGTGGTCATGGCTGCCCCCACCGGTAAAAAGGAAATCGGCCAAGCCCTGTTTGATTTTTTTGAGCTGTATCACCGCTTTTGGAAACCCTTGGCGTTCGGCAAAACCCTCAATAAAGCCGTAGAGGTTCCATTCACTGCTGGAAACATAAAAAAAGGCATTGCTCTCGTTTTTTTGGATCCTACCGGCCGATGCCAGTAAGCGGTAGTGCTCCACCACCCCGTCAAAGGTTTTTCGGCGCTCAATGTTCCGGGTAAGTAGCACATATATTTTTTTGAAGAAGCTGCCCGAGTGGGAAATGAGAAAAGTATCATCGATGTCTGATATAAGCCCGTACTCACCGGTATGAGGCTTTATGAACTCGCCCTGCCGCTCAATTTCGTATTCATTGAAATAAGCGGAAATGGTAACTTGGTGCCAACCACTTGCTAAGGCCTCCCTATAAGGAATGCAGAATTTAAAGTAACCATCGTTCATGGTTTTGGTCTCCACATCGATCTCTTTGAACCTTAAACGGACCCTCACATTGGGCAAGGTCTGTATGCGAAATAAACGGATTATCGTTAGCGCATGTTTTATTTTCTTTTGATCTAACTTGTATGCTGCGGGATCTTTACTTTTGACCACATGGCCAGAAATCACGATTTCCTGTTCATTGGCATAGCCGCGGTAAAGGGTTACATGAATGCTCATTTAATAGGGGCATGGTTCTACAATGTCAATATAAGAATTAAGGAGGGTACAGTGGAAGGTCTTACGTGCGCCTGTCAATTTTAAATGGGTTAACGCACATAATCGTATGAAAATGGATAAAGGCTCGGGAAAGATGATGTTGCTCGTAAACCCTGTTTCAGGGAACAGGGACAAAGCCCCTATCATAGACGCGGTGAAAGATGCCGTGGGAGACCGGTACCCATTACAGGTTTTTAAAACCACGGGAAAGGATGATCTTGCCCAACTCAAGGCAGCACTCCAGAAGAATCCACCAGACCGCATTTTGGTATGTGGTGGTGACGGTACCATAAAACTTGCTGCGGAGGCCAGTGAGGCAGCAGTGGTTGAATTGGGCATACTCCCGGCCGGTTCCTCTAATGGTCTGGCCACGGAACTCGACTTGCCCACGGATATGGAAGAAGCCATAGTTGTGGCCTTGGGAACCCAGACCATGACGATGGATCTTTTAACGGTAAACGATGGTATGGGCATACATATAAGTGATATGGGACTGAATGCCGAATTGATACAGAACTATGACGAGAGTAGTATGCGTGGCCAATGGGGCTATTTTGTAAACAGCATACCCACCTTGAGGGAAACGGACGTTCCCTATGATTTCCGTATTAAAACGGACACTGCAGAGGATACCTTTAGGGCCATTATGGTAGCTTTTACCCACTGCCGGAAATATGGAACCGGCGCTTTGGTCAATCCCAACGGGCAAATTGATGACGGTAAATTTGAGGTATTGATCTTTAAAAAATTGGACATCAAGGAAATCTTGAAGACCTTGGCCGGGAAAACGGAAATGGACTCTGATTTTGTGGAGATCCGATCTACCACAACCGCACATGTGCAATGTGCAGTCCCCGTGCACCTTCAGATAGATGGCGAGCCGCAGAAAAAAGCAAAGGAGGTGACCGTGACCATTTCCCCAAAGAAACTTCGGGTGGCCGTTGGGCCTGAGAAAAATCGGTCTTTGTAAGCCCCTATTGGCCTTCCTGAAAATTAAGGTTACATTTACTTCAGCTTAAAAGTGTACCCATAAATGAAGCATTCCCGTAGAGATTTCCTAGTCCGTTTTTCCGCGGCCGCCACCATGATCAGTGCAGGTGGTTTTGAAAAACTATTGGCCAAGGAGCTGTTTAACTTACAGCCCCGGGTGAAATTGCGTTTTATAGTGGCGTCAGACGCCCA
>CAKZLG010000240.1 GCA_937125035.1 uncultured Maribacter sp. | reverse complement strand
CCGTTTTCCAAACAGGCCATGGCCGCACCTTCTCCCAAGACCATGGTATTCCTTTTCTTCTCAAGGTTCAGGGCTTGGCAAGGATAGCTACCACCGCGCTCAGCAACCTTTCCAGTCCCGAAATCCGATTCCATTGCCCCGTGGGACCTTTCTTTGGTTTTTTGGCCAAGGGCTTCCCTTGCTGGTTGGGGCGCATATATTTTCAAGGCCTTCATTTGGGCCAGGGTAAAAGGGGTCAACGGTGCCTCACTGCCGCCCACTAAGAATTTTTGGGCCATTTGGGCACGCAACCAAGCCACGCCATTCAAAAAAGCGTGAAGGGCGGTAGAGCAGGTGATGGAATGGGAAATCTCCGGCCCCTTGGTACCCAGGTCATGGGCCACCCAGGAGGATATATTGCCCAAGGTGGTAGTGGGAGAGGATAGGGTGGCCGCCCTACCGTCTTGCAAATAGCGCCCATGATGGGCCTCAAATAGGGCGGTGGCACCTCTGGAGGAACCAATGTTCACCCCAAAATTATCCTTAGCGGACCAACCCCCTGCAGCCACGGCCCTTCTTGCCGCGAAAATGGCGTAGAGTACAGTGTCATCAAGTTCCCTGTAATGGCTGTCCGATTTTCGTAGTTGTTCCACTTGCTCTCTTTCGGCTTCCTGGAGTGCGGCCACCCATTGCCTTTTTCCGTTGAAGGTATGGACCGTAAAGCTGTGCCCATCATCCCCATAGCGTGCCCAAATGTGCTTGGCTTCACTTCCCAATGGGGAAATGGAGGCTATCGCCGTAATGGAAATGGGGTGCTTCATGGGTTGATTAAATTTTTTACAAAGCTACCGCTTTCAGTTTTGTCTGGATGAATGTGCACATCCAAACCGCGGGTATTCTTGATAATTGTACCTTAGCCCTATATTAAATAAGACATTGTTGGTGGAAACCACTTCTCATACATTATGCCTTGTCATACCCTGTTACAATGAGTACGATAGGCTTCCGGAAACGCAGTTTCGTTCGTTTCTGGAATCGCCCGCAGATGTACTTCTTCTTTTTGTGAATGACGGGTCTACGGACGGTACCTCGGTAAAGCTACAGGCCCTGAGCAGGGACTATCCCAAAAAAGTCATGGTATTGGACAATGAACGGAACATGGGAAAGGCCGGATCCATACGCAATGGGATGCTGTTCTTAACTGAGAACGTACAGGCCAAATACATGGGTTATTTGGACGCCGACCTGGCCACATCCTTAGAGGAGTGCCTTTCCTTGACCCAATACCTGAACGATGGCAGGCAATTTGTCTTTGCATCCCGAATCTTAAGGATAGGTGCCGTGGTAGAGCGTAAATTCAGCCGCTTTTTGGCCGGACGCATCATTGCCACCCTTATTTCAAAGATTCTAGGCATCCCCGTATATGACACACAATGTGGCTGTAAGGTCTTTTACAGCACGCTGGTTCCCCTGCTCTTTACGAAGCCCTTTATTTCCAAATGGCTTTTTGATGTGGAACTTTTCAGCCGTATCCTTTGTACCTATGGTACTGCCCAGGGTACCCTTATGATGTTGGAAGTACCCGTGGAAAGATGGGTGGACAAAGGGGATTCAAAAGTAAGGGTGAGCTACTTCTTCAAGCTTTGGCACGATCTGTACCTCATTTGGAAAACACATAAAAAAAATAGGTTGCGCCCCACTTTTAAAAATGAGCAAGACAATCCCTAAAGCTCTGGTATACCTGCTCTAGTTGTTCATTGGTGATCACAAAAGGGGGGAGGGCATATACCGTATTCCCCAAAGGTCTAATATTTACGCCCCTATCCATAAAAAATTCATAGAGCTCATCCCTTAGGTGGCCGTACCTGGCACTGTCTACCTTGAGGTCAATGGCCAGTATCACCCCAAGGGAACGCGCATTCAAAATCTTGGGATGGGATTCAATACCCTTTAAGAAACCGGTATGGCTCTTGGCAATATAGTCTCTTCTCTCTTGTATTTGCGGTGCATTTAAAAGATCAAGGGCGGCCAAGGCCACGGCACAGCCCAAGGGATGTGCGCTGTAAGTATGGGCGTGGAAGAAACCTTTGTGCACCTCATCACTCAAGAATGCCTCAAAAATAGCTTGGGTACACGTGGTTGCGCTCAAGGGGAACATCCCAGCGGTAAGGGCCTTGCTGAGACAAATGATGTCGGGTTGGCGCTGTAAATGGTCACAGGCAAAATTCTTACCGGTCTTCCCAAAACCCGTCATGATCTCATCCGCAATGCACAGCACGTCCTGCTCTTGGCAGATGGCGATCAGGGCATCCAGACCTTGGGGCGAGTGGAACTTCATGCCCGCAGCCCCTTGCACTAGGGGTTCAAAAACAAAAGCGGCACATTGGTTATTTTCCAAAATATGGTTCAACTGTTTCTCCACAGCTTCCAAATTGTGTTTCGTGGGTACCGGCAGGCGTTCCACCTTCAACAGGAAATCGGTAAAAGGGC
>CAKZLG010000239.1 GCA_937125035.1 uncultured Maribacter sp. | reverse complement strand
TGCAAGAAATCAAGGCCATTTTCCATCAAGAATTGGACCCGTTGTTCGGCAAAGAAGAGGTGGACCATTTTTTTTATGGGTCGGTGGAGCACTATTTGGGCTTGGAGCGGTTCATCTTGGCCCTGCGGCCACAATACACTTTAACGAAAAAAGAAGTGCCTCCCTTTTTTGAGGCGCTGGCCCGGTTAAAGCAGCAAGAGCCCTTACAGTACATTTTGAGGGAGACCCTTTTTATGGACCTTTGCATAAAAGTGGATGCCAGGGTTTTGATTCCCAGGCCCGAGACAGAGGAATTGGTTCGGTGGATTTTTGAAGAATGCCAGCCGGAGGTCGACAAATGCCATATTCTGGATATGGGCACCGGAAGCGGTTGCATCGCCCTTGCCCTAAAGAAGCACCTGCCCAATGCACGGGTTAGCGGAATGGACGCATCCCGTGAGGCCTTGGAGCTTGCCCAAGAAAATGCGGAACACCATCAGATTGAAGTTGATTTCCACTATGGGGATATTCTTGCTATGGATGCAGGGGCCTATCCGCCTTTGGATGTCGTGGTTTCCAATCCGCCCTACGTGCGCCAGAGGGAGAAAGGGCAGATGCAGATGAACGTTTTGGCCCACGAGCCGGAAATGGCCCTTTTTGTAGCGGATGAAGATCCGCTTCTCTTTTATCGGCATATTGCCATTTTTGCCATGGACACCTTGGTGAAAGGGGGGCATTTATTTTTGGAGATCAATCAATATTTGGCCCAATCAATGGTAGAATTGCTACAAAGCCATAATTTTGAACATATCACCGTCAAGAAAGATATATTTGGTAATGATCGGATGATCAAAGCGGAAAAACCATGAACAGTGTCGTTGTTTTTTGTGGCAGTAGTGAAGGCCATGACCCCAAATTTACAGAGGCTGCCCAAGAGTTGGGACGTCTTTTGGCTCATGAAAAAATAGCGCTGGTGTATGGGGGTGCAAAAATCGGCATCATGGGCCATTTGGCCAAAGCCGTTTTGGAGAAGGAGGGGGTGGCCATTGGTGTCATCCCCGAGTTTTTGCTGTTGAAGGAAGTGGTTCATGACAGCCTTTCGGAACTGATCGTCACCCAAAATATGCACGAGCGCAAATTGAAAATGCACGAACTGTCTGAAGGAATCATCATGTTGCCTGGCGGCTTTGGCACTTTAGAGGAGTTTTTCGAAATGCTGACCTGGGCGCAATTGGGATTGCACCAATACCCCATAGGGGTGCTCAATACGGGAGGCTTTTACAATGACCTTTTGGACATGCTCTACCAAATGGTCGAAAAAGGGTTTGTGCGAAAGGAAAATTACGACATGATCTTGGTAGCGGATACGGCTGATGAGCTTCTACTGCACATGAGGCAGTACCAGCCGCTGCCACTGCCTAAATGGATGAACAAAAAACAGGCATAATGCAGATCAAGGAACAGATAACGGCACTGCGGGATGAACTACGGGAGCACAACTACCGGTATTACGTGCTGGACACCCCCACCATATCCGATTATGAGTTTGATATGAAATTGAAGCAGCTGCAAGCGCTGGAGGAGAAACACCCGGAGCTATACGATCCCAACTCGCCCACACTAAGGGTAGGGGGCATGGTGACCAAGCATTTTGAGACCGTAGTACATGAATATCGCATGTATTCCTTGGACAATTCCTATTCCAAAGAAGATTTGGAAGATTGGGAAAAGCGCCTCCAGAAAAACCTCGGAACAACAGCGGTAGAATATACTTGTGAGCTCAAATATGATGGGGCGTCCATCAGTATAACTTACGAAGAAGGGCGTTTGGTGCGTGCGGTAACCCGGGGAGATGGGGTACAAGGCGATGATGTCACGAACAACATCAAGACCATTAAGTCGGTTCCCTTGCGCCTTAGGGGCAATTACCCCCCAAAATTCGATATTCGGGGGGAAATCGTGTTGCCCTATGCCGGCTTTGCCCAAATGAACGAGGAACGCATTGCCAATGGGGAGGAACCTTATATGAACCCAAGGAACACGGCTTCGGGCAGCCTAAAACTACAAGATAGCAGTTTGGTGGCACAGCGCCCCTTAGATTGCCTGTTGTACAGTATCGTGGGGCGGGACATCCACCTTGATCACCAATTTGAGATGTTGGAAAAAGCCCGTGATTGGGGGTTTAAAGTACCACAGGTGGCCAAGTTGTGCAAGAGCATGGACGAGGTCTTGGCCTTTGTGGCCCATTGGGACGTGCACCGGCATGAACTGCCTTACGAGACAGATGGTGTGGTCGTTAAAGTGAACAATCTGCAGCACCAAGAGGAATTGGGGTACACGGCCAAATCGCCCCGTTGGGCCATGGCCTATAAGTTCAAGGCGGAACAGGTTTCCACACTGCTCCATGAAATCACCTACCAAGTGGGCCGTACCGGGGCCATTACCCCAGTAGCCAATTTAGAGCCGGTACTCTTGGCCGGGACCACCGTTAAAAGGGCCTCCTTGCACAACGCGGACCAGATCACCAAATTGGATGTCCGTGTAGGGGATACCGTTTTCGTGGAAAAGGGGGGCGAGATCATTCCCAAGATCATTGGGGTGGACTTCACCCAAAGACCCATGGATTCCATGCCGACTCAATACATAGACCAATGTCCGGAATGTGGAACGCCCCTAAAGCGGACACCGGGGGATGCCAAACACTATTGTCCCAATGAATATGGTTGTCCGCCACAGATTACTGGGCGTATACAGCATTTTATTTCCCGTAGGGCCA
>CAKZLG010000238.1 GCA_937125035.1 uncultured Maribacter sp. | reverse complement strand
CTAGAAAGCAGGGCCATAATTTTATGTTAAAAATTAAGGGTGTCTCTAATTTAGGCAAATACCTTAATTTTGTACAACTTTAAATAAGCAGACTATGGCAGATTTGACACAAGAAGAATGGGCGGCACAGCTGGAACAAGATAGCAATGCGGTCATTTTGGATGTGCGCACAGAACAAGAGATCGAGGAGGGCTACATACCCAATGCCCAAAATATAGATATCTATTTGGGGCAGGGTTTCGTAGATGAACTTGAAAAATTGGACAAGTCCAAGAACTACTACGTGTATTGCCGGAGTGGCAATCGAAGCGGGCAGGCCTGTGCCATCATGAACAGTTTGGGCTTTGAGAGCGCATACAACCTTCAAGGAGGTTTTATGAACTGGCAGGGCGATGTGGCCCAATAAGCATTTTCTGAAGAAAAAGACACCCGCTTATGGCGGGTTTTTTTATTTTTAGAAATGCAAGAGGACCTGCTCCATTTTATTTGGAAGACCAAAAAACTGCAAACCCATCATTTGAAGACCGTGCTTGGTGCATCTGTTGTCATTGAAAGCTTAGGGTTGCACAATGAAGGTTCCGGACCGGATTTTTTCAATGCCAGGTTACAGATAGGTGGGCAACTATGGGCCGGAAATGTGGAAATTCATGTGAAAGCCTCAGACTGGCATGCCCATAAACATTCGCAAGATGGTAACTATGACAACGTTATTCTCCATGTGGTCTGGGAACACGATGCGGACGTATTCCGAAAAGATGGCACGCTCATCCCAACCTTGTGCTTAAAAGATTATATTTCCATAGCACTTTTAGACGCTTATTCCGGCCTGTTCAGAAATAGGACCAATAAGGAGATCAACTGTGATGCCTACTTGGGCCAAGTACCTTCCTTGCTATGGCACAATTGGTTGGATAGGTTGTTCATTGAGCGGATGGAGGTAAGATCGGGCCTGGTCCTTGAGTTATTGCGGGATTATAAAAATGATTGGGAACGGGTTATGTTCCTTATGATGTTCAAAAATTTTGGATCGAAGATCAATGGCCCACTCTTTTTGGAAATTGGTCGTAAGATAGATTTTGCCATCGTGCGAAAACTCAATGGCCATGCCTTTCAAATGGAAGCGCTGTTCATGGGCATGGCCGGGCTTTTGCAAAATGGCCCAGAGAAGGATACCTACTTTAATGCTTTGCAAAAAGAATTCTCATATCTGTTGCAAAAGTTTCAACTGGCCCCCATAGTAGGCAGTACCCCGGAATTCTTTAGATTGCGCCCCGCCAATTTCCCAACCATAAGGTTGGCCCAGTTGGCTTGTATTTATGCTGAAGACCATAACATCTTTCAGAAATTGCTCCATGGTAGGAGGGAGGAAATCAAAGAATGCTTCCACGTTAGTCTGCACCCATACTGGGAAACGCATTATAACTTTGGCCAGAAATCTCCAAAGAAAAAAAAGCCTATTTCAGGCACATTCATAGACCTGTTGATGATCAATACCATTTTCCCCCTCCGTTTTTGTTACGCAAAGGAAACCGGAGGGGCATATTCCGAAAAAGAGTGGGGTCTTTTACAAGAAATCAAGGCAGAGCGTAATGCAATTATGAAAACATATTCCAAATTACAAGTAGTGCCTGCAAATGCAAGGGAAAGTCAGGCACTTCTGCATTTGCACCAGAACTATTGTACCAAAAATAAGTGTTTACAATGCGCCGTTGGGGCTTCGTTATTGAATTTAAAATCCTAATTTTATCCCATGAACCGAATGTATGATTTGTTGCATTACCTTCAAAAAAGGGGGTTTGAAGTATGCAGGCGCATAGCGGAGCGCTTGGGCATACGGGCGCGTGTGGTGAGGACCACCTTTATCTATCTGACTTTCGTTACCTTGGGCTTTGGTTTTGCCCTTTATCTCTTTTTGGCCTTTTGGCTAAAAATCAAGGATTTGGTCTATACCAAAAGGACTTCCGTTTTTGATCTTTAAACCATGATAAAGCTTTTCCGATCTAAAATATACCTTGCCTTTTTCTTAATGCTTTCCGTATTGGCCATTGGGGTATTTGGGTATCGGTACATATCGGATTATTCTTGGATAGATGCATTTTACATGACCATTATCACGGTGACCACCGTGGGCTTTTCAGAGGTAAGGCCCATGGGTCCTGAAGGTAAAGTGTTCACCGTACTGCTGATCGTAACCAGTGTCTTTATCTTTGGTTTTGCCATATCGGTCATTACGGAATATATCTTGAGTAGGAATTCGCTTCAAATTTTAAAAAAGAAAAAAGTGGAAAATTTGATAAAAAGTTTGAACGACCACGTCGTCGTATGCGGTTTTGGCCGAAATGGTATGCAGGCCGCAGAACGCCTAAAAGCCTATAAACGGCCCTTTGTGGTTATTGAAAAGGATAAGGACCTCATAGAAAAATACGATGCTGAGGTACTCTTTGTAGAGGGCGATGCCAATGATGATGATATACTTCAATACGCTGGCGTGGAAAGGGCGAAATACCTTATTGCCACGTTGCCAGATGATGCCGCCAATCTTTTTGTGGTGCTGTCCGCCCGTCAAATGAACAAGCAGATGACCATCATAAGCAGGGCCTCTTTGGTGACCTCCCAAAAAAAATTGTTGCTCGCCGGTGCGGATAAGGTCATTATGCCAGATAAGATCGGCGGCGACCATATGGCCTCTCTCGTGGTCATGCCAGACCTGATCACCTTTATGGACAAGCTATCCATGGAGGGTGAGCATACCACAAATTTAGAGGAAGTGGAAATTGATGATTTCATTAGCCAGATAGATTGTGGTTCCCTGCGTGATCTTGATCTTCGGCGCAAGACCGGGTGCACTATTATTGGATACATAGAGCCCAATGGAAATTACATCATTAACCCTGAAGCAGATCTGGAGTTGAAACCCAAGGGAAAGGTCATTGTTTTAGGAAGGCCGGAGCAGATCAAGAAGCTGAACGAAATGTTCAAATTGGGTTAGTAATGTAACCTATAAATTTGATTCGTTGATTTTTTTTAGGATATTGCCCACTTAAGACTAACTTAACCATCAATTAACCACAAAATATGAAATATTACTTTTCGTTGATCGCCCTATTTTCCATTTCCCTTGTTTTTTCCCAAGATTTTACAGTCACGGGAAAAACCTATAATCCGTCGTCCAACATTAATGATGGCGTCATTGAATTGGAAGTGGATGGTGGTGTTGCACCGTACTCGTTTGAGTGGAGCGACCAAGACACCCCTAGGTCCTCAAAAAGGGCTTCCGGACTCGTGGAAGGTGTGTCCTATAATGTGGTGGTGTCTGATGCCCAGGGCAATTCCGTGACCAAGGTATTTAAAGTGGAGACAGAGGCCATTACTGAAATTTTCAATGGGGCGATGACCCCGGCGGTGGGCGCTTTGGGTTCTGTGCTCTTTTGGGATCCTTTTGCGGCCTTGGGTCTTTATGATCCCGTGGCCTACGCCGATTTAAAACGCATACCCATCCCCAATTGGTCCCCGGATATTGATAACAAATATGTATTGAAACAATGGTTGAAGGAAGAAGGTGCAAAGGTTAAAAAAGGAGAGGCCATTGCCGTGATCTCCAACGATAAAGGTGTGGATGAGACCATAACCACAGATGCCAACGGTACGCTTAAGCATTTAACGGCAGAGGGCAAGGTGATATACAACTCCAATAACCAAGAGCATATCATAGAACAAGGCGCCCATTTCTTTGCGGAAATCCAATATGATGATCCTGTGGTCATTACCCATCCCAATGGAGATCCCGTGACCAAAGGCATACCCTTCATTGTGATATGGCTTGTACTTGGGGCCACTTTTTTCACCATTAGAATGGGCTTCATTAACATAAGGGGTTTTAGGCACTCCATAGATTTGGCCAAAGGGAAATATGATGACCCCAATGCGCCAGGGCAGGTGACCCATTTTCAAGCTTTGGCCACTGCTGTATCAGGTACGGTTGGGCTTGGAAACATTGCCGGTGTGGCGGTAGCGGTTTCACTGGGTGGTGCTGGCGCCACATTTTGGATGATCGTTTGCGGTCTTTTGGGCATGTCCTCCAAGTTTGTGGAATGCACGCTTGGGGTAAAATATAGAGACATCTTACCAGATGGCCGTGTTTTTGGTGGGCCCATGAACTATTTGAGGTATGGGTTGGAAAAACGAAACATGAAGGGCTTGGGCAAAGTGTTGGCCGGTGTATTTGCCGTCTTGGCCGTAGGAGCCTCCTTCGGCGGTGGCAACATGTTCCAGGCCAACCAGTCTTTTGAACAATTGGCCGGTCAGTTTCCCGTTCTAGCCGGAAACGGGTTCTGGTTTGGGGTGGTCACCGCTATTTTGGTAGGTGTGGTCATCATTGGGGGCATCAATAGTATTGCCAAGGTAACTGGTAGGGTAGTGCCTATTATGGCCACGATCTACATATTGGCCGCCTTGGCCGTGATCATTATGAACATACAGAATATTGGGCCTGCCTTTTCGGCCATTTTTGACGGGGCCTTTAATCCATCTGCCCTAAAGGGTGGTATCATTGGGGTACTCGTGGTAGGCTTTCAACGAGCAGCCTTCTCCAATGAGGCCGGCGTGGGTTCTGCGGCCATAGCGCACAGTACTGCAAAGACCAATCATCCGCCTTCAGAGGGTTTTGTGGCCCTATTGGAGCCGTTCATTGATACTGTTGTCGTTTGTACTTTGACCGCCTTGGTTCTTATTTTTACCGGGATGCATGAGGTTGAGGGTATGGCTGGCGCACAATTGACATCAGATGCTTTTGCAAGTCAAATCTCTTGGTTCCCTTATGTTTTGGCACTTGCCGTTTTCTTGTTTGCTTTCTCAACCATGATTTCATGGTCCTACTACGGCATGCGCGCTTGGACCTACCTTTTTGGCAAGAGCAAAAGAACAGAGTTCATTTATAAAATGTTCTTCTTGGTCTTTGTGGTAGTAGGGGCTTCCGTGAGTTTAGGAGCCGTTTTGGATTTTTCGGATATGATGATACTGGCTATGTCCTTTCCCAATATCATTGGGCTGTACATTATGTCTGGTGAGGTTAAAAGTGATCTTAAAGACTATTTGAGTAGACTAAAGGCCAATCAATTGTTCAAGAAACAAAAACCAGCGGCCCAATAAGGGGAATCACTTCGTGGCACAGTAGGTTTAAAAGCTGCTGGCTTCTTTCTTATTGGTCAACAAAAGCAGCACAGTGAAGAAATTCAAATCCCACTTCAAGTTCAATAGACAAGAGCAAAGTGGGATTTTCTTTTTGCTGCTGGCGATCATAGCCCTTCATATAGGGTACTTCTATGTTAAGGAGGTCCAGGTGCGTGGGCAACCTCCATTTCAATTGAACGAGGCCATCCAAACGGAAATAGAGGCATTAAAGGAAAAGAAAGCCTTGGAAGATACGGTTCGCATCTACCCCTTCAACCCCAATTACATCACAGATTACAGGGGCTATATGTTGGGAATGTCCGTAAGTGAATTGGATCGGTTATTGGAGTACAGGGCTTTGGGCAAATTTGTGAATTCCGCTGAGGAATTTCAGAACGTCACCCGGATTTCAGATTCCCTGCTCCTCGTCATTTCTCCCTACTTCAAATTTCCGGAATGGGTCACATCCAAACAAGCGGTGGCCAAATCCGTACCAAAGTCCAACTACAGCACCGTCCAGAACGAGGAAAAAAAGAAGGACTTAAATAAGGTGACCGCTGAGGATCTCAAAAAAATCAATGGTATAGGGGAGGTATTGTCCGCAAGGGCCATAAAGTTCAGGGACAGGTTAGGTGGTTTTTTGTTGGATGAACAACTCTATGATGTCTACGGCCTGGATAAGGAAGTGGCAGACCGGGCCTTGAACAGGTTTACGGTGCAAAGCCCTCCTCTGGTGGTCAAGATCAACGTGAATGAGGCCTCGGTTGGCCAACTTTCAGAGTTGGTATATATTCCACGATCGGTTGCCCAAGGGATAGTGGATTTCAGAAATGTGCACGGAAGCGTGGAAGCATGGGAGGATTTAATAAAGATTAAGGATTTCCCAGCCGAAAAAATCGAGAGAATTAAGCTATATTTGACCCTCAAAAAATAGCGCTATGACACGTATGTACTTCACTGAAGAACATCAATTATTTCGAGAAAGTTTACAGGATTTTTTACAAAAAGAAGTGGTGCCCCACCTAGAGGAATGGGAGGCAAATGGCAAAATAGAACGATTTATTTGGGAGAAATTTGGTGAGATGGGCTATTTTGGCCTAGCTACCCCAGAAAAATATGATGGGTTGGGTTTGGACCTTTTCTACACGGTCATCTTTTTGGAAGAGTTGCAGAAAATCAATTCAGGCGGCTTTGCCGCTGCAATGTGGGCCCACGTTTATCTGGCCATGACCCATTTGAACAAAAATGCCAGCGAGGAACAGAAAAACAACTATTTGATACCTAGTGTACATGGTCAAAAAATTGGTTGTTTGGGCGTATCCGAACCCTTTGGAGGCAGTGATGTGGCGGGCATGAGGACCACCGCTGAACGCAAAGGGGATGTCTACATTTTAAATGGTTCTAAAACCTTTATCACAAATGGGGTTTATGGGGACTATATCATCTTGGCCGCAAAGACCGATGCTGGTGCCGGTAATAAAGGCATCAGTCTTTTTATAGTGGATAGGGACAGTAAAGGAATTACCGCGAACAAACTCAACAAATTGGGGTGGAGGGCATCAGACACGGCCGAGCTGGCCTTTGATGATGTGGAAGTGCCCGTGGCCAATAGGATGGGTGATGAAGGGAAAGGATTTGCCTTCATCATGGAGGCCTTTGCCTTGGAACGTCTGGTTATGGGCATCAATGCCCATGCCCGTGCCGAATATGCCTTGGCGTATGCACTGCAATATATGTCTGAAAGGGAGACTTTTGGCAAGACCATAGACCAATACCAAGCCCTTAGGCACAGACTTGTGGATATGCATGCGGATATGGAGCTGTGCAAGCACTACAATTACGGCGTGGCCCATCAAATGGAAAAAGGGGAATATGTGGTGCGTGAAGCCACCATCTCAAAATTGAAGTCCACCAAAATGGCCGATGAGGTGATTTATAATTGCCTACAGTTTCTTGGCGGTTATGGGTACATAGAAGACTACCCCATGGCAAGAATGTTCCGTGACAGTAGGTTGGGGCCCATAGGTGGCGGAACCTCGGAAATCTTGAAAGAGATCATTGCCAAGATCATCATTGATAAAAAAGAATACCGCCCTGTAAATTAGGGAGGTAGGCGTTCCATTGGGCCTGTGGGCCAAGGGTTAAGCAAGATTTTTCAAAAGTTGAAAAAGAGGTTGCACATTGAAAATATGTTTCTATCTTTGCCACCTTGAACCATAAAGAAAGGAGGTTGTAGCCAATGTTAATAATACCAGTTAAAGAGGGAGAGAATATAGATAGGGCCTTGAAGCGTTTTAAACGTAAGTTTGACAAGACCGGAACCATGCGCCAGTTGCGAAAGCGCCAACAGTTCACTAAACCTTCCGTAGCCCGCAGAGCGCAGATTCAAAAAGCGCAATATATTCAAGGACTGCGCGACCAAGAGGATATTTAATGTTGCTATCTTTCAAAATAAACTACATCCCGTGCCCTAGGCACGGGATTTTTTTTGAGCTGATCAGTTGGATGAAATAGTTTGTACCTTTACGTATGGCATTGGATCATTTCATCTCCTACCTGTCGCTCGAAAAGAACTACTCGGGCCATACCATCAATGCCTACAAAAAGGATATTGCCACATTTGCCAAGTTCTGCGGTGTCCATTATGGTAGTGAAGCCATAGAAGAAGTGCCCTATGGCCTTATAAGAAGTTGGATCGTATCCTTGTCCGAATCCGGAAACAGCAACCGGACCATCAATAGAAAAATGGCCTCCTTAAGGGCCTATTACCGGTTTTTGCTCAAAACAGAGACCATCGCCTTAAATCCCATGGCCAAACATAAGGCCTTAAAAACTTCCAAAAAAGTGGAAGTCCCGTTTTCAGAGATGGAAATGGAAAAAGTGTTGAATACCATTTCCTACGGAGATGATTTTGAAGGAGCTCGTGATCGCTTGATCATTACGTTGCTCTATACGACGGGCATGCGCAGGGCGGAGCTGATCGGCCTTAAAATTGGCGACATCGATTTGGCCACAAAGACCGTTAAGGTCTTGGGCAAGCGGAACAAGGAGCGCATTTTGCCCTTACTCCCGGAGACCCTGGCCTTATATACCACCTATCTAGAGCACCGAAAAGCTGTTGTTGGAGATCATGGAGAGGGACACGTATTTCTATCCGCTTCGGGCAATAAAATATATGAAACCCTTGTTTATAGAATTATAAATAGGTACTTTACGGAAGTGTCAACAAAGGTGAAAAAGAGCCCCCATATAGTGCGGCATACCTTTGCCACCCATTTGCTGAACAAAGGTGCGGACTTGAATGCCGTCAAAGAGTTGTTGGGGCATGCCAGTCTCGCCTCTACGCAAGTGTACACGCACAGTGGCATTGCCGAGCTTAAGAGGGTGCACCAAAAGGCACATCCAAGAAATACCAAAACGTGATCATTGTCTAACCTTCCCATGCTGCAGAGCGTTGGGAGAAAAACTTCAGCCCTATGAAAGTAAATGCACAATCCGTGAATTTCAATGCAGACCCCAAGCTTATTAATTTCTTGCAGAACAGAATGGATAAGTTGGAAACCTTTTACGACCGGGTAATCAGTTCGGATGTTTATTTGAAAGTGGAAAACACAAGTGCCAAGGAGAACAAGATCGTGGAAATAAAAGTGAATGTGCCAAAGAGCAATTTCATAGTCAAAAAGCAGTGCAGGTCCTTTGAGGAAGCCGTTGATTCGGCCTGTAGTTCATTGGAGCGGAAATTGATAAAAAGAAAGGAGAAATTAAGATTGCAGGCATGAGCAAAATTTTCCAAAATTTATTTTGATTAAACAAATAAATCTATACATTTGCAGTCCGTTAGAAATAGCGGACTTTTTTATGCTCAAAAAGTGTAAAAATGCCGATGTAGCTCAGCTGGCTAGAGCAGCTGATTTGTAATCAGCAGGTCGTGGGTTCGAGTCCCTCCATCGGCTCCTGAAATAGTGAAATGAACATTGGGGTGCAGGCAAAAAGTAGGTAAAAATCTTTGTGTTTGTCGGGACGGTAAGTTCATCCTAAGTGCAGTCGATGGGAGTCCCTTCTTCGGCTAAAAAAAATATGGGTCGTAATCCATTTTTTAAGATTTGTTGCAAGTTCTCAATCCTTCTCAGCAGGGACTAGGAATAAAGGCCTAGGGGGATTGCGGACGGCAAGTTTAAAGTTCTTTACAATATTGAATTTCGGGGGAGATACTCAAGCGGCCAACGAGGGCAGACTGTAAATCTGCTGACTATGTCTTCGCAGGTTCGAATCCTGCTCTCCCCACTTTAATAAAAGGCCAATTTCAATATTGTGTTGACATCATGAAAATGGTATGCGGGAGTAGCTCAGTTGGTAGAGCGTCAGCCTTCCAAGCTGAATGTCGCCGGTTCGAACCCGGTCTCCCGCTCAAGAGATGCACCACCTCCCAGTGAGAACAAAGGGGTGTTGCGTACGGAGCAAAGAAGGATGAATGATGGCTATTGCTCTCTAAAAAAACTTGAAGTTGTTGGTTTCAAGTTCAGGATGCTCACGGCGCAAGCCAACACGAAGTTTCCAAACTCTGGGCCTGTCAGAACAACATGCCGGTGTAGCTCAGGGGTAGAGCGTTTCCTTGGTAAGGAAGAGGTCACGGGTTC
>CAKZLG010000237.1 GCA_937125035.1 uncultured Maribacter sp. | reverse complement strand
TGGGTAGGTAAGGATACCGAACATTTTTGGGCAGATGATGAAGCCAATCCCTACACAGAGGTAAAACCTTTTTTGTGGTTGCGGGGACACCAAATGGGGGGCAGGTCCCTGCTTTGGGGAAAGCAGACCTACCGATGGAGCGATCTTGATTTTGAGGCTAACGCCAAAGATGGCCACGGGGTAGACTGGCCCATCCGCTACAAGGATATTGAGCCCTGGTATACCTATGTGGAAAAATTTGCGGGTATAAGTGGGGAGCCCTTGGGCCTGCCCCAATTACCGGACAGCCATTTTCTTCCGCCCATGGAGCTCAACTGTGTGGAGAAGCACGTAAAGGAACGCATTGAGAAGGAATTTCAAGGGCGAAACATGATCATTGGTAGGGTGGCCCACCTTACCCAGCCCCATAATGGCAGGGGCCAATGCCAAAACAGGAACCGTTGCAGCCGTGGTTGCCCTTACGGGGCCTATTTCAGTAGCAATGCCGTGACCCTCCCGGCCGCCAATGCCACAGGCAACCTTACCATTCGCCCGTATTCCATTGTGCAATCAGTGATTTATGATGATGAAAAGGGCAAGGCCACGGGGGTCAGGATCATAGATGCCCAGACCAACGAGGATATCGAATATTCCGCAAAGATCATTTTCGTGAACGCCTCTACCCTGAGTACCACGCAGATTTTGCTGAACTCCGTTTCCAAAAGGTTTGAAAATGGGTTGGGCAATGATAGCGGGGAGCTGGGCCACAACCTTATGGACCATACCTACCGGGTGGGCGCCATGGGGAAAGTGGAAGGTTTTGACGATAAATACTATAAGGGCAGAAGGCCCAATGGCATATACATCCCCAGATATCGCAACATCAATGAAGCCACTAAGTCCGATCGGTTCTTACGCGGTTTTGGCTATCAAGGCGGAGGTTACCGCGGGGGCAACGCCGCTAACCTAACTGATTTTGGCGCAGACTATAAGGACAGTATTTTAAAGCCTGGCCCGTGGGAGTTCTTCATTACTGGGTTTGCGGAATGCCTGCCCTACCATGACAATATGGTGTACCTCAACGAGGATGTCCTGGATAAATGGGGGCAGCCCACACTTTCCATAGATGCCGAATTCAAGGCCAATGA
>CAKZLG010000236.1 GCA_937125035.1 uncultured Maribacter sp. | reverse complement strand
GGGCCTTGGATAAGCTTTTCCTGATTTCCTCTAACCGTTCCGTGGGCACTTCTTCCAAAAATTGAACCTCGCTCCTACCATTGAGCTTATAGGGAATGCTCATTCCCTGAAGTTCCTCACGGAGCAGTCGCTTACAAATCTTATCAAAATCAAACTTCACTTGTACTTTCATCATTAACCGTTCCCTAGTTTTAAGCGGGCTTATGGACCTATGCCAGATGGCATCGTCGTGGGTATTTTTGGAGGTTCAACTAAACCCTGGGGTTTTCCCATCACCCCGATTTTCTTCGTAAAAACATCCCTCCTTATTTTTAAGGTAAGCCTAAGCCAGCACATAAGGGTGCCCAAACCATACAATATTTGTCCCAAAGCGGGCAGGTACCATAAGGCTGGGAAAGGCTTACATGCCCGTGCCAAAAAAGAGGTTGTGGATATTGAACCCAAAAAGGACCATAATGCTCACAAGGGCCAAGACCGTAATTACGGATACCCCCTTAATGTTCAAGGGCGCATAGAACCAAGGCCGATCCTTTTCCTTTTTTTTGAGCTTTAACCGCAGTTTGATCAGGGCCACGTTCACCATTCCGAATACAATGAAGATGAAAATATTGCTGATGGAGGCCACGATGGCCAAATTGCCTATTAGGCCAAATAAAATGGTCAAGAACGTAATGGCCAAAATAGCGAGGACGGGAGCATTCCATTTTTTAGACAACCGGGCAAAGCGCTGTAGCCAAGAGACCTCACTGTCCCGGGCCACATCATAGACCAAACGGGAGGTGCCCATGATATTGCTGAGTATGGTCTTGCTGGTTGCGAACAAAGCCACGATCGTTAATATGTGGGCACCTATAGCGCCTGTTCGGGATTCCACTACAGAGGAAAGGGGACCTTGGGCACCCGATAGTTCTTGGGCACCAAGAACGCTGATGGCACTGATGGCAATGAGCACATAACAGACCAATACGATTAAAGCGCTCCACAAAATGGCCCGGGGCACGTTTTTCCTTGCATCCTTGGTTTCCTCCGCCAATTTCACCAAATCCTCAAAACCCACATAACTGAAGAAGATCAACGCGGCACCGCCCAAAACACCCATCATGCCTCCTTCATTGGGTGCCACCAAAGGAGCCACCTCCCATTCCGGAACACTAACGGCGATTACAAAGAAGAGACCCAAAAGCGTTACCAGGGTGGCAAACGTGTTGTAGTAGGAACTGTATTTTGAACCAAAGGTGTTGAAGAACGCCATTAGAACTATGATCAGAATCACCATTAGGCTACTGTTCCAAGTAATCAATCGCCCTAAATAGTCGCCAAAACTTATGGCAATGGCAGCAGCGGCCACGATTCCCGTAAAGGCCATGAAAATGGACATAAAGAGGGCCACCTTTGGTCCCAAGCCCTGCTTAATGTACTCATAGCTGCCTCCGGCATCCGGAAAACGGCTCACGAACTCAGCATACGATATACCGGTCAAAAGTGCTATGATGGAAGAAATAACAAAGCTCAACCAGAGCATGTTACCGCTGGGGCCGGCAGCTTTGCCGATTATGGCATAGATACCAGCCCCTATAATGCCCCCAACACCAAACATCAATACATCAAAAAAACCTAAATTCCTGTTCAATTTTCTTTTGCCCATAGCTCTTTAGTATTAGTTTCCATACCCTTTTACACGTGGAATATGACTTCGTTTAAGCACTTTGATCAATCCCAAACGTTTTATAGTTAGCTTTAAAAACAGAAGGGAAAAGGTGTTGGACACTGGCATCATGGTCATCCATTCCCAAGCATCGTGGCCCAAGGTGCAAAGCAACAGTCCACACCATACCTTGTGACCCAAAGGGACCACGGACCTAAAAAGGAAAAGGGGTATTATTTTGAACGCCAACGCCTTGCAATATTGACTATAGCCGGAATGAGGTGTACCTGGAAAAATAGTACTGTGACCCTTGGGTCGCTCTCACAGGCCAAAGAAAAGAATACCGATTTATGGATGATTTCCGACCCATTTCACCCATGCTTCTTTGTGGCAAGCCCTTTGGCCGTATAAAATCTAGGCCCTAGGCCAGCAGCACACGGTTTACCATCAACACTTTACCTGAAAAGACACGTGCCTTTGCCAAAATTTGCCTTCCTTACCAATGGTGCGGGCTCCTTGGCTCTTATAACCTGTCTTTGGTGCTTCTACCAATTGAAAACTAGTTAATAAAATAAACAGATGACAAAAGAAAAAAACGAAAAAAATAAGTTGAAGGAAGAGCAGAATAATGATACATACAACCCCAACCTTACTGAAGAAGATGTAAACGCATTGGGCAAAAAAGGACTGCGCAAAGATGGTGGGGATGATCGCATGCTTCAAAATAGGAATGAAAAAATTGACTTTTCAGGTGAAGGTCTGGACGTGCCCACCCCATTGAAAGGCCAACGCAAAAATAAGGCGGTCAAAGATGAAGAGAATACCCTCTACGGGCAAGGGGCAGACAAGAAGACGGCTTTGGAAACCCCCAGAAGGGCCAATAAGAGAATCAAAGAATAACCGATTTCAACCAATGATCGCCAACCCCATTCTCTGGCCTTGCTTTTAAAAGGAACGTTGTAATGGAATTTGGCGCACTCCTTATTTTAGAGGGTAATACGCATTTCTTTTAGAATCAAAACACAAAAACAACCATGAACCTCTATTGGATTCTTGTATCCTGCTACCTCCTATTTGCCCTCTGGGCATTGTACTACGTTATCATTTATGGGGAGAGGCCCACCAAATCCATAGCATGGGTATTTGCCCTGTTCACCCTCCCATTTTTAGGGGCTGCGCTCTATTACCTGTTCGGCATCAACAGGAGGAAATTCAAATTCTATCAGCTCAGAAAAGCCAACAAGAAAAAACTGGAATCAGAGTACGAGCAGATTTTGGAACATACCCATGATTCAGAGGAATTTAACGACCCCCATAAAAAAAAGCTGGCACAGCTCATTCAAAAAACATGTGGCCAGCATGCCGTACAAGGTAATCAGGTGGAAATTTTAAGTGATGGAGAAGCTACCTTTGATAGTATTTTCCAGACCTTGCGAAAGGCCGAACATTCCATACACTTGCAGTATTACATCTTTTCCAAGGGAACGTTGGCCGACACCTTCTACGAGATTTTCAAAACAAAAATCAGCGAAGGGGTTGAAGTAAGACTGATCTACGATTCCTTGGGGAGCTTTTCCTTTCGTGGGAAAACCATGAAACGTTTTAAAAAGATTGGCGTTAAAGCCTTTCCTATGATGCCGCTGCGCATGACCAGTCTTCTCTATAACATAAACTACCGCAACCATAGAAAAATTCTAGTGGTTGACGGAAAAATCGGTTTTACCGGGGGCGTCAATGTCTCTGATAAATACATAAAACCCATTTCCAAACTGGGTATCTGGCAAGACATCCATTTAAAAATTGAAGGCCCGGTGGTGAACGGGCTGCAACGCATCTTTGTAGAGGATTATTTTTTTGCTGGGGACAAGGACCTATTGGCGAGCGCAGACTACTTCCCAGCTATTGAAAAAAAGGGCGGCCATGCCCTGCAGATCGCCGCATCTGGGCCAGACTCAAAATATCCCACTATTTTGCACCAGTACATCACCATGATCCAAATGGCACAGGAGTGCATCTATATTGCCAACCCCTACTTTATTCCAGGACACGCCATCATGGAGGCCATTAGGATCGCTGCATTGAGCGGTGTTGAGGTGTCCTTGCTGATTCCTCGTAAGGGAGATAGCAAATTGGCCACCATGAGCATGTTTTCGAGGTTCCAGCCACTGTTGGCCGCAGGTGTGAAGATTTTTTTAAGAAAGGATTTTTCCCATAGCAAAATGATCTTGATCGATGATACTATTGCCTCTGTGGGTTCCGGTAATTTCGACTACAGGAGTTTTGTGCATAATTTTGAAACCAATGCAATTCTTTATGATACGGACTTAGTAGGGCAAATCAAACAGGAATTCAATGCCATTTGCGAAGACATAGACCAGCTAGATCCTCAGCAATTTAAAGACCGAGGCCTTATACGGCGATTGGGTGAAGGCTTTGCAAGGCTGCTGAGCCCCCTTCTGTAGTTAAAAGTGCATCTGCACTGAATTGCCGCCTATAGTCATAGGACCTTCAACCGGCTCATTTGACTTTTTGAGTGGCTAGGCCGTACCCACGTCCAATACGAACACCACCGTTACCAAAAATGCGATCAGGGTGAGCACAATGATGATGGTCACCCACGGAAATCGGCTTTTTGGTACTTCCGTGGTTTGGTTTTTAACATCGTCCGCGTTGCGCTGCTTTGTTTCCATTGGGGCACTTTCCGATGCCTTTAGATTCTCTTTGCCTAATTGTCTTTTCATTGTATTCCATTCTAGGTTGTACGCTTTTTGCGCAATGTAATGTACACTTTTGAGCTCCCAGACCTTTCCTGTAAAAGCAATTAGCTTGACCCATATACCTCATGCTCCTTGGGGTCCGTACAGGAAATGTGGGTTTTCAGCGGCCATACCGCTTATTTGGCTCAAATTATAGGTTATGAAGTCAACTTATGTTCACCCAAACCAAGATATTTCCAATAACGAACATTCCAAAAAAAAAATAATGAACAAAGCAGAGCAAACCGGTAAGAGCCCTATACCCCTTTACGTTTCCATAGGCATTCTGGTGGTATTGATCGCCTGTTATCTCTGGGTGCCCCCGTTTACCGATTTCATGGACAGGGCATGGATGATGCTCACCAGTGATGATGAGCAAAAAGTAAAGACTTGGGTTCAAGGTTTTGGCTGGAAAGGACCGCTCATTTTAATTTTGGCCATGATCGCCCAAATGTTCCTTTTTGTGATTCCCACCATTCTGTTGATGGTCGTGACCATTTTGGCCTATGGACCTTGGTGGGGCAGTTTGATCATCATCGTGGCCGTATTCTTAGCTTCCTCCACAGGGTACGCTATTGGGAAATATGTGGGGCACTATTTTGTACAGAAACTCTTGGGGCCCAAGACCGAGAAAAAGGTGAGTGCTTTTATTGGCGACTTTGGGTTTTGGGCCGTTTTTTTGGCTCGGTTGAACCCTATTATATCCAATGATGCCATTAGCTTTGTAGGCGGCGTACTGCGCATGGGGTATTGGAAATTCATTAGCGCCACCCTTCTAGGTATTGCTCCCCTTACCTTTTTTCTCGCCATGTATGGAAAGAACACGAAAGACCTACAGAACGGTCTGCTTTGGGGCTCCCTCATAAGCTTGGTGCTCTTTGCCCTCTACGTGTTCTATGAAAAACGCTATGCAAACCGCTAATATAGGGCATGGCTCTTTTTCCCAGATTCTAAATGACTTTTTGCAAAAACATCCTTGGCCGACTTTAGATGAGCCAAAAAAGCATCTTTATGCCCGGTGGGCAAAGGTAAACGAAGTGCAACCCGACACCAGCGCTGTAACTACCGTGCATGGCCTATGGTAAAGAGAAAGGCATTTGTCCCGGCTATTGATTGCCCACAATTTTTCAATCCAGAAACCAGGGCAGGATGAAAAAACCTTACGCGAACCACTCATCCTAGGATGCCTGGTAAGATCAAAACACATCCCTACTGATTTCGGTATCAGGATTCATCATGTAGGTTACGATATCCTTATTTTCAAGGACCTCAACCACTCTAAAGCCCTTGTAGTCAGTACCCCAACTTCCCCCAATGTGGGCATCGAAAATATAAGGCTTGCCCTGCTCCATATAGACCCCATCCTGGTCATGTTCATGCCCATGAAAAATGGCCCGCACGTGTTCATGCTGGCCCATCAAATCAAAAAAAGCTTTGGTCTCAATGGCATTTTTGGTCCATTTCTTTTGGGGTATATGTACAAAGAGCAGTACGTCTTGATCTTTATCCTTTTGCAGTTCAGCTTCCAACCAACCTAAATCGGGTGATAGATAATCCCCAGCGGTATTGGACGTTGTGGTCAAAAGTACCTTGTGGTCTTCCGCCACAAAAGCATGGTTCACGGGCATTTTCCAAATACGCTGCCACTCCTTGGCCGTGACGCGGTCATGATTGCCCTGTGTGGCATATAGGGGCATGCGCATGGTACTGAATATGCGCTTGGCCTTGGGCATAAGCTTGGGGTCGTCATGGATAATGTCCCCGTTCAAAACACAGAAATGACAGGGCTGCCGTGCATGAAACATATTCGCTTTTGCAACGAATTCCCTGGCCATGGCCTTGGAGGCCGTTTTGGGTTGGCCATAGTGGGCGTCTGACGCCACGATAAAACGCAATTTCACCCGGGGCTGCACCTTGAACAGCTCCTTGGCCAATAGTTTTTCAAAACCACCTGCACTGATCAAGGTGGCGGCCGCGGAAAAACGGACTAGGAAATCTCTACGGGAATGTTTC
>CAKZLG010000235.1 GCA_937125035.1 uncultured Maribacter sp. | reverse complement strand
GTACGTTGACTTTCCTTTAGGCCGCCAACTTCATTTCCGGCAAAATTGTAACTGCCATCGGTGGGGTTGTCCAACATACCGATAATATTCAATAGGGTAGATTTCCCACAACCGGAAGGGCCCATAATGGCCACAAATTCGCCCTCTTCCACTTTAAGGTTCACGTTATTAAGGGCCAGGGTCTCCACTTCCTCCGTTCTAAAACTCTTTTTTAAATTGCTTATCGTTATCATTTCTTTAGGTTGTTTAAACTATTCAATTCATATATACCCACATTTGATTCCCCTCCTTGGGAGGGGCTAGGGGTAGCCAAGGTCTTGGCTTCCTCCGTTCTGAAGTTCTTTTTTAAGTTGGTCATCGTTATCATTTCCAATGGTTTTTATTGTTCTGTAAAGACATCGCGACTTTACCCGATGTGACACTTTCTAACGTACTTTAACAGGGTTCCTGCAACTACGCCCTTGGAATTTTGGGGGACGAGTCAAAAGCGCCCTTTGGGGCTAAGGAGCTTTTATTTCAGCACGATTCGCTCCGCTTCTCCAAACGTGTCATAATTACTGGTTATGACAGTTTCACCGGCATCCAGACCTTCCAGCACCTCATAGTATCTGGAATTTTGCTTTCCTACGCGGATTGGCCTTTTCAGGGCCTCCCCGCCCTCTGGCGTTACCACAAAGATCCATTGCCCGCCAGTGCTCTGAAAAAAACTGCCCTTGGGCAGCAAAAGGGCGTCACTGCTTTCGCCCAATTGCAACCGAATATTATAGCTCTGCCCTGCGCGGATGGTCTCTGGTCTTTGATCTGTAAAGACCAAGTCTACCTTAAAACGGCCATTGCGCACTTCTGGATATACTTTACGCAGGCGCAAGGGAAACTCGGTGCCGTTGCGCTCCAGTACGGCAGATAGGTCACGCTTTACACGGTCTATGTAATGTTCATCTATAGCTGCCTCGATTTTAAAATCGGTAAGGACGTTGATCTGCCCAATGCGTTGTCCTTGGGAAATGTTCTGTCCTATTTCAGCATCTAAAAACCCAAGCTGTCCATCTGCCGGGGCACGCACGTTCAAATGGTCCAAACGTTGATAGACCATACCCAAGGTTTTCTGCATCCGTGCCAGGTCATTATCCAACCCTGTGAGTGACGTTTCACGGAGCTCATCGTCATTCTCCGTCTGTAATTTTATGATTTCGTACTGCTTTTGGGAGAGTTCATAGTTCTCCTTAGAAAGCTGATAGGCTTCTTGGGAAATAAGCTCGTCCTCAAACAAGGCCTTGTTCTGCTCGTAATTGCGCTTTAAACGTTGCAGATCGGTACTGGCCGTGGCCAAGGAACGCCTCCCTTCCACTTGGCGAGAGTCAAAAGTGAGCTTGGTAGATCGGAGGTCATTCTGCTTTAGGGCCAAGTTACTCTCACTGGCCAATATCTGCTCGTAGAGGTTCATGTTCTCCAATTTTAGAATGATGTCCCCTTTCTTTACCATAGCGCCTTCCTCTATCAATTTTTCGGTGACCCGACCGCCTTCGTAAGCATCCATATAAATGGTGGTGATGGGGGCCACATTGCCATTAATGGTGATATAATCATCAAACTTGCCCTGGGAAACCTCTGCCATGGAGAGTTTGTCCTTATCCGTTCTGTAGGTGCTTACCGATGTGGCAAACAGCAACTGGTAGCCTACGAACACTACCAATAGGCCCAAGGCGATGTACCCATAATGCTTGGGCCGTAGCCCTTTCTTCTTTTCTAATTTAATATCCATTTGTTTACGTTGCTCGTTGTTTGTTTTTGTTGATGGGAATTGAATTCAATTAACAGTTAGCGATTACCAGTTAGCGATTAGCGCTTAGCAAGGGTCCCGGTTGAACTGGTTTGTTTCAAATTTCATCATCCCTAAATTTTAAATATCGTTCATTGCTCATTGTTCTGAATCTCAAAGACCGGGAACCCTTTATAGAAATCCAAGGTGCTCCTATTGATTTCCGACCGAAGCCTTACCTGCAAATTTTGGTTCTGTGC
>CAKZLG010000234.1 GCA_937125035.1 uncultured Maribacter sp. | reverse complement strand
AGGGATGTTTCCCATAGAGCCGATGAACGTTAAAAATGCCGCCACAGGCCCCACGATGATATGTTCAAGAATCTCAAAGAAAGTAAAATCAGTATGGCCTTGGCCGCTGTTTACGAAAAGGGCCTGAAAGAAAGCATCAGGTATAAAGGCGGCCACAATCCCGGCAATGGTGAACCCCACGGTCACATCTTTCCAGACCATCTGCCATTCCATTTTATACTTTCTGGCCACCCTGGCCCAGCTCTCTTCTTTTTTTAGTTGCTTTTTCCAATCCTTGGAAGTATCCATACCGCCACCATCCTCTTCGTCCTCCAGATTTTTACGGGCTCTGTCAATTAATTTTTTTGGATGGATGAGCCGTACCAAAAGCCAACAAATGAGGATCAAGAGGATACCGCCCACGTATTCGCCAACCACAAATTGCCATCCCAAAAAAATGGAAATGATAATGCCCAGCTCTATGACCAAATTGGTGGAGGCCAATAAGAAGGCCAAGGAGGCCATAAAACTTGCCCCTTTTTTGAACAAGGATTTTGTACTGGCCAAAGCGGCAAAACTGCATGAGCTGCTTATGAACCCAAAAAACGTACCCAACAGTATGCTCTTGGAGGCTTCCTTTCCCATAGTTCGCTGCATCCTTTTTTCGGTCACAAAAATCTGTATCATACTACTGATCATGTACCCGAGGATAAAGGCCCATAACGCCATCCAGAAAAATCCTGTAGTGGTATGGGCCGCTTCGCCCCATTGTTTGAGAAAGTCGTTCATTTTTTCTTATCTAATGGTCTCCGTCACCGTTCCGCAGGTGAGCATCCGGTCTCCGTAGTAGGGGTTTCGTATCTCTTCTGAACTGGAAAGCCAATAGCCACCGTTGCCGTCAAAGGCCATGGGACAGAACTGCTTGTATATGGTGCCCTCGGAGATGGAAGCTTTGAACAAAGGCTCCACTTTTTCCGTAAGCGCTGAAAATAGTGCCCGTTGGTCTTCTAGACCGCTGGTTTCGGCCATGGCCATAACGGTGGCCTTTACGGTATTGCCCTCGCCATCCAACTGGTTGGCCAAGTCTATAGCGGCCTGCTTGGCCATTGCCGGTTCGGAGTTTACCAGGGCCGTTCTTAGCTGTTGGTAGTACTGGAACATCTTACCGGTTTGGTCCTCCGAAAAGAGTACATCCCCCATTTGTTGGGCAACCGACCCCGTTTGTTCCATTTCGGTTCCCGTACCGTTTTGGACCTCTGTTTTAGGTTTCTTTTCGTCACAGGAAATGAGTGTGGCCAATGTGAACGCTGCGATGATTTGTGATAGATTTCGATTCATTTTTATGATAATTAAAGTTAGTATAAGATTAATGTTCGTCTGATTGCCTTTGGTTTTATTATTGATCCGTTAAATAGTTGATGAGAGCCGACTGCACAAAATATTGCTGTACCGATGCAATGGCATTGGTCTGGAATTTTAATTGTAGCTCTTGGATGTCCAGTACATCCATAAAATCAATGGTGCCCGTTTCATAGGTTTTGATCAAAATCCCTTCTGCATGTTGCGCCTGTGCCAAATTCTTTTGCTGGGTGTTGTAGGTTATCCTTGCTTGGTTCCTTTCCGATAGGGCCCTGGCCAAGGTAGACCGTAAGGTATTCAACCGTTCCATTTTTTGGTTGCTTATTTCTTGCTGTCTCAGTTCGTTCTGTTTGGAAACGGACGCATAGCTTTTATTGAAAATAGGAATGGACAGGGAGACCATGGGCATGAAAATATCCTTGCCATTGTCCATAAATTCCATATTGGGCCGCTCCGCTACGGGAACATAATCCAATCCAAACCCAATGTTCGGGGCACTTTCTTTTTGGTTCAAGAGCTCTGATTGTGTCACGGACTCGTACAGCTTGTCAAATTTGAGAAGCTCTGGATTAAGGGCCAAGGCCGAATCACGGACCACTGGGTCTTCCAAAGGAATAGCCATCGTATGAGGAACGTTTACCTCGGTTGCCGCCCCACGGTTCAGCATCGCATTGAGGTTGGTTCGTTCTGCCCTAAAGGCCTCCTGGAGCACTTGCCTTTCCTGTTCCAGTTCGTTTTGCCGAATCTGCAGCCGCAGTACATCCACCGCGGAGGCCTTGCCTACTTCCACGGAGGTCAGGGCCAACCGCTCATACGTTCCCAACAACTGGATGTTTTCTTGCAGCACCTCTTGTCTGGCCTTGAGGGCATGGAGGGCATAATAGGATTGTGCCACGGAGAGGGCCAGTTTCCGTTGGGCAATGGCAATTTCCACAAATTCTGATTCCGCCATGGCGCTGGCATAGCTGGATCGGGCGGTTAGGGTTCCAAACCAGGGCAACATTTGCACTATGGAAAAACGGGCGCGTTGCTCCCCCGTACGGGTTTCCGGCCCGCTGACGAAATACCCGGCGCCCACCTGTGTGTTGGGCAAGGCCTGCATTTCGTCTACCTTTTCTTGGGCGATGGTATGGCGCAAGCTATAGGCCTTAAGTTGGGGGTTGTTGTCCACCGCTTCTTGAATGAGCGTTTGCAGGTCTTGGGCAAGCCCATTTATGGAGACAAACAACATGCTGAATAGGATGGCTAACGTTCTCACAGGCTGTTTCTTTTAAGTTCAAATTCCTTTTTCATACTGAAGAGTACGGGTACCACGAACAGGGTGATCAAGGCTATGAACATACCCCCAAAACTGGGTATGGCCATAGGAATCATGATATCACTGCCGCTGCCCGTTGAGGTAAGGATGGGCAAGAGGGCCAAGAGCGTGGTGGCCGTGGTCATTAGACAGGCCCTGATCCGTTTTTCCCCGGCCTCCACCACCGCTTCACGGATGCCGTGCAGGTCATTTGGCGGATGGCGTTCAAAGGTCTGGGTAAGGTAGGTGGCCATGACCACGCCATCATCCGTGGCAATGCCAAACAAGGCGATGAAGCCCACCCAGACCGCCACACTCAAATAGATGGTGTGCATCTGGAACAGATCGCGCAGGTTCTCGCCAAAGAAGTTGAAGTTCAAAAACCAGTCTTGGCCATAGCACCAAATCATAAGGAACCCACCGGCAAAGGCCACAGCGATCCCGGTGAAGACCATGAACGAGGTGGATACGGATCGGAACTGGAAGTACAGGATCAGAAAGATGATCACAAGTGCCATAGGCATCACTACGGACAAGGTCTTCTCTGCCCGCAATTGGTTTACATAGGTTCCGGTAAAGGCATAACTGATGCCTTTGGGTATGGTGAGCTCGCCCGTTTTTAATTTTTCTTGGATCAGGGCCTGGGCATTTTCCACGACATCCACCTCTCCATTACCATCCAATTTGTCAAAAAGCACATAGCCCACAAGAAAGGTATCCTCACTTTTAATGACCTGGGGCCCCTGTTCATATCGGATATCCACAAGTTCCTCCAAGGGCACTGGGTTACCCGTGGCTACCGGCACATAAATGGCTTCAAGATCGGAGGGGTTTTCCCGTAGTTCACGTGGGTAGCGCACCCGTATGGCATAACGCTCCCTACCTTCCACCGTTTGGGTCAAGGGCATGCCGCCCACGGCCACTTGCACTATTTCCTGTACATCCGTTATCGAAATGCCATAGCGGGCCAACTGATCTCTTTTGATGTCGAGCAATAGATAGGGCTTGCCTACGATACGGTCTGCAAACACGGCAGATTCCTTAACGCCCTCGGCTTGTTTGAGGATGGTTTCCAACTGTAGCCCAAAGGCTTCGATTTGTCTTAAGTCCTGACCCTTTACCTTTATGCCCATGGGGGCGCGCATGCCCGTTTGCAGCATGACCAGTCGGGTTTCAATGGGCTGTAGTTTGGGGGCCGAGGTGACGCCGGGCAAACGGGTGACCCGGACAATTTCGTCCCAAATATCGTCCGGACCTTTGATTTCTGGGCGCCAGTTCCGGTAGTAGGCGCCATCGTCATCGGGCACAAGTTCTTGGTGGGTGGCCGTTTGCTGTAATTGCGCTGGGCCGTAATTCGCGGTATTGCCAGTCGCATGGTTGGGGTTGAACACCAATTTGCCGTTTTGCAATAGGAAAAGGCCATCATCGTTCACTTTGTAGCGCTGTGGTCGTCCTTGCTCATTGCGCATATATTCCGGTTTGTACTGTATGATGTTTTCGTACATGGAGAGTGGCGCGGGATCTAACGCGGATTCGGTGCGGCCGGCTTTGCCCACCACCGTCCCAATTTCCGGAATGGAGGCCACTGCCATGTCCAATTGCTGCAGCACCCTTTTGTTTTCTTCCACCCCAGCATGGGGCAAGGAAGTGGGCATTAGTAAAAAGGACCCTTCATTCAGGGATGGCATGAACTCCTTTCGCGTTTGCCGCATGATGCCCACCCCGAAAATAACGATAAGTGCCGGCAGGCTCAG
>CAKZLG010000233.1 GCA_937125035.1 uncultured Maribacter sp. | reverse complement strand
GTGACCGAAAGTTTTTATGACAATCCAGATTTTGTGACCAAACAACTCATTCCCCACAACGGAAAACTATTGGTGGTGGGCGGTCAGCGCATTAACTCCTATAATTTGGACCTCAGCGGTACGCCCACCTCTTTGGTTGAATACCGCGTTGGGCTTGGGTTGGACTACTTGGGCCTGAGCAGATTTGGCACCGCCATAGTGGATGGGAATGTATTGATCATTGGCGGTGAATTGGACAATGGGGCCGATGAAATCTTTTCCTACAATATTGCCACGGAGCAAATGAGCATTCTAGCTGAATTGCCCGCCCCCCGTTTTGGGGCAAGGGGTGAAGTGGTGAACAACAAGTTGTATGTCTTTGGGGGCACAGAGGAGTTTTTTACCCCGCCCGCCAACAACACCATTTTCATTTATGACCTCGGGGCCCAAAGTTTCGCAACGGAGAATATGCCCAAGGCCGTTGATCTTACCTACACGGGCAAAATTGAAAACCTCATTTATGTGGCCGGTAGAATAGATACGCTCGATGAAAACAACACCCTTGTGGATCGGGAGCCCTTTTTGGGGGTATATGATACCACAAACGGCACGTTTCAGGAACTGGAGACCAATCTGGACAGTCCGGCATTGGAGACCATCCATTCCATGGCTGTTTTTGACAATGCCCTGTATATTCTTTATGGACAGGGTAATCCTGTGGAAGGGGAACTACAGACATGGTCTATTCTGGCCGCAGACCTATGATGCAGAATTAGTTGAGTTGTTAGTTGTTTGTTAGCTATCCGCCCTTATGACCAAGGGCGGTTTTCAAAAAAGGGGAATGAACCATAAAAAGAAATCGGAATTACAATTATTGGCTGCTTTAGGGGAGCGCAAGATCAAATCGATAAAAAACACTTATGCCCTAACGGAAACCGAATTATTGGCGCTGTTGAAGCTCCACCAATCCGCTTCAAAGAATAGGGATGAGAACATAAAGGACATTCTAAAGAAATTTTAAGCACGGCCCTTCATGAAAAAATGGCGATTATTGGAATCGGGGGAATCCAATGCGTCAAAAGAAATGGGGGGCTTTTTATATTAAAGGCGGAGCTTCTGCATGGGGAACCGAAAAAATGGTCCAAACCAGCGTACGGTTTTTCCTTTTGGGTCCCAACGCGTTACCCGAACATCTTACCAGAGTCCCTTGTCCATGAGCCTGGGGAATAGTTGTTCGCTTTACGGAACATCCAATGACCATGAATACGGCACCGCCTCTTTGGAAGTGCCCCAATTTTCGTTGGCGTCCTTGGCCATTTTAAACCGTAGTTCTCCCCCATCCTGTATTTCATCCGTGGCGATCCAAGTGCGCTGCAAAGGCTGGTCGTTCAACCATGCCTGATGGACATACCTGTTTTCAGGGCCATTATCCAAGGCCCTAATCTCAAATTCTTTGCCATTCTGTAAATACAATGTGACCTTCTCAAACAACGGGCTGCCAATGACAAACTGACCAGTGGCGGGGGCCACGGGATAAAATCCCAATGCACTGAACACATACCAAGCAGACGTTTGGCCGTTGTCCTCATCCCCGCAATAGCCGTCTGGCGTGGCAGCATAGAGTTTGTCCATGACCTCCCTCGCTTTTTCTTGTGCTTTCCAAGGTTGGCCTGCGTAGTTATAGAGGTAGATCATATGCTGTATGGGCTGGTTG
>CAKZLG010000232.1 GCA_937125035.1 uncultured Maribacter sp. | reverse complement strand
CGTGCTCCCTGAGCTTACCCAGATTGGTGGTCTTTGCGGCGTTCATCACGGCCAGATCCTTAATGACCAGTACCATGGTATCTTTAGGAATAAGATTTTCCGGAGGGTCTATGAGATGCTCCCCGCAACTCCAGAACAGCCCCATAAGGGTTACACATACTACCCATTTCCTCATGGCCTGTTGTATGTTAGGCGTTTTGCATGCCGTTCTTCGGAAAACCTTCCGTTCTCATACCCCAAATGGCCATTGATGAACGTATGGGTGACCTTGGCGCCGAATGTGGTGCCCTCAAAGGGAGACCAATTGCATTTGTAGGCTAGGTTGTCCTTCGCCACTTGCCACGGCCTGTTAAGGTCCACCACGGCCAGATCAGCGTAATAACCCTCACGAACGTAGCCCCTTTTTGCTACCTGAAAGAGTTGGGCAGGATTATGGCACATCTTCTCCACTAGCCGCTCTAAAGATATCTTTCCTTGGGCACTGGCCTCCAACATGGCCGGTAGGGCATGTTGTACCAAGGGTCCGCCGGAAGGCGCTTTGGTGTAGACTTGATTTTTCTCTTCCAAAAGATGCGGAGCGTGGTCAGTGGCCACCACATCTATACGATCATCCAAAAGGGCCTTCCATAGCTGATCACGGTCTGCCCCGCTCTTTACGGCAGGGTTCCATTTGATCAACGATCCTTTGGTGCCATAGTCCTCATCTGAAAACCAAAGGTGATGGATGCACACCTCTGCCGTAATCTTCTTTTCAGACAAGGGGATGTCATTTTGAAAAAGATCCATTTCCTTGCCGGTGGACAAATGGAAGACGTGCAAACGGGCACCGGTCTTTTTGGCCAGGGCAATGGCCCGGGAAGAAGATAGGTAACAGGCCTCCACACTGCGTATGATGGGATGGGCGGCCATGGGGATGTCATCCCCATATTTTTCCTTGTACTTGGCCAAATTACTACGTATGGTGCCCTCGTCCTCACAATGGGCGGAAATGACCATCTCCGTATTACTGAATATCCCCTCTATGACCTTTTCATCATCTACCAGCATGTTGCCTGTTGAGGACCCCAAAAACAATTTGATGCCAGAGCAGGCATTCCTGTCCAACCGCTTGATCTCCTCCAAATTATCATTGGTGCCCCCGAACAAAAAAGAATAATTGGCAAAAGAGGCTTGGGCGCCCATGGCAAATTTTTCTTCCAATTTGGCTATGGTGGTGGTCTGCGGATTGGTATTGGGCTGTTCCATGTACGTGGTAATGCCACCCGCCAAAGCAGCCCTGCTCTCGGTGGCTATAGTGCCCTTATGGGTGAGCCCCGGTTCACGGAAATGGACTTGATCGTCAATGACCCCTGGCAATATGTGATGCCCTTCTAGATCAATGACCTCTGCCGTGGCATCCGAAAGGTCATGACCCAATTTTTCAATCAACTCCCCTTTGATCAGTATGTCTTGCTGAACCACTTGGTGCTCATTGACCAGGGTAGCGTTCTTTAACAGTATTTTCTTCATTTGCACATTACTTTCCGTTCATTTTATATCCAGATAGCGTGGGCCACGCCGTAATCCCCCACCTGCCAGATCACTGACAATATCTGGCTCAGAATCTGTTTTTCTGAAAAAGGCTCCTAAATTTCATGGAGAACACGCCCCAGACCGCCTCGCTGATGATGGAAGAGCTCATTTTGGACTTCCCCTTTATCCGGTCCCTAAAAATAATGGATATCTCCTCTATTTCATAATTTTTCAAATAGGCCCTGAATTTCATCTCTATTTGAAAGGCATAGCCCACAAAACGCACGGAATCCAGCGCAATGTTCTCCAATACGTGGCGCCTATAGCAAACAAAGCCCGCTGTGGGATCGTGTACCCTCATTCCTGTGATCATTTTCACATAAAAAGAGGCCCCATAGGAAAGCAGTACTCTGTAGAGCGGCCAGTTGACGACATTGACCCCTTTCTTATAACGGGATCCCACCGATACATCTGCCCCATTTTCACAGGCTTTCACAAGTCTTGGCAAATCTGTGGGATTGTGGGAGAAATCGGCATCCATTTCAATAATGTAATCATAGCGCCTCTCCAATGCCCATTTAAACCCGTGGATATACGCCGTTCCCAATCCGGATTTCTGGGTCCTTACCTCCAAAAAGAGCGTATCCCTGTAGATTCGCTTCAGGTCGTTGACACAGGCTGCGGTGCCATCAGGTGAATTGTCATCCACCACCAAAATGTGGAATTTCCGAGGAAGGGCAAACACGGCCTTTATGATGGCTTCTATGTTTTCTATCTCATTGTAGGTAGGTATAATAACGATGCTCTTGGACATATGGCTTGGACCTGAAACGACAAAAGTAAGGTTTTCATTTTCGTCTTAAAATGGACAATTGCGGTTTATGAAATTTTTACAAAAGCGGTACGACTTAGAATTTGTAATTTTATGCCGATGTAAGCCAAAAGCATGATAGCCAAATTACCCAAGACTTTCCTTTACCTACTTTCAGCTTTTTTTATCCTTAATCTATTACAGGCCCATTTTACGGAATTGATCTATGATGAGGCCTATTATTGGTACTACAGCCAAAATATGGCTTGGGGCTATTTTGATCATCCGCCCATGGTGGCCCTGATGGTGAAGATCAGTGGTCTTCTGTTCCAAGGGGAACTGGGAGTACGTTTGGTCAGCGTCCTGATGTCCACAAGCACCTTAGCGCTGCTATGGCATTTGATTGATGATGTTCGTAAAGACCACCATATCCTTCCGTTTTTTGTCCTGGCGTTTTCCATGACCCTACTTAACGCTTATGGCTTTTTGACCCTACCGGACACCCCTTTACTATTTTTCACGGCCTGTTTTTTATGGTGCTACAAAAAATTCATTGAAAGGCCCGGCCTTGGCTTGGCAGTATTAATGGGTCTGAGCATGGCCGCCCTAATGTACAGTAAGTACCATGCCGTATTGGTTATCTTTTTTGTAATACTCTCCAATTTTTCCTTGTTGCGGAACAAATATGCATGGTTGGCCGTAGGAGTGGCCCTGTTGTCCTATGCCCCTCATTTTTATTGGTTGTACGACCATGATTTTGTCTCCATAAAATACCATTTATATGAACGGCCCAATGGGGCGTACAGTTTTGTAAAATATACCTTGGGCTTTTTTGTGAACCTCCTTGCCATTGTGGGCCTTACTTTTCCCTTTATTTACCGGGCCTTGTTCAAGACGCGCCCAAAAAATAAGTTTGAAAGAGCATTAGTGTTCATTACCTATGGGGTACTCCTTTTCTTTTTTGTCTCCAGTTTCAACAGGCGGGTACAGACCCAGTGGATCATTGTGGTTTCCATACCCTTGATCATTCTTGTATACCATTACATGCTGCACCATAGGCCTACCATGACATGGATCTATAGACTGGGCATTGCCAATGCCATTATCATCCTTTATCTAAGATTGGGGCTCATCTACCAACCCTTACTGTTCCATATTTATTATGAAAGTCACGGCAACAAAGATTGGGTTGGCCAGTTAAGGGACCAAGTGGGGGATCTGCCGGTGGTTTTTGAAAACTCTTACAGGAGGGCGCCGATGTATTCATTTTATACCGGTGGCATTCCTACGTTTTCACTCAACAATGTCATGTACCGCAAGAATCAATATTCCTTGGGAACGGCAGAGGAGCGGATAAGGGGCGAACGGGTGGCCTACATATCCCACTATATGAAAAAAGGTCCCATTTCCTACACCACTGAGAGCGGCGCCACATTTCGCGGAAAGTTCATAGCGTCGTTCAATTCGTATAGAAAACTAAGGTGTGAGGTTGTGGAGTCACCAGAAAATCCGACTTTTGGGTCCGAGATCGTTTTTACGGTGGACAACCCCTATAATTTCAGTGTTCCCTTGGAAGAGCTTCAATTTGGGATTGCCTATTTGGACGCCTATAAAAAAACGCAGGAAGTGGTGCCTATAGTGCCACGACCACCTCGCCCCGACATAAAAGAGCTTGGAGAGGGGTCCCAAATGTCCTTTGAGGTGACCTTACCGGCGTCCTCCAAAGCAAATTTGGCCTATTTTAGAATCGTCATATCTGAACATGGCCTACATTACGGCCTAAATGGAACACCCATACCTCTGAAATGATGGAACCCATAGCGAGAAGTGTAACATCTACAGATTGGATCACCCTGGTGCTATTGGGCAGTCTATTGTGCCTTGTGGCAGCAAAGGTCTTGTTCTATTCCCGGTTCCTGAATTTCATCATATTGCCCTTCAACAACAAATACATAGGACTGTACAATAAAAAAGAACGCCTGTTCAATGGGTTTCAGACCTTACTTGCCATGTTTTTCATTACCAATGGCGCCCTGTTCCTGTATTTTGCCAATTCCCTGTTTAAGATAGTGGGCGTTGATCAAGAACCCTTGGGCTTTCCCATGGTCTTTGGCGGACTTCTTGTTTTTCTGCTGCTCAAAGTGTTCTTACAATTGGGCAACGGATGGCTGTTCGGTGCCTACGCTCTCTTTAATGAGCTCATCTATAAAAAAATATCCTATCTCACCTATAGCGGTCTGGCCCTTTTCTTTGCCAACGTGGTCATGACCTATCTGTTTTTAGACTCAAAGCCTGCTTTTTATGTAGGTTTTTTTCTCTTTTTATCCATAAACCTTATCGGTTGGTTCACAGTACTTAAGAATTCCCAAAAAATAGTGGCCCATCATTTTTTCTATTTTATTTTGTACCTTTGCGCACTCGAAATTGCCCCCGTGGTCATTATTGGGCACCTTCTAAAATAGTGCATTGTATGAAAGTCAAAACAATTTTGGTTTCCCAACCAGAACCCAAGATGGATAACTCTCCATATTCCAAGCTTATAGATAAGGAGAAAGTAAAGGTGGATTTTAGACCTTTCATCCATGTGGAGGGGGTGGATGCCAAGGAAGTGCGTGCACAAAAAATCGATTTGAAGGATTTTACGGCGATCATACTCACCAGCCGTAATGCCGTGGACCATTATTTTAGGCTTGCCGAGGAAATGCGTTTCAAAGTGCCGGACAGCATGAAGTATTTCTGCCAGTCAGAGGCCGTGGCCTATTACCTCCAAAAATACGTGGTCTACCGAAAAAGGAAGATCTATGTGGGCAAACGCATTTTCACCGATTTGGCCCCACTCATTAAAAAATACAAAGATGAGAAGTATTTACTGCCCTCATCCGATGTATTGAAGCCCATTGTTCCTGAAACCTTGAACGATCTCAATATTTCTTGGAAAAGGGGTATTTTCTATAAAACGGTCATCAGCGATCTATCCGACCTTAGGAATGTCTATTATGATATCCTCGTATTTTTCAGTCCGTCTGGTATAGAATCCCTTCTGCAGAACTTTCCGGATTTTGAGCAGAAAGAGACCCGCATTGCCGTCTTTGGGAACTCTACCGTGGAGGCGGCCACTGAGGCGGGCCTTCGCATAGACATACAGGCACCCACGCCAGAAACCCCATCCATGACCATGGCGCTCCAGAAATACATTACCCAAGTGAACAAATAAAAAGCAAGGCATAACGCCAAAAAAAATCCCCAAGACGTAATGACGTTCTTGGGGATTTTTTTTAAAAGGCATAGCGCTGTGGGCCGCCCCTACGTATCTCCTCATTGGCATAGGCCTCGAACTTTTTGAAATTTTCGCGAAAAGCATTGCTCAATTTAAAGGCAGTCTCATAATAGGCCGCATCGTTGTTCCATGTGGCCCTAGGGCTCAACACGGATGAGGGCACACCAGGACATTCCCGGGGCTGTGCCACTCCAAAGACAGAGTGTATGTGGTAGGTATCATAACTGTAAAGCCCAAGATCACCCCGTAATGCGGCGGAGATCATGGCCCTGGTATATTTTAGTTTCATACGGGTGCCCACGCCATACGGCCCACCGGTCCAACCGGTATTGACCAACCAGACATCCACCCCGGACTCAATCATCTTACGGCTCAGCATTTCTGCGTACCGTGTGGGGTGCAAGGGCATGAACGGTGCCCCAAAACAAGCGGAAAAGGAAGGTACGGGCTCCACCACCCCAGCCTCCGTACCCGCCACTTTGGCGGTGTACCCAGATATGAAATGATAGGCTGCCTGCGCCGGGGTCAGCTTGGAGATGGGCGGTAGCACCCCAAAAGCATCGGCAGTGAGAAAGAACACATGTTTGACATCCTCACCCATGGAAGACTCCTGTATGTTCTCAATATGGTATATGGGATAGCTCACCCTGGTATTCTGGGTAATGGAGGTATCCGAGAAGTCTACCCTTCCCTGTTCGTCCAACACCACATTTTCCAATATGGCCCCCGGTTTTATGGCCCCGAATATTTCGGGTTCCTGTTCTTGGCTTAAATTGATGACCTTGGCATAGCAGCCCCCCTCAAAATTAAAGACCGTGTTCTTTGGGGTCCAGCCATGTTCGTCGTCTCCAATAAGCTTACGGTAGGGATCGGTGGAGAGGGTCGTTTTCCCTGTTCCGGAGAGACCAAAGAAAAGGGCCGTGTCCCCGTCATTGCCCACATTGGCGGAACAGTGCATAGGCAAGGTATCCTTGTTGACAGGAAGAATGAAGTTCAAGGCGGAAAAGATGCCTTTCTTTATTTCCCCCGTATAGCCAGTGCCCCCTATGAGCGCAATTTTTTTGGTGAAATTCAATATGGCGAAGTTATGCTGCCGGGTACCATCCACCTCCGCGTTGGCCTTAAAACCGGGTGCGTTGATCACCGTCCATTCGGGCTCAAAACCCTTCAATTCGGCTTCCGTGGGCCTCAGGAACATATTATAGGCGAACATGTTGGACCATGGGTATTCATTGACCACCCTAATAGCAAGTCTGTATTTGGGGTCTGCACAGGCATAGGCATCGCGTACATACAACTCCTTTTGGTTCAAATAGGCAATTACCTTGTCATAGAGTGCGTCAAAGGCCTTTGGCTCAAAAGGTATATTGATGGGACCCCACCACACCTCATCCTCGGTCTTATCGTCCTTAACTATAAAACGATCAAGAGGGGAACGCCCTGTAAACTCCCCCGTGTTCACGGCAAGCGTACCCGTGCTCGTTTCTTGCCCCATGTCTTTTGCCAAGGTCTCTTGTTGCAGTTGCGCCGGGGCCAGTTGATAATGGATGTTGTGGTGGTCAATGCCATAATTGGACAGCGAAATTGCCCTCTTGTCTTGGGTAGCTCTGCTCATATATCATCTTTTGTTTTGCAAAATTATTAAAATTTAACAGCAAAAACCATCATATTCCGGACCAATGGCGACAAAAATAGCAGAATTGTGAATTTTCCATACTTCCTTAAAAAACACTCCATAATATGGGGACACGGGGCCGTCCTAGCCACATATAGTTTTGGAATACCCCAAAACCTTACGGATAGTTCAAACAAAAACTCATTTCAGCGCTTCCGGAAAACCATCCACGACCAGATCCCATAAGTAGGGGAGCACAAAATAAACAAAGAGGGTAAGCACGATTATGGAGATGATATTCATAAAAACACCTCGTTTCACCATATCCGGTATGCGCAGATAGCCTGATCCAAAAACTACGGCATTGGGTGGTGTGGCCACAGGCAACATAAAGGCACAGGAGGCCGCCACGGCAGCGGCCACCATGAGCACAAAGGGGTGCACGTCCACACTTAGGGCCATGGGCGCCAAAACGGGCAATAACATGGCCGTTGTGGCCAAATTGGATGTGATTTCCGTTAAGAAATTCACCGCGGCAATAAGGACCAGCACCAAGACCAGAATGGGGAGCCCGCTCAAAGAGGTCATCTGCTCTCCGATCCAGACGGCCAAACCACTGCTTTCAAAGCCCTTGGCCAAAGCCATGCCGCCACCAAAGAGTAGAATAATGCCCCAGGGTATCTTTACGGCCTCTTCCCATTGGATCAAAGCCTTATGTTTGTTTTTTCGGGAAGGAACAAGGAAAAGCACCACGGCAAAAAAGATGGCGATCATCGTATCATCAAGGGCCGGAAAAATTTTCTGTAAAAGGAAGGAACGGGTGATCCAACAAAACGCGGTCAAAGCAAAAATGAGCGCCACCATCTTTTCCTCATAGCTGATCTTCCCCAATAGTTGCAATTGGCGCTTGATTTCCTGTTGCCCCCCAGGAAATTCCTTTTGTTGAAATTGAAAGGCCCACCGGGTAAGATACCACCAGCAAACCCCAAGCAGCACCAAGGATATGGGAAACCCAAACGCCAACCACTGCATAAAGGTAATCTCGTAGCCATAAATATCAGATACCACCCCGGCCAAAACCAGATTGGGCGGCGTACCGATAAGGGTGGCCACCCCACCAATGGAGGCGCTGTAGGCAATGGCCAACATCAAGGCCTTTCCAAAGATCTCATTCTCATTGGCCTGGGTATTGGGGTTGTCCTTAAGCTGTTTAATGATGGCCAGGCCAATGGGCAACATCATGACCGATGTGGCCGTATTGGAGATCCACATGGAAAGGAAGGCCGTGGCGATCATAAAGCCCAAGATGATCTTACGCACATTAGATCCAATGAGATTGATGATATTCAGCGCTATACGTTTGTGCAGGGCCCATTTTTCTATCGCCACCGCTATGATGAACCCTCCTAAGTACAGAAATACATATTTATGACCAAAGGACCCAGACGTGGCCACAAGGTCCAACCCGCCAGATAGGGGAAACAAAACCAAGGGCAAAAGGGCCGTGACCGCTATGGGAATGGCCTCTGTGATCCACCAGACCGCGATCCAGGCCGTCGTGGCCAAAACGGCAACGCCCTGTGCGCTGAGCCCCGTTGGATGAAAAAAATTCAAAATCAAAAAGAAAAGGACGGGCCCCAGGACCAGTCCTATGCGTTTTGTGGTTGCCATTGGCGCTATTGGTATTTATATGTCCACTCTATTTTGGGTGATGATATGGTACAGAAGTAGGCCCCAGCCTGTGATCAAAAAGACTCCCCCAAGCGGGGTAACCAATGCAATTTGGCCCATTTCCATACCTATAATCC